>NZ_OY775937.1:2016250-2335000 GCF_963675255.1 uncultured Desulfobacter sp.
TTCAGCCCTGGTGGGGGCCGCCACCCTTTCCCATAGGTACATTGCTGACCGGTTTTTGCCGGACAAAGCCATTGACCTGATTGATGAGTGCGCATCCAAACTTCGTATCGAAATTGACTCCATGCCCCGGGCCATTGACGAAATCCAGCGGCGCCTGACCCAGGCGGCCATTGAGCGCCAGGCTCTGATCAAGGAAAAGGACAAGGCCTCCAGGGAGCGTCTTGAACACCTGGAGAAAAACATTGCAGCCATGGAAGAGGAGATTCGGCCTTTGAAGGTGCATTGGGATAATGAAAAATCCATTATCCGGGAGATTTCGACTATGCGGGAGGACATTGACCGGTTCCAGACTGAGGCCCAGCTTGCCGAACGTGCTGGTGACTTTGAAAAAGTAGCCCAGATCCGTTATGGCACTATCGCGGATTTGAACAAAAAAATTGAAGAGAAAAAGCAGACCCTTGCAACTCTGCAGCAGACCTGCAAGATGCTCAAAGAAGACGTGGAAGAAGCTGACGTGGCCGAGGTGGTTTCCTCCTGGACCGGGATTCCCGTATCCAAGATGCTCCAGGGAGAGCAAGAAAAACTGGTCACCATGGAATCCTATATTACCAAAAAGGTGATCGGCCAGGAAAAGGCCATTGATGCCGTTTCCAATGCCGTGCGACGGGCCAGGTCCGGCTTGCAGCCCGAAGATCGACCCATTGGTACCTTTATCTTCATGGGACCCACGGGTGTGGGCAAAACCGAGCTTGCCAAGTCCCTGGCGGAGTTCATGTTTGACTCCAGGGACGCCATGGTGCGGCTGGATATGTCCGAGTATATGGAAAAGCATAGTGTGGCCCGTCTCATTGGTGCCCCTCCCGGATATGTGGGATATGACGAGGGCGGATACCTCACCGAGGCGGTGCGGCGTAGGCCCTACAGTGTGATCTTGTTTGACGAGATTGAAAAGGCCCACCCGGACGTTTTCAACATCCTGCTCCAGGTCCTGGACGACGGACGGATGACCGACGGCCATGGACGTACTGTGGATTTCAGGAACACCATCATCATCATGACATCCAATATCGGGTCCAGGATCCTGCTTGAAGCAGGGCCGAGTGGTTTATCCAATGAGGTGGAACAGGCCGTGCAGCAGGCCCTTAAAGCCGCATTCAGGCCGGAGTTTTTAAACCGGATTGATGAGATCATCACCTTTCATGCCCTGGAACGTGAACATCTTATGGATATTGCCGCCATCCAGGTTGCTGCCCTGAACCGGCGGCTGGCTGAAAGAAATCTGGCTGTTTATCTGGATGATGATGCCATGAGCTTTCTGGCGCAGAAGGGGTATGATCCCGGATTTGGCGCCCGTCCGCTTAAACGTGTGATCCAGCAGGAAATTGAAAACCCGCTGTCCATGGCATTGCTTAAAGGGGATTTTCTGGAAGGCGAGACCGTATATTTCCGTCTCGACCAAGAAAAAGAGCAGCTTGTTCTTGGTCATGGACCAAAAAATGTGGAGGCTGTGGGATAATCCGGCCTGTCAGAAAAGCGGGAAACAAACCCCCGGACTTGCATCTCAAACCTTTGCAGGCCCGGGGGTTTTGTTTTTTATTTACTATGGTATAGTATCTGCTATACCGGGGCTGAGAGGCTGTTCTTTCCTATTCGGGCTCTGGAGCAAGGAAATTAACATATCAAAGAAAATTCAGGTGGGCGTGCATGATTTGGATCTTTAAGTCTAAAAAAAGTTGCGAATGGTTTGGGATAGCTGCTGTACCCATGATTATGGCAATTTGTTTATGCTGCGCTTTGTCGCATGCGTCTGCAGCTTCTGCCCAGGATACCGTACCGGATGTATGGACAGGTCCTGAAGCGGTCCAATTTGCCCTGAAGAATAATCCTGACGCACAGATTGCGCTAAAGCGAATTGCTTCATCCGCAGCCGCCATAAAAGAAGCCGAGGCAGCCTTCTATCCTCAATTGGGGGTGCAGGCAGGATATTCGCGCACCAATAACCCCATGTACTCATTTGGAAACATCCTTAACCAGGGGGTGTTTTCCAACAGTATTGATTTTAACGATCCCGGCGAAACAGACGATCTTCAGTTTATGCTTCAGTTGACATACCGGATTTACAACGGCGGACGACACCAGGCCGGTGTGGATGCAGCCAATGCCCGGAAAAAAGCGGCCATACTCCAGGAAGAAGCCGTTAAAAACAGCCTTGGCTTTGCCGTGGTAAAATCCTTTTTTAATATTGTCCAGGCCAGGGAAAATGTTGGTGCAAGACAAGCAGCCGTTCAGGCCATTGACGCGTCAATGCAGGTGGCTATAGCCCGTTTCGAAGAAGGGGATCTGCTCAAACAGGAGCTGTTGAATCTGGAGGTGCAGCAGGCCGTTGCCGATGAAAATTTGATTCAGGCACAGCATGGGCTTGCCCTGGCAAAACAAAGCCTTTTGAATGTACTGGGGGTGAGCGGAAATCAGGTGAACATCGACCTTGCCCATACCCCGTCACAGACCGTGCCGAATCAGCCTGATTTCAAAGACAGGTCGGAAATCAAAGCCATGCAATTTCTGATTCAGGCAAAGCAGGCCGGACTTCGCCAGGCCCAAAGTGGTTATTACCCCACGGCCGATGCCTTTGGTTCCTATCAGGTGGATAACGGATTCGAAATTGGCAGCGGCTCCGGCGACTCATGGATGGCTGGAATCCGTGTCAATATGACGTTGTTTGACGGCAAACAGACAGGCGCCAGGGTTCAACAGGCCAGTATTGCACTGGGCCAGGCAAAGGATGAACTTCGAAAGATGGAACTGGCTTATGCCCTGGAGACTCGGCAGGCTGCCTTGAATCTTGATCAGGCGGAAAGAAGGGTCCGGGTGACTGAAAAAATGGTGGCATCTGCCCAGGAGTCTGCTCGTCTTTTCCGGAACCGATTCAAAGCAGGCCTTGTGCTTTCTTCCGAACTGATTGATACGGAAAATCGATTGACGGAAGCCCAGGTACGCCACGCACTGGCCAATGCGGAACACCGCATTTCGGTTGCCAATTTGAGACGGGCCTGCGGATTTTTGCAATACGCAGACTATAGTTCATCGCAAATGAATTGATACTTAATCTTGTTCCTGCTCTTGCTCCGGGCTATGAATTCGAGCATGAGCAAGAAAAATGGAGTGATAATTATGAAAAGTCCTATACACCTTATGTTTGGTTTGATGATGATCCTGGTGTCGGGCCTTGGTGCCCAGGGCCAGGAATCGCAAATAGCTCTGCCGGTTGCGGCGGTGCAGACGTCCACCGTAATTGAGCAGACCGTGCCCACCCTTGTTGAGGTTGTGGGCACCCTGCAGGCTGTTGAACGTGCGGCCATTTCCGCCAAAGTGACGGGTGTTGTGACCGACGTGCCTGTGGTCCTGGGCTCCCGTGTAAACAAAGGGGACTTGTTGGTTAAAATCAGTGCCCAGGAGATCGCAGCCCAGCTCAATCAGGCCCAGGCCCGGTTTAATCAGGCCGGGCGAAATCTTTCGCGTGAACAGAAACTTTTAAAAAAACATGCCGCCACCGCTGAAACCGTAAAATTTATGCAGGATCAGTATGCCGTGGCAAAAGCAGCAGTGCAGGGGGCCCGGACCATGCTCAGTTATACCACCATCTTCGCGCCTTTTTCCGGCGTGATTACAGCGAAAAATGTACATGCCGGAGACCTGGCCACACCCGGCACGGTGCTGCTGCGTATGGAAAATGATCAGAAACTGCAAGCGGTTTGTGCCGTACCCGAAAGCCTGGTGCTGCAGATCCGGCCGGGTCAGACGCTTACGGTCACTGTCCCTACGGCCGGACTGACCATCAACGGCAAGGTGGCCGAAGTGGCGCCTTCGGCTGATCCTGCCTCCCGGACAGCATCGGTCACTATAGATCTTTCGTACAATGAGAAATTGCGCACCGGGCAGTTTTCCCGGGTCAAGCTGCCCGGACAGGCCAAGACATCCCTGTTTGTGCCCGACGGCACCGTGTTACCCAAAGGGCAGATGGAACGTGTCTTTGTGGCTGCGGACAATAAAGCACATCTTCGCCTGGTACGAACCGGCATGCGCCAGGACGGCCTGACGGAGATTGTCGCAGGTCTGAATCCCGGTGAAACGGTTATTTGGCAAAACAATGAACAGCTCGTGGACGGACAGCCCATAAAAATAGAATAGAGAAATTCGATGAACGAACAACAATCTTCCGCACACCAGGGTTTTGCCGGCCGGTTAGCCGCGACCTTTATTACGTCCAAACTGACATTGATCGGTATTTTAGCCTCGCTTCTGCTCGGGGTCATGGCCATTACCATGCTACCCAGGGAAGAGGAACCCCAGATTAAAGTGCCCATGATTGATGTCATGGTTGCCATGCCCGGGGCTGGCGCCAAAGAGGTGGAACAGCGCTTGAGCATCCCCATGGAAAAGTTGCTTTATGAACTGCCCGGCGTGGAGTATATCTACTCCACCTCCATGCCCGGCCAAAGTATGCTGGTGGTCCGTTTCTATGTGGGTCAGGATTTGGAATCTTCCATTGTCCGGTTGAACCAGAAGCTGCAAACTAACTTTGATAGAATTCCCCACGGCGTTTCCAGACCCATGATCAAACCGCACACCATTGATGATGTGCCGATTCTGGCGTTGACGTTTCATTCCAAAACCTATGACCATTTTATGCTGCGACGGCTGGCCGCCCAAGTGGACGATGAGGTGAAATCCATCTTTGAAGTTTCTGAAATCAAACTGATTGGAGGGACCCGTCGTCAGGTGCGTGTACTGTTTGATCCGTTGCAGCTGGCAGCACGGAATCTAACCCCCTTTGATCTGATCAATCACCTCATCCAGGCCAACCGTCAGGCGTATTCAGGTGCCACCCAGGCCAATAACCGGGAAGTACTCATCCAGACTGGCACTTTTTTGAAAACAGCCGAAGATATCGGCAATATCGTCATCAGTGTCCGCAGTGGCAATCCTGTGTACTTGCACCAGGTGGCAAAAATTGTTGACGGACCCGAAGAACCGGAATCTTATGTATTGTTCGGCAGCAAGGACCGCCATGATCCGGAAGCGGCTGTCACACTTTCCGTGGCCAAACGGCCCGGTGCCAATGCCGTTGATGTGGTCAAAAAGGTTTTGACCAAGGTGGAACAGCTTAAAGGCAGCCTGATCCCCGGTGATGTGGAGGTCACCGTGACCCGGAATTATGGGGAGACCGCAGCTGAAAAATCCAATGAACTGCTTTTACACATGGGCATTGCCGTGTTCGGGGTGGCCCTGCTCATCTTGATCTTCCTGGGATGGCGGGAATCCATGATCGTCATGCTGGCCATCCCCTCCACCTTGTCTTTGACCCTGCTGCTTTTTTATTTATACGGCTATACTTTGAACCGGATTACGCTGTTTGCCCTGATTTTTTCCATCGGTATTCTGGTTGACGACGCCATTGTGGTGGTGGAAAATATTGTTAGACATATGCGGCTGTCTGAGAATCGGTCCCGTTCTTTTAAGGACATTGCCATTATTGCGGTAGGCGAAGTGGGTAACCCAACGATTCTTGCCACATGGGCCGTTATTGCCGCAATTTTACCCATGGCCTTTGTGGGTGGACTCATGGGGCCGTACATGCGTCCCATCCCGGTAGGGGCATCCGCTGCCATGGTCTTTTCCCTGATTATCGCGTTTACCATCACCCCCTGGGCGGCCATCCATATTTTAAAACGCAAACAGGCAGCAACATCCGGGGATACAGTGGCAGAAGAGAAAGGTCCTGACCCCGACCATGCCCCGGATGATCCGTTTACCCGGTTGTATCACCATATCATGGATCCGCTGCTGGCCCATGGCGCCTGGCGCATCCTGTTTTTCTGTATCATCATTGCCATGCTGCTGGCGTCCTGTGCCCTGGTTGTGTTGGGTCTGGTTAAGGTAAAGATGCTGCCCTTTGATAATAAATCGGAATTTCAGGTAATTCTGGACATGCCCGAAGGCGGTACTTTGGAGCAGACCACCCGGGTGGCCATGGAGATGGCCCAGGTCATCAAACAGGAACCGGATGTCACTGATTATCAAATATACGCAGGTACGGCCTCCCCTTATAATTTTAACGGTCTCGTTCGTCACTATTTTATGCGTTCGGGCCCCAGTGTGGCAGACATTCAGGTCAACCTGACTCCCAAGCATGATCGCGATCGGCAAAGCCATGAAATTGCCAAAAACGTACGTCCGGCTTTGGCGGCCATTGCTGAAAAATACGGGGCCACCATTGCGGTTGCCGAAGTGCCTCCGGGCCCGCCGGTCCTCCAGACCCTGGTTGCCGAGGTTTACGGCCCCAACCATGCCTCTCGCCTGGCTTTGGCCAAAAAGGTCAAACAGATTTTTGCCCAGACGGATGGTGTGGTGGATATCGATTGGTACCGTGAGAATGATCGCGAAAAGACCATTATCACGGTGGACAAGGAAAAAGCGGCGCTGCACGGTATCAGTGAAGGCGACATCATCCAGGCTGTGAATATGGGGCTTTCCGGATTGTCCGTGGATTTGTTCCACCAGCCCCGGGACAAGGAAGAAATAGATATTGTATTTCAGCTGCCCAAAGCCGAACGCGCCCGAATTGATTCTATCCTGAACATCGGGCTGCGGGACCCGCGCAATCCTGCTGCGGCCCTGACGCCGTTGCGAGAGCTTGTGACTTTGAGCCGGGCACCCGTGGATCAGCCCATTTACCGGAAGAATCTGAAACCTGTGATTTACGTGACAGGCGATGTGGCCGGCGCTGCGGAGAGTCCGATATACCCCATCCTTGAGATGAATAAATCCGTTGAGCAGCTGTCAGGCAAGGATTTTGGCGGAAGCCTGGACCATGTCACCATCTACAATTTAAAACAGCCGTTCAACGAGTCCGAGCCCTCCATTAAATGGGACGGGGAGTGGCATATTACCCTGGAGGTGTTCCGGGATTTGGGCCTGGCATTCTGTGTGGTAATGGTGCTCATTTATATGCTCATGGTGGGCTGGTTTAAAAGCTATGTAACGCCGGTGGTGGTGATGGCGGCTATTCCGTTCTCTTTGATCGGCATTCTTCCGGCGCATTGGGCCCTGGGGGCATTTTTTACCGCCACTTCAATGATTGGATTCATGGCGGGCGCAGGGATTGTGGTAAGAAATTCTATTATTCTGGTGGATTTTATTGAACTGCGCCGAAGCCATGGTCTGCCCCTGGCAGAGGCTGTGGTGGAAGCTGGCGCCATCCGGTTCCGGCCCATGCTGCTGACGGCCCTGGCGGTTGTTGTGGGCGCTTCGGTGATTCTGGCAGACCCGATTTTTCAGGGCTTGGCCATTTCGCTGATGTTTGGAGAGATTGCCTCCCTGCTGATTTCCAGGATGGCGGTGCCGGTTCTGTATTACATGGCCCAAAAAAAATCATAGGTAACCCGGATATTTCTCGACAGGCTGTTAAAGAATGCTAATTTTCCCAATTTTAAGGCGGAAAATAAAGTTGATCCTCAGAAGACTGCATGTATGCCTGCGGTCAAATTGATTTTCCGCCTTGAACTTGAAAAAATTATCTATTCCGTAACAGCCTGTCGATGTCCTGTATGGGTTAAGTTTATATTTTAAATAGAAATAAATTTCGTGGCACATAAATTGCTTAATTATTATATTAGACAAAGTCTGGTTAATACCCCAAATAATAAGGAGAAAATCATGACAGAAAAAAAAACAAAGAAACACAGGATCAAAGGCATATGCCCACAATGTGGTTGTAGCCATTTATCAACAATGACCGAAGAAGAGATCAAAGAAAAATTTTCTGATCTTGAAAATGCCACAATGGAATGTTCAGAGTGCCTGGCCGCCATGGAATTAAATTTTGAAGAAGAAGAAAATGACTAAAAATTAAAGTGTTTTTCAGTTTTTTAAGAAATTAAATCCACCCTTTGATATGTCCCGGAGAAACGCGTCATAAAACTATATTATGATGCGTTTCCCCCGAATTAATTTAGAAAGTGTTTGAAAAGGCTTTAATATCAGGATGGTCACCTAAAAAACGGTATAGAGTTGCCCTGCCCACGCCTAGCACACGGGCAGCCTTGGATTTGTTGCCGCCGGTTTTGACCAGGGCGGCTTGGACATTTTCCTGATTGAGTTTGCCCCGGGTAAATTGCGCACCAGACTCTGGGGACTCATTTGATAGGAGAGGCCGCATGGGTTGCCTGTTGGATGCAACAAAGGGAAGATCCGTGGGCAAAATAACGTTGCCCCGGGCCCGGACCACGGAAAACTGGATCACATTTTTTAATTCTCTGACATTGCCGGGCCAGTGGTAGTCCATCATCTCTCGAATGGTGTCAGGGGCAAGTTCCGGTACGGACTTTTTAGTTTCTTTTTCGGCCTCCCGCAGGAAATGCTCGGCTAAAAGCGGGATATCGTTTTTTCTTTCCCGCAAGGGCGGCAGGTGGATAGGAATGACGTTGAGCCGGTAATAAAGGTCTTCCCTGAACCGCCCGGCTCGGACCTCTTCTGCCAGATCTTTGTTGGTTGCTGAAATAATTCTCACATCCACGCTGATATTTTTTTCTCCGCCTACTTTTTCAAAGGATCCCTCCTGGAGGAACCGTAAAAGTTTTACTTGGGTTTTCAAGGGCAGTTCCGCCACTTCATCCAGGAACAGGGTGCCTTTATGGGCCAGTTCAAAACGACCTTTGCGTTCCTTAACCGCCCCTGAGAATGCACCTTTAACATGGCCGAACAGCTCGCTTTCCACAATACCTTCGGGAATGGCCCCGCAGTTAACCGGAACGAAACTGCCGTTGCCGTAGGACGAGATGTCATGAATAGCATAGGCGACCCGTTCCTTACCGGTACCGGTTTCACCGGATACGTGAACCGGGTAGTTATACAAAGCCACATCCCGGATTTGCCGGAATATGTCATGCATGGCTTTGTCCTTGCCGATAATGCCGGCAAAATTGGAAAGATCTTCGGCTTTCAGGGAGAGACGTATGGAATCGGTCATATCCCGGAAAGAGGCCACAACTCCCTGGATTTCCCCTTCATGGTCCGGGATGCAGTAAACGGTCATTTCCAGATGACGGGTCTCCCCTGTTTTTGTGACTATGGTAACCGGGTACTCCTTAGTTCCGGCGGAAAGTTTCGGGGAATCATCACAAAAAGAGCATTTGGAACCGCAAAGCGGGGCCTGGAACACATCGTGACAGTCCTTGCCCAGGACCTCTTTTTTACTATATCCGGTAATTTTTTCTGCTTCTTTATTAAAAACAGTGATGATACGCTCCGTGGTATGTGCCATAACACCAAGTTTAAGATTGTCCATCACGAGGTTGAGATTGTGCAGGTCCAGCAAAGAATGTGTAAACTTTTCCATTTTTGATTTCCAGGCAACGCGCTTTTAGTAATCGATACCAGGCTGTTCTTGAAACGGTCTTTTAAATGGCACATTTGTGTATCAGGCGCAATGTTTTTTTGCATCTGTAAAAAGAAAAATGGGGGATTGGGAGAATTACTCCCAGGAAATACAGTCTTGGGGGCAGTTTTTCACAGCTTCAAGGATATCTTCGTCATCCTCATAGCTGTCAAGGGATAGTACATCTACATAACCTGCATCATTAATTTTAAAGGCGTGGGGAGCCAGATCAATACAAACCTCGCATAGGTTGCAGCAGCCAAGATCAATTACCGGTTTTTTTTGTGTTTTCATTAAATCATTCCTTTGTCAATGGATTCAACCCACCAGCCTTTTCGAATATGAATCTGTTTCTCTTTTTCTGCAAGATCAAGAATCTTGTAGCCTGTATCCAGCAAAATTCCATAAAGTATACCGCAGTCGGGGTCTTCATGATGTTCATATCCGGTCTGTGCCAGTTCTATCATTTCATGGGCCAGTTCAATGGTGCGTTCGATATTTATGTCACATTTTTTTTTAAGCATGGCAAATTCTCTTTAATCGTTTCACACCAGGGTAAATAAAATTTGGTAATTATTCTATTCATTGCTGGCCAGAGCCTGTTCCGGGGTGCAGGCATGAACCATATCCGATATCCGGGTAGCCGTAAAATCCCACCCTGTGTAAATATCAATGGTCGTTTTATCTGCCTGGATAAAATCGGGCAGAACCGAATATTCGAAAACATGGGCATTGGACAGTGCCCTTAGGGCATATCCACGCTTTATCGGATCTGTAGACGATAGATGTGCCTGGAGCTGTTCCCTGGTGACATCTGTTATATTTTGGGGTGCTGTGCCAAGATATGTACCAATGCCCCACAAAACCCCGCGCTGGAGCATTTCATGTTCTATATGGTTGCCTTTGTCATCCAGATAAGAAAAAAGGATGCATTTAAATTCCCGGGCCAGGGGCGGACTTTTGCTTAAAATTTCTCCCATGGCCTCGGGGGACCCCCAGCCGATGCCGCCGGATTCATCGTTCAAGTTCCACATGATTCGTCTCATAAGTATTCTGGCTTTTTCCATGGAATCAACCGCAATCCTTGCGGCAAGCTCTCCCATGGCGGTTACGCTGCGGAACTTAATCAGTTCCTCCTTGTTGTAAAAGTAAGAGAACAGATGTCCGATGAGCTGGGCGTCCGGAATTTGAGCCAGTCTGTCCAGGGCCTGGTTGCGATTGCCAAGGGTAAGAATTTCGCCTACCTTCTTTTTCGTTTTTCTGCCGTATGGTTTCATGGCTGTTCTCTTTCAAATATCTATTGCTGTTAACCGCCTTTGAAATTATCTCTATGAGATTCTTAATTGTAGTAAAACAGCACAAATTATGCCAAACCGGTTTATGCCGGGCTGTTGAACGTTACCCCATCGTTGTCAGTTATTCTATGAACTGCCCTAAAGCACTGAATTTGACCTTGAGTTCATGGATGTGTTTGTCATAGCTGTGCATTCTTATAATTGCCCGGGTGATTAAATAGCAGCCTAGAACGATCAATCCAAGGTTAAGAATTCCAAAGGGAATCACCAGATGCAGCACGTTGAAAATATTGTAATATTTGGAGGTGGCAATCAAAAGTCCGATCACGGACAAGGGCAGGGCCAGCACGGCAATCCCGGTTCTCATAACAGCAAGGGATGTTCGCTTTTCCGCCAGGAGTAGCTGTACTTCGTTGATAACAATGGAATCAAATTTTTCGGAATTGTCGGCGGTATTACTTTGTTGTGTCAATGATTTTACTCCATCTTTTTATATGAAATAACTAAACTAACCAGTTAGTTTCTTTCATGATTTGTTGTGGCCTAACCTCGGTGAAAGACCAGGTCGGCCATGGCCGTTATTTCAGTTAATTCTATACTGTCAGTCATTAAAAAGTATTACGCTTCTAATTTGTTAAACAAGATTCATTCCGGAAGCACGGGCCTGCCTGTTTTTTCAGGGCGTTGGGAGAAACAGCGTTGAATCGCATCAAACGATTTGCCAATGCGTGTCTCAGACGGTTTTAGAAGAAATGTCCGGCAGGTTTGAAAACGCGGCCAGGGTTTATTTGTTTCAAAATTTGGGACACAAATGTGTCTTGATACAGGTGTGGGTATTGATTTCAGGACAGGTAATCGGTATAGCAGACATGTGGCGCAACTTCGGAATTGGGATTTATATTCACAACTTAATTTTCAGGATAAAACATATGGATATTGACCAGCTCTCCTTATATGGTGCTCCGACGTTTTTTATTGATTCGGATCATGAAAAGATCATTGCATTTTCATCCCGGTATGCAGGACCGTCAGATAACCCAGTGAAAAAGGCTGTAAGCATTTTTTACGCTGTCAGGGATCAGATCCGGTATAACCCCTATGAGATTCCCAACCACCAAGAGGGTTTTAAAGCAAGCCGGGTTCTGACCGAAGGCAAGGGTTTCTGCGTGTCAAAGGCTGTGCTTTTAGCAGCCTGTCTCAGGGCCCAGTCCATACCGGCCCGTCTGGGGTTTGCCACTGTGAAGAACCATTTGACCACGCCCAAGCTCAGGGCAAAAATGGGCACGGATCTTTTTGAATGGCACGGGTATACTGATATCTTTCTGGAAAAAAAATGGGTCAAGGCGACACCGACATTCAACTTGAGCCTGTGTCAGGCGTTTGGTGTACTGCCCCTGGAATTTGATGGTCGGGAAGACAGTGTGTTTCACCCCTTTGATGCCAAAGGGCAGCAGCATATGGAATATGTTGAAGATCATGGGCATTTTGCTGATCTGCCCTGGGGCAGGCTTATGAAGGCCTACCGAAACGCTTATCCCAGGTATTTTGAATCGGGTGGGATTTCAGGCGATTTCAATGCCGAGGCAAAGGCACTGCATCCGGATAAATGAAAAATAAGGTTTATCTCCAATCACATGTTCCTGCGATACTGGCCGCCCACATCGTAAAGGGCTTTGGTAATCTGGCCCAGGCTGCAGACCTTAACCGTTTCCATCAACTCTTCAAAGATGTTGCCCCCTGAAAGGACCACCCGTTGAAGTTTTTCCAGAGCCTGGGGAGCTTCTTCTTCATTCTGTTTTTGAAAATCAGCCAATCGCTTCAACTGGGATTGTTTTTCTTCATCTGTGGCTCGGGCCAGTTCACAGCTGCCACTGCTTTGAGTCAGCACATCGCCTTCCATATTCTGGTCACGGAAGGTGTTGACACCGATAATGGGAAGCTCTCCATTGTGCTTCAATGTTTCATAGTAGACGGATTCTTCCTGAATTTTACTTCGCTGATATCCCGTTTCCATGGCGCCCAACACGCCGCCCCGTTCCGAAATACGGTGAAATTCACTCAGGACAGCCTCCTCCACCAGATCCGTCAATTCTTCGACGATAAAGCTTCCCTGGTTCATATTTTCATTTTGGGTCAATCCCCACTCCCGATTGATAATCAACTGGATGGCCAGGGCCCGTCTTACCGATTCTTCGGTAGGGGTTGTAATGGCTTCGTCAAAAGCGTTGGTATGCAGGCTGTTGCAATTGTCATATACCGCGCAAAGGGCCTGTAAGGTGGTCCGGATGTCGTTGAGCTGGATATCCTGGCTGTGCAACGATCTCCCGGATGTCTGGATGTGGTATTTCAGCATTTGTGAACGTGCAGACGCGTCGTATTTTTCTTTCATGGCAATGGCCCAGATTCTTCGGGCGACTCTCCCGATGACTGTATATTCGGGGTCCATGCCGTTGGAAAAAAAGTATGACAGGTTGGGCCCGAAGCTGTCAATGGGCATGCCCCGGGAAAGGTAGTATTCTACATAGGTAAAGCCGTTGGAAAGGGTCACCGCCAGTTGGGTAATGGGATTGGCCCCGGCCTCAGCGACGTGATAGCCTGAAATGGATACGGAGTAAAAATTGCGCACATTGTGCTCGATAAAATACTGCTGGATATCCCCCATCATTTTAAGGGCAAATTCAATCGAAAAAATACATGTATTCTGCCCCTGATCTTCCTTCAAAATATCCGCCTGAACCGTGCCGCGGACATTGCTTAGTGCTGATTCGCGAATATTTTGATACGCTTCCGTTGTCGGGGCTTTACCGTTCTCTTGTGTGTATTTATCCACCTGCTGATCAATGGCCGTATTCATGAACATGGCAAGCATGACAGGCGCCGGGCCGTTGATGGTCATGGAGACGGACGTGGAAGGCGCGCAGAGGTCGAACCCGCTGTATAATACTTTGACATCTTCCAACGTACAGACACTGACGCCTGCGTTGCCGACCTTGCCGTAAATATCCGGCCGTAACTCCGGATCACACCCATACAAAGTTACCGAATCAAATGCGGTAGAAAGCCTTTTTGCCTCGTAGTTGCCGGAAAGCAGACGAAAACGAGTGTTGGTTTTTGCCGGGTCTCCTTCTCCGGCAAACATTCGCGTAGGGTCTTCCCCCACCCGTTTTAAAGGAAACACACCGGCAGTATAAGGGAAGTATCCGGGAAGATTTTCCCGCCGCAGCCACCGGTAGATCTCTCCAGGGTCCTTGAATTTTGGGAGGCAGATCTTGGGAATTTTCTGATGGGATAAGGATTCGGTATACAGGGGAACTCTTACTTCCTTTCCTCGAACCGTGTATACCAGTTCGTCCTTTGTATAGGCTTCCTTCATATCATCCCATTGTGTTAACAGTTCCTTGGCCTCGTCATTGATTCGTTCCTTGGCGGCATCGGCTTCCTTTTTTAAAATTTCGATCAGTTGTGTTTTATCCCCGTCAAGCAGGCTCTCATCAATGGCTCTGGCGCTTTCTTCCAGATGCCAGACCTTACGGATGGCCTCCGCCTGTATTTTTGTATGCTTATGGTAGTCCCGAATGGTGTCGGCAATTTCTGAGAGGTAACGTGTTTTCTCCGGCGGGATGATCACCGTTTTTGTGGACGATGTTTTCACATCAATTTTAGGAAGGCGGCTTTCAAATTTAACCCCGGTTTTTTCAAAAATAGTCTGCAGCAGGGCCTGATAAAGGGCGGTTACACCGTCATCGTTGAATTTGGAGGCAATTGTGCCGAATACCGGCATATCTTCCGGTTGCCTGTCCCAAGCGTTCCGGTTTCGTTGCACCTGCTTGCGAACATCCCTGACGGCGTCTTCCCCTCCTCTTTTCTCGAATTTGTTGACCACAATCAGATCCGCAAAATCCAGCATATCGATTTTTTCCAACTGGCTTGCCGCCCCGAATTCGGACGTCATAACATACATGGCGCAATCCACCTGGTCGATAATATGGGAATCCCCCTGACCGATGCCGGCGGTTTCCGCGATGATAAAATCAAATCCGGCGGCTTTGGCCACAGAAATGATTTCGCCCAGTGCCTCCGGGATTTCCGAATGGGCTTTTCGTGTACCCAGGGAGCGCATGTAGACACGCTCATTTCCGATGGCGTTCATTCGAATACGATCCCCCAAAAGGGCACCGCCGGTTTTTCTTCTGGTTACGTCCGAACTGATAACAGCGATTTTTATATCTTTTACGTCATTGATCATTCGAAGAATCAATTCGTCAATCAGCGAAGACTTCCCCGCCCCACCGGTACCGGTGATGCCCATGACCGGCACATTTCTGTTTCCGATCTTCTTCAATAGATCCGTCTTAAAATGGGCCAAATGGCCATTACTGGAGGCCTTGGCTTGTTCCATTACGGTCATCGCCCTGCCTACCAGACGTTTGTTGTCACACGACAACGATTTAAAATCAACGGCATCACCCTTTACCGTAGAAAAATCCAGTTCTTTTACCATATGGTTGATAATTCCCTGGAGTCCCATCCGTGTGCCGTCTTCAGGAGAATATATTTTCGCTACGCCATAATCATGAAGTTCCTGGATCTCATCGGGCACAATAACTCCGCCGCCGCCACCGAAAACCTTAATGTCAGATGCGTTTTGCTCTTTCAAAAGGTCTACGATATATTTGAAAAACTCGATATGCCCTCCCTGGTAGCTGGAAACGGCGATCCCCTGGGCGTCTTCTTCAATGGCTGCGTCCACAATTTCCTTTACGGAACGGTTGTGGCCCAGATGGATGACCTCAACACCAGTGCTCTGGAGCAGCCTTCGGAAAATGTTGATGGCCGCGTCATGACCGTCGAAAAGGGACGTGGCTGTAACGACACGAACGTTATGTTGGGGCTTGTATACTTCGACAGCGTCACTCATTTTTCCTCCTTCATAAAAAATCGAGATCAGGAATTCGCCAACGCTTTTTCCGGAAACGGTTGTTTAACCGTATTCAAAAGATAATAGAGAATAACAAAGGATAAAAAGATTATCAAGCGCCTGAAATATGGCCCGGCAATTTTAAATTTAGCCTTTTATAAACAAACCATTGCTTTCTGACGGGTAATCCAATATGAACTTTGAATGGTTAACCACCATCAAGGAAGAATATCCACAATCAACAGAGTAAATGATGAAATATAGACTACAAGATCTGATTGATATTGAACATTTCCAGGAACTACAGAACAGGTTGAATGAAATTTATTCCTTTCCGTCGTCGATTATCGACAACGATGGAAATATTCTTACCGCAACTGGATGGCAGGATATATGTACTAGGTTTCATAGACAAAACAAAGAAACCGAAAAAATATGTATAAAAAGTGACCAGTATATCAAAGACCATATCCATGAGGCCGACCCAGCATTAACTTATCACTGTCCGCATGGTCTTGTTGACAGTGTCATCCCTATTATTATTGATGGCGTACATTATGGAAATTTTTTTACAGGCCAGTTTTTTTTGGAAGAACCAAACTTAGAATTTTTTCAAGCCCAAGCCCAAAAATATGGCTTTGATGAAAAGGCATACCTTCAAGCAGTTAAAAAGGTACCGATATGGACGAAAAATCAACTTGATAATTATCTATTCTTCATTCAAGGATTGATCGTCGTCATCTCCGAGAGTGGCTTGAAAAGACTGAGGGAGATAGAACATAGAAAACAAAGCGAAAAAAGCGAAAAACGATATCGATCAATTCTTAAAGCGTCTTTGGACGGTTATTGGCTTACGGACACCAAGGGGAAACTCCTTGAGGCTAATGATGCTTATTGCCGCATGAGTGGCTATAGTGAAAAAGAACTACTCACTATGTACATTTCGGACTTTGAAATTATGGAAACACCAGAACAGGTAGCCGAACATATGAAAAAGATAGCCTTGAAAGGATTAGATCGATTTGAATCTAAACATCGCCGCAAAGACGGAACAGTCTTCGATGTTGAAGTCAGTCTTCAATTCCGGGCTGAAGAAGGCGGGCAATGTGTTTGTTTCCTTCGAGATATTACTAATCAAAAACAAGCTGATAAGTCTCTTCGAGATAGTGAGGCCAAGTACCGACTTCTCGTTGAGAACCAAACTGACTTAGTCGTCAAAGTCGATCTTGATGGCCGCTTTTTATTTGTCAGCCCGTCTTATTGCGATATGTTCGGCAAAAAAGAAAAAGAGCTTTTGGATAAGAAATTTATGCCTCTTGTGCATGAATATGACAGGAAAATGACAGCAAAGGCCATGGAGGGACTTTTTACTCCTCCCCATACCGCGTATTTTGAGCAGCGTGCAATGACAAAAGACGGGTGGAGATGGTTGGCTTGGTCCGATACAGCCGTTCTTGATAGGGATGGCGCTGTTAAGGAAATTATCGGTGTTGGCCGGGATATCACAGAGGGGAAACAGGCTGAAATGGCGCTGAAATATTCAGAGCTCAAATGGCGGAATATCCTTGTCAACACCCCTCAAATCGGCATTTCAATAAACCCCAGAGCTGAAATTACTTTCGTCAATGAGCACTTTCTGGCCCTCACCGGATGGAAAGAAAATGAAGTTTTAGGACAAAATTGGTTTGATTTGTTCATTCCGGAAAATGTCCGGGAAGATGTCAGAACGGTTTTCCACGCTGTAATGGGGCAAAAGGATACGCTTGGATTCTCGAATTATGAAAATGAGATCCTTGGAAAATCCGGACAGATTTTTAATGTGGCCTGGTCTAATGTATTGACTAAGGATGCTGAAGGATATGTGGTCGATGTGACTTGTTTAGGCGTTGACCTTACTGAGCGCAGGCGGTCTGAAGACAAATTAAAGAAAAGCGAGATCAAATACCGAACAATGATGGAGGCGATAAAAGACCCTGTTTATATCTGTTCGGACGATTTTATAATACAATATATGAATCAAGCCATGATTGACAGGATCGGCCATGATGCCACAGGGGAGTTGTGTTACCAATCATTGCATGGATTCGATAAAAAATGTCAATGGTGCAAATCTGATGAGACCTTTCAAGCGGGTCATGCCGAAAAAAATATTGTCAGCCCTTTGGACAAATGTTTTTTTAATGTTTCAAGTACTGTCTTTGTGGATGAAAGCGGATCACGGTCCAAGCTATCTGTATTCAGAGATACAACGGAACTCATTGAATTGCAACATCGCCTTCAACAAGCACAAAAGATGGAAGCGATCGGTAATCTTGCCGGCGGTATTGCACACGATTTTAACAATATTTTATTTCCCATCATTGGAATGTCGGAGATGATGATGGAGGATCTGTCGGCCGGAAGCCTGGAGCACAAATATGCAAATGAGATACATAAGGCCGGTCATAGAGCCAAAGAATTGGTGGCGCAGATTCTTGCCTTCAGCCGTCAATCAGACCAGAAAAAAATGCCCATAAGGTTCCAGAATATTTTAGAAGAGGTCCTCAAGCTCTGTCGGGCGACCATTCCGGCAAACATTAAGATAGAGCAGAAAATTCAACGAAATTGCGGCTTCATCATGGGAAATGCCACGCAGCTCCATCAGGTTGCAATGAATCTTATTACCAATGCATACCATGCGCTTCAGGAAAAAAACGGCAAAATAATCATCGTTCTTGAGGAAATCGAAATTGACCGGACCAATTTAACCGATACCGGCATTCATTCAGGAAAGTATCTGTTGTTTACTGTTTCCGATGATGGTACCGGTATGACGGACAAAGTCAAAAATAAGATATTCGAACCTTACTTTACGACCAAAGAGCAGGGTAAGGGAACCGGTCTTGGACTTGCCGTGGTGTACGGGATCGTTAAAGAATATGGTGGCGAGATTGAAGTCGAAACGCAAATCGGGTCAGGTACTATATTCAGCGTCTATCTACCATTAACGAGTAAATCAGAAAACAAAGGGGTTGCAGAAATAAAAACCGAAATTAAGATGGGGCATGAACACATTCTTTTGGTTGATGATGATGCCGCAGTGGCGAACCTTGAGCAGCAGATACTTGAACGGCTTGGTTATCAAATTACGTTGCGTACCAGCAGCTTGGATGCCGTTGAGGTTTTTCGTTCAAATCCGGATGCCTTTGACATTGTCATTACTGACATGACCATGCCGAATATGACTGGTGATCAACTCGCAGAAGAGATTTTATCCATAAAACCGGATATACCTATTGTAATTTGTACCGGGTTCAGCGAAAGGATAAACGAAGAGCAAGCTGAGGCTATTGGGGTAAAAGGCTTCTTAATGAAGCCCGTTGTAAAATCAGATTTGGCGTCGATGGTTCGAAAAGTGCTGGATGATGCTAAAAAGGTTAATCTCTGACGGTAAAAATTGCTGATAGCCTAATAAAATAAATCCTCATTTTCCGGGTCCGGTTTTCAACACCGCAGCAGCATCCTTGACCCGGGTTTGCGCCAGCAGACGGTGGGCATACGCGCTTGCCCGGGAAAAACTTGTCTCCATGACCGTGGCCTGGACACTGGGCAGGAATTTGGGATCCACGCTGAGGCTGGTGATACCCACCCCGAGCAGAAAGGGGATGTGTTCGGGATCATGAGCCATCTCTCCGCATACGGATACATCAATGCCATGACTGACCGCCGCTGTTGCAATCTTTTCAATGCCGCGGTTCACCGCAGGATGGTAAGGGATATAGTGCTCGGCCACCAGTTTATTGCCCCGGTCCGCACCCAACATATACTGGATAAAGTCATTGGTGCCGATGGAAAAAAAATCTGCCAGTTGAGCAAATTCATCTATGGTGGCAAGCACCGAAGGCAGTTCAATCATCATGCCCACCTCAGGATCGCTTTTGTGGGGCACACCCTCCTGCGCCATCTGACGGATACATTGGTCCATTATCTGTTTTGCCTCCAGAAATTCGTCGATGGAGGATATTAATGGAAACATCAGGCGAACCTTTTCCCTGCCATGGGCAGCCCTTAAAATGGCTCTGATCTGGGTCCGGAAAATCTGGCGGTACTTCAGGGAAAAGCGAATGGAGCGTAAGCCTAAGGCCGGGTTGGCTTCCTGGATAAAATCAGTGTGTTTTATGACCTTATCTCCGCCGGCATCCAGGGTGCGCACGGTGGTGACGCTTCCTGGTTCCGTTTTGTCAAACAACCCTTTATAAATAAGGTATTGTTCGTCTTCCGAAGGAAAGCCGGACCGGATCAGGAATGGGAATTCCGTACGGTAAAGACCTATGCCTTCAACTTTCAGTTCCCGGGCCATGTGAATTTCACTAAGCAGGTTGATATTGGCAAGCAACCGGATGCGTCTGTTGTCAAGGGTGTAGGTGGCAGACAGCATCTCCCGGGCCTTTGCACGGTTTTCGGCCTCCTGTTTGCCCTTGAACATGGCAAGGGTGTTGTCGTCCGGATTGATGTAAATGTTGCCTTGGTCTGCATCTAACAGCAGCCGGGTGGTGTCGGGCAGATCTATAAAAACAGGATCATCGGCAATGATCAGCGGAATGGACAGGGACCGGGCAAGTATGGTGACATGGGAGGTAACGCCGCCGCCTACCAGCACAATGCCCCGGATGCCGTCGGCCGTGAGTTTCATCATGTCCGAGGGGTAAATGTCCTGGGTTACAAAAATTGTCCCCTTGTCAGGGGCTTTGGGCGTATGCACGGCCTTGAGATGGGACAAAAGACGTATGCCTAAGTCCTCAACATCCACGGCTTTTTCCTGCATATATGCATTGGGATTGTCCGAAAAGACTTTTATGTATTTCAGGGTGACCTGTTGAATGGCTGTCACAGGAGAGGTGCCCTGTTCTATCAGAATTTTCATTTTTCCCGTGAAATTTTTGTCTTTGAGCATCATGAAATGGGCAGTGAATATCAAAGAGTCGCTTTCCGGTAGACTTGCGGCAAATTTATCTTGCAGAGTCTTTAATTCATCAATGGTTTTTTCCACGGCGGTTTGAAAATCTGCCAGGGGATTGGTGACATTGGATGTGTCCGCCTCAAACAGAATGGCTTTGCGTTTTCTTCTCGAAGGCCGGATCGTGCCGGAGGCTAATCCGTATCCGTCGGATTTGCCTTTAATGAAAGCAGGGAATTTTTTTGAAATAGCGTCTGCATCTTCGTCTATATCCGCCTGCTCAGGCTCCAGGGCCATGAGCAGTCTTGCATTTTCAATGGCACCGGCCAACTGGGTGGCGGCCGTTCTCAATGCACGCTCATCAAGCAGGGTAAAATGATCCATCTCCCGTTGCTGGACCACCAGAACGCCGATTTTTACCACCCCACGTCGGATGGGAATACAAAGAAAAGAATTAAAGGGTTCTTCTCCGGCATTGTCAAAATATTTGAATCCCGGGCTTGTTCTTGCGTTTCCCACCCGCAGAACCTGATCCTGGGAGAAACACTGGCCCACCAGGCCTTCTCCGGGAAGCATCCTGACTCGGTCAACGGCTTCGGGCTTCAGCCCCCGGGTGGCTTTCAGGACCAGGTCTTTGGAACGGGAATCAAAAAGGTAGATGGAGCAGACATGGGCTTGGAGATGCTTTGCCACAAGTTCACTGGCACCGGTGAGAAATGCTTCAATGTCCGATCCGCTGGTGATGATGGAGGCAAGTTTCCCCATGTCGAACAGCAGGTTAAGATGGTCGGGTTCTTTTCTATTCATTTTTTTTAGTTGTTCCACAGGCGTTACGCTTGCCTCCAATGCAAATTTATTCACAATGCCGAGTCCCTAATCTAATTTGAAACAGTTCAATATTCAACGAAAAAAAGACAAACCCTAAACAGTTTGGGTAAGCTGAAGCCGGTTTTCACCGGTTTTAACTCTATACTCGTGAGTCGTAACTTTGGGAAGCTACATTTAGACGCACTCCTCCCCTACTTTAAGAGCCTTCTCATGGAAGGCTCTATAGAGTTTTGCTGTCAAGCTATAGGTCAGGGCTGCTTGAGTGAGGAAACCCTTTCATAGATGTTTCTTCTGTGACCGATTGCATAGACCACAGCTTCCTTATGTTCATGATCGACCCTGTATACTGCCCGGTAGCGTTTCATCTTCAGCGATCTGAAACTGGATAGCTCATCTCTTAATGCTTTTCCCTGGCATGGATTATGGTAGAGTTCTTTTAATCTTGATTTTATCCGGCTTTTGATTGTTGGGTGAAGAGCGTTGAACATTTTTACGGCAGCGGGTGTCAATTTGACACGGTACATTAAAGAATATCCTCTAAATCAGTCAACGCCTCTTTTCGATTTATCTCATCTTCCGACTGCCGGACTTGCGTCATTAAGCTGTTGTCAGCAAGAATTTCTATGGTTTCGCACATGGCTTCATATTGTTCTATGGACATGAGAATAGCCTTTGGGACGCCGTTTTTTGTAATTGCTATAGTGTCTTCTCTGTCATCAAAATTCCTGACCATATCAAGCAGTTTCGTTTTTGCTTGTGTAATCGGAATGTAACCATCAATCTGCATGATTCTATCCTCATTATTTGATACAATAATTATGGTCATTATAATGACTGTTTTTTGTAATGTCAAAGCCGCTGTTTATAAATCATTAACGTTGGTCAATTTAGTTTGTTACCTGCGAGGCTTTAGTAATAATATGGAAAAAATTTACAACTCGCCTGTCGTGCTCTTTTCAATTTGGCAGGATTGTGCGACTGACAAGCAACTAATAAAGAGTCATATTTAAAATCAAGGAGAACCAACATGTTCAAATTTAAGATAACCGGGTTCTTTGTTCTTTTCTTGTTTTTTCTTGCTGCCTGCGTGCCGGAACCTTCTTTCCTGAAAGAAACCGGCAGTCCGGCCGGTGTTCCTCCGGATCCGGATTTGCCTTTCAGTCAATATGTTCAGGAAAGCAGAAAAAATATTGAACATATCTTGAGTGACCTCCGGTTCGCCAATGGAGATAGTCCCTATCTTGGTGAGTATTCGGCTGCCCAGGCAGCACAAATGCGGGGGCCCTTTGAACTTCTCCCGGAAAACAGCAGCACAGGGCCCGGTAAAAGCAAGGGGTTTCTCCTCATCCACGGGCTCAACCACTCCCCCTACCGGATGCGCAATATTGCCGACTCCCTGCATCAGGCCTATCCCAACGGAACCATCCGGGCTGTTCTGCTGCCCGGCCACGGTACGGTTGCCGGAGACTCACTGACCATGAAGCATACGGACTGGATGGCCATCACCGACTATGGGGTCCGCAGCTTTGAAAAGATGGAGACGATTTCCGATCTTTATCTGGTGGGATTTTCCACCGGCACAGCCCTTGCCGTCCGCCATCTGCAGAACAACCCCAAAAGTTCAAAAATTAAAGGACTCATCCTGATCTCTACAGCCGTTAAAGCCAAGACCGGGGCTGCCTTTCTCAGTCCTTACCTGCGCCGGGTAAAGGACTGGCTTGCAACATTTGAAGAAAGGGACGCAGCGCAATATGAATCATTTTCCGTCAATGCCGGCGCCGAATTTTTCCTGCTCACCAAGAACATTATGAAAAGCAAAACTCTTATTGACGTTCCGGTACTCATGGCGGTCAGTGCCGACGATGAAACCATTGACGCCAATGCTGCCCGGCAGTTTTTCTGCGATCGGGTGACCGCCCGGCGCCGCGGCCTGATCTGGTATGCTTCCCGGCATGCCAAGCGGAACATTGATCCGCCCTGTGAGGACATCAAAGAAGTCAAGCCGGGCCCGGTGGACCGGGAGTTCCAGGGAACCGCATACCGGTTTGCCAATTATGCCCACACGGCCCTATCCATGAGTCCAGCAGATCCACATTACGGCGTTAATGGTAAGTATCACCATTGCAAAGCCTATGATACCCCGCCGGATATGGAAGATTTCAATAAATGCCAAAAAGGCTCAGCCAGAACCATTTTCGGAGAAAAGGATATTGCCTCCAAGGCAGCTAAAAAAGAGCTGGATTACGATTATTGGAGAAGAGGAACCTTTAATCCGGATTACCCGAGACTGGAGAGGGCCATCATCTGTTTTGCCGATGAGACCTGCAACCTTCAAAGATCTCTGGATGATCAATAAAAACGGTCTAATCAGCTGGGAAACATGTTGTCTTTAATTTCTACAGCTACGGCGCTTGTGTTAAGCAGTGCCGCAAACCGCCCCAAGGTGATGGGCAGTACGGTTTGGGCATAAAATTCAAGACTTTTGATAACACCCTGATAGAAAGGGATGTCTTTCTTTTTGGCCGTTTCAAGTTGCCGGGCAGCGGTCACGGCGCGCCATAGCAGCAACCATGCAAAAACGGTGTCGCCGGTGGCATCCAGGAACGGATGGGCATTGGCAAAGGCGGCAAGCACTTTAGGACCCATGGCGGTGGTGCCCATGTGAATGGCCACTTCACCTAATTTATTTACTACTTCTTCAACCGTGGTCGCTGCTTTTTCAAGTGCCGGAATATCCTTGGCCTGGGCAATGGTTGTTTGCATTTCACCGAACAGATCCATGACGGGTTTACCTTTGTTCAGGCCGAGTTTCCGCCCTAGAAGGTCCATGGCCTGGATGCCGTTGGTGCCTTCGTAGATCATGGTTATTCTGACGTCGCGCAGCAGCTTCGCCATAGGATACTCTTCGATGAATCCGTAACCGCCGTATACCTGCATGCCCTGGGAGCAAACCTCAAAGGCCCGGTCTGTGACATACCCCTTGGCAATGGGGGTGAGTACTTCAATAAAACCCTGGTATTTGGCCTTTTCTTCGTCGGTTGCCGCATATTTGGACATATCAACGCAGTAATGAACATAGTAAATCAAGGTACGCATGGCTTCCACATTGGATTTCATTACCATGAGCTGGCGCCGCACATCCGGATGGCGGAAAATGGGAACCGCCGGGGCGTCAGGGTTCCTGATTTCCATCAAGTCCCTGCCCTGGATACGATTTTTGGCATAATCCAGTGCATACATATAGCTTGCGCTGGCACAAGCAAACCCCTGGACTCCTACAAGCATCCGGGCTAAATTAATCATCAGGAACATGGCTTTCATGCCTTTGTTTTCTTCGCCTAAAAGGGTGCCCACACAGTTGCCTTTGGCTCCCAGGGACAAGGAGCAGGTGGCGTTGCCGTGGATGCCCATTTTATGCTCAATGCCGGTGCAGATGACATCGTTGAATTCGCCCAAAGAGCCGTCTTTGTTAACTCTGTATTTCGGAACCAGGAATAAGGAGATGCCTTTGGTTCCGCCAGGGGCGCCTTCAATGCGGGCCAACACAGGATGGATGATATTTTCTGTCAGATCCTGTTCGCCGCCGGAGATAAAAATTTTTTCACCCACAATGTTGTAAGTACCGTCGCCGTTAGGGATGGCTTTGGTGGTCAGTGCACCGACATCAGAACCTGCGCCCGGTTCGGTGAGCAGCATGGTGCCGGTCCATTTGCCGGTGTACATATTTTTAAGATAGGTGTTTTTCTGTTTCTGGGTACCAAAATGCTCAACAAGATGTCCCGCACCCCGGGTGAGGCCGCAGTAGATCATGAATGGGTAATTGGCACCGTTGAAATATTCGGCTATTACCGCGGCGACGGTGAAAGGCATGCCCTGGCCGCCCCATTGGGGATCTTCGGTGGGGGCCAGCCATTCACCTTCAGTGAACAGATCAAATACGCGCTTGAAAGACGGTGGTGTGGTGACCTTGCCGTTTTCAAATGTGCAGCCGATTTCGTCCCCTTCCTTGTTTATGGGCAAAAGCTCTTTTATTGCCATATTTTTTGCCTCTTTAATAACCATATCAATGGTTTTTCTGTTAAAGTCGGCATAATTGTCGTTCAGTTCTGCCAGGGTCTGCGCCTGAAGGATTTCGTGAACGACAAAGTCAATGTCCCGTTGGTCGGAAACTACCTGTGTCATGTGTCCTCCTCACTATGGGATTTTTAATGAATAAATGAGTTTTTTGTTTTATTTTGGAGGGGCAATGGTGCGCCAAAATGAATTATCATTCATTGCATTAATTTCGTCCCTTAGTCAAGATATTTTTACAAACTAAAGCAATGCTGATATAAAGCGTCACCATGGAACAGATACTGATTTCAGCCTGTCTTTTGGGGCGGCCGGTGCGCTATGACGGCAGGTCCTGCCCCTTTGAATGTTCACTGCTAAACCTATGGCATACACAAGGACTGCTGGTTCCGGTTTGTCCGGAAATGGACGGTGGTCTTCCTGTGCCCCGGCCTCCGGCAGAGATCACGCCCGGCGGCGGTCCGGGGGTATGGGCGGGAACGGCCCGGGTGATGACTCGGCAGGCTGATGTTACGGCGTTTTTTATCAAAGGCGCACAGGCCGCTTTGGACAAAGCGGTTGCCTGTGGTATTAAAACGGCCCTTTTGAAACAGAAAAGCCCGTCCTGTGGAAGTTGCCGGATTTATGACGGTAGTTTCAGCGGGTCTCTGGTGGACGGCATGGGGGTGACAACCGCGCTTTTAAGGCAGAGCGGTATTGTGGTGTTTGGTGAGGACCAGATAGATCAATTGCCGTTCAAGCAAATATAATATTTATACTTTGGCCCAAAGCCAGCAAAAAAAAAGAAACCGGGACTGCCCGGGAGGAGAAGATTTTATGCCGGACATCATAGTCGATTCCTGGGGTATGCTTCAGGAGGAATTGTTTAAAGGTGCCTGGAATGATGCCATCCAAAGGTACCGCCCCCCCTTTGTTTACCGGGGCCTGTCCGATGCATCCTACCGGCTTCAAACCTCTTTGATGCGCCTGGGCGGACCGTTTTGGTCCCTTGAAAAGCATCTGTTGCGTAATTTTCGCAAATATTCCAGAGCCCAGGGGCGGGAAGATTCTGATTCCTTCTGGCACTTACTGGCTGTGGCCCAGCACCACGGGCTGCCCACCCGCCTCATGGACTGGACCTATTCACCCTATATTGCTCTTCATTTTGCTTTGGCCAACATTGATCGATTTGACTTGGACGGAGTGATCTGGCGGGTCAATTATGGACAGGTTCATGACCTGCTGCCTTCCGAACTTAAAGAGCAGCTGGCCGCAGAAGGCGCCCAGGCTTTTACCGTGGAGCTGCTGACCAGTATCGGTCAGGAAAAGCCGGAGTGCCATACCGGTGACAAAACCTTTCATCAATATGTTGAAACCTTAACCCAGTTTGATGCCCTGGGCCGTTCCGAGGAGTTCCTGCTTTTTTTCGAGCCGCCATCCATTGACGAGCGCATCGTAAACCAGTATGCGCTGTTTTCAGTCATGCCCAATCCACGCCGCGTAATTGATGACTGGCTGAACCTTCATGCCGATCTTTTTCAGCGCATTATTATCCCGGCGGACCTTAAGTGGGAATGCCGGGATAAACTGGATCTGTGCAATATCACGGAGCGTGTGCTTTTTCCCGGCCTTGACGGGCTGGGGTCCTGGCTGAAACGCCATTATAGTCCTAAAACCTGATCCGCCATTAAACCGGGTCCAGGCAAAGTACCCGGATTTTATTCCCTGCTGCCTGCCATTTGAGATCAAAGTCAAACAGTCGGATACCGTAGACCCGGTCTTTATTTAACTCATCCGTCTTGGGGTCTCCTTTTATGCTTGAAAAATGGGCATTGCTGTAAGCGGGCCGGGGATCATTTTCCAGCACCTGGGTGATGATGGCCGTTAGATTGGGGATAGCCTTTTCCCTTTCCCGGATCTGGGTCGCTGCCGTGTTAGAAAAATTGACCTGGCAAGTCTTGTTGTCCGGTGCCGGTGCAAAACCGTCCCGGGCAGTGTCCAGCCGGTCTGAATAGGGCAGATAGGGTTTGATATCCAGAACAGGGGTCTGATCCAGGATATCCACGCCGGTCAGGTGAAGCACCGGCCCTTTGGCGGTATATTTAATGTCTTCAAGCCGGACACAAGACATACCGATGGGGTTAGGCCGGAAAGGGGAGCGCGAGGCAAATACCCCCACCTTTTTATTCCCCCCAAGGCGGGGAGGGCGTACCATGGCAGACCATTTCCCATTCTTTTTTACAGCCCTGTGAAAAACAAAAACTATCCAGATATGGGAAAATTGTTCAAGTCCTCTTACAGCTTCGGGCCTTGCAAATTCAGAGGAAAATTCCAGCGTCCCCGGTGCCCTGGCCGCAAGGTTGGGCTGCCGGGGGATGCCAAATTTTTCCTTGAAACAGGTATGAATCACCCCGATGGGTTCTAAATGGACTGCCACAAGGTTTCCAGTTCGCTGATCCGTGATTCAAAATGGGATGCCGCCGCCTGCACAGGGGTAATGGATGCCATGTCGACCCCCGCTACCCTGAGTTCGTCAATGGGAAACATGGATCCCCCGAGTTTGAGAAAGTCAAGGTAAGCGTCCACGGCAGGCTTGCCTTTGTCTGTTATTCGCTGGGCAATGCCTAAGGCTGCCGCAAGCCCCGTGGCATATTTATAAACATAAAAGGCAGAATAAAAATGAGGGATGCGCAGGCATTCCAGGGTAAGGGCCTTGTCAATGACCATTTTATCGCCGAAATATATGGATAAAAGGTCTTTATACACGGATGTGAAGGTTTCAATGGTCAGGGCTTGGTTTTCACCAGCCAGGCCGTGGATGATATGTTCAAATTCGGCAAACATGGTCTGGCGAAAAAATGTGCCCCGGATATTATCGATTTCCCGGTTCAGGATGTAGGCCTTCATTTTGGGGTCATCCCTGTATTTTTTCAGAAGATGCCGGGCCAGAAGTGCCTCGTTAAGGGTGGAGGCCACCTCTGCCACAAAAATCGTGTAGCCGTGGGTGGGGTAGGGCTGGGCTTTGTTGGAAAGAAAGGTGTGCATGGAATGCCCTGCCTCGTGAATCAGCGTGAACAGGCTGTTAATGGAATTGGGATCATAGTTGAGCAGGATATAGGGATTGGAATCGTAACATCCCGAAGAGTAGGCCCCGCTTCGTTTGCCTTTGTTTTCATATCTGTCCACCCAGCCCTTAAGCAGGCCCTGCTCCAGGGTGCGGCAATAATCCTGGCCTAATGGCGCAAGCGCTTCAATACAGGTCGCAACCGCCTGTTCATAGTCCATGTGAAAGTCAATGTCAGGTACAAGTTGTACATAGGTGTCGTACATGTGAAGTTCGTCAACACCTAAGGCCTGTTTTCTGAAATCAAGGTATTGGTAAAGGGGCGAAAAAGCTTTTTTTACATTGATAATCAGGTTGTCGTAAACATCTTCCGGAACGTTGTCCGCAAACAGGGCAGCCTTTCGTGCCGAATCAAAATGCCTCGCCCTGGCCCGGAACAGATCTTTTTTGACTGAGGATGCTAAGGTAGCGGCAATGGTGTGTCTGTGGTCATGGTAGGTTTGGTAATACTGATCAAAGACCGTTTTGCGAAAATTTCTGTCTTTATTTCCCAGAAAAGTAATAAAGTTCCCATGTGTCAAAGGAAGCACATCGCCTGCGGGGGTTTTTACCGTACCGAAAGTGAGATCTGCATTGTCCAGCTGGGAGAAGATTTTTTGGGGGGCGCTTAAGGTTTCGCCGGCCATTGCCATCAACTGTTCTATTTCGGCAGTCCTGGTGTGGGGAATATACCTGATCATTTGTTCCAGGTAAAACCGGTATGGTTTAAACGCTTCTTTATCGAGATAGGCTGTCAACTGCTCAGATGGTATGGCCTGAATTTCGGGCGAAATAAAGCTTGAGGCCTCCCCGATGCGGGTGTAAAGATTAGAGGCTCGCTGGAAAAGGCCCTCATTGTCCGTTTGGGTTTTATCTTCATCGTTTTTCAGGTGGGCAAAAGTATACAGAAACTCCATTTCCCGCCCGACACTGTGGTCGAATTCAATGCAGGCTAAAAGCGCATCAGGCCCCTGGGCAAGGGTCCCCTTGAAATTTTCATAGGTGGGTAATTTTTTTTCCAGTGCCTGGAAACGCGCTTCCCACGCCTCGGCGGTTTGAAACATGGGTGACAGATCCCAACAGTCACTTTGAAGGACCTCTTTTCTCAGGGTGTCCGGCTGATGAACCATAAAAAAACTCCTTTGGCTGATGAATAAATCAATTACAGGTATCTGGTTAGGGCATTGCGCAGATCTTGTCAAGAATGAACATTGTAATGGCTTGATTCTATAATTAGCCGGCCATATTCTTTTGTTGTCCGCATTTGGTTATGATATATTCCCGATCAGGAATATATGGTGTTGAATGGTAAGGCCCATGGTCAAAATAAAATCGCCCATCTACTTGTTTTTTAAGTCGCCCTCGGCGTTACGCCAAAGGGCACATATTCCAATATGCTTCCGTTGGCGTGCCTTGATGGCGACTTAAAATCCGGCGCATCTGTGGCAGATTTAATTCTGACCATGGGCCTAACAATCAAATTCGTATTAAAAAAATTGATACCACCGTCAGAAGAATCCCCACAAATGCAACAGGTTTTATTTTCTCATGGTAAATAACTGCAGAAAGTACAATGGCGATTACAAAATGCATCCCCACAATGGCAGCAATCAGGGATAAGGGCCCCCGTTCCAAGGCATATAAAAATGCATAAAATCCTGCAAAATTAAACCCGCCAATGAGAACGCCAAGGCCCACGGCAGCAGATCGTTTCTGCCTGGCTTTGTCATAGGACAAAGCCGTGGTTATTCCCAGAGACCCGATCATCCCCATTAGATACGACAGGGCCATAAAGGCAAGTTTGTCCGAATACATGGCCGCAAATTTTGATGAAACGCTTGCAGTGGCGCCAGCCAGCAATGCCAGAACGATAAACACGGCTCCCTGCCGTCGCCGTTTCAGTGTTGTTGTGCCTGATCCCATTTGTGTTGCCAGCAGGATCATGGCGACAACAGCAACAACCAGTCCCAAAATTTGGAGCAGGGAAATCTGTTCTTTGAAATAGCAAATTGAAAAAACAGACACCACCACTACGTTTAACCGGATAATGCTGTAAGCGATGTTTGCTGGGACATATTTAAGCACTTCAATGTGTGATACCGTGGCCACAAGAAAAGATGCACTGTTAATGAGGGCTGCAGCTAAAAGAAAGCCGATGTTGGGTTCACGGTGATGCTGAAAAAAGTATGCCCCCGCGCTCAACAGCATGACCGTGGTCATGAATGAAAAGGTTACCCATTCTGTGGGATATTTTTTTTCTGCTGCGACCTTATAAAAAAAACGTTGAATTCCAATCAGCAGCAGTGCGAGCAAGGCCGCAAAGTACCAGGACATCATGTATCATCCCTTAAGGCGTGTCCAAAAAATAAAAGAATAGTTAGGGCCATGGAAACAATAAAATCCACCATACAGCTTGTCTTTTTACCTGGTTTCAAGGCCCTTACCTTCCTTTAATCAGCCGCCCGCTTTTTCCGAGGAAGCAATTATTTTTTTTGACTCTAACTATTCCATACCAGGCATTCCGGTTACATGGTCATAGGCGAGCAGTAAAAATATGGTGGACAACGGCATGGAAATAATCATTCCCAGCAGGGTAGATCCGCCCAGAATCTGGACGACTGAGTAGATTACGATGATGATAATATGATCAAAAAGATCGGCCTGCCTGACAAGTGCAATACTCTGTTTTATCGCATCCACCACCTCCAGATTTCTATCCACCATCAACGGAATCATGTAAATCAGGTAGAAGATGATCGCAATCAGTAAGATTAGCCCGGGAAGGAAAAAGAATAAAAAGCCGATAGCCGCCGCCACCGAAAGTGTCACTGCAAAAAGAGTCAGCGGTAGGAAAAGATCAATTCGGGAAAAAACATCTTTGGGACCTGGTTCTTTACCGGTTCGGATCATATCAAGAAGGGATGCTGTATACCCTGCAAGCATGACCGGAGCAAGGATCCCTAAAGAGATGGTGCTTAGTCCCACAAATACAACGGTCAGGATGATTAAGGGGACAATATTTTTCATCGATTGATTCAGTGTGGATTCAACAAGTTCTTTAAAATTCATAAATTTTTTCCTTTCGTGGCTTTTCTGATTTGATCTATTTCATCAGGTTCCAATTCATACCGGAATAATTCCCTATAAGTTGATTGTTTTTGATCATTGGTCTCACCAAGACTCTGATAAAGTATATGTGGTGTAAGCGTGGATTAGACAATCCGAGGTTAATGCATATTCCTCAAACCATTTAAGATAAAACAAGTAGTCGTCATCGGCAAAGAAACAAGCCTGCTTGTTATTCCCTCTTTGAATAATGTGAAGAGGGATGTTGGGAACTATTATTCTCGGACGTCTCAGCATAATGCTAAGGTACACTGGTTTGAAAAAAGATACAATTAGAAGATCGTGGTCTGTCCCCAATTCCCGCGATAAATGAAGATTTAGTTGACATCTTTGGCAGGATTAGTTTATTCGGCACTTGTTTTTTTATCATTGCAGAGTATAAGGGGATCTTCGTGGCGTTAAAACCGACCATTTATAAATTGAAAATCACATTGGCCGACATTGATCAAAATCATTATGACAGTCTTAATCTAACCATTGCTCAACACCCTTCTGAAACCCTTGAACGAATGATGGCTCGTGTTCTGGCGTTTTGCATGAATGCCAGGGAACCGTTATCGTTTACCAAAGGACTTTCTTCGGTTGAAGAACCCGATATCTGGGCGCACACATTGGATGATCGGATATCGTTATGGATTGATATCGGGGAGCCGACCTTTGATAGAATCAAAAAAGCAGTCCGACTCTCACCACGTGTCAAAGTCTATTCATTTAACTTAAAATCAGATAGTTGGTGGGCCAAAGAACAAGAAAAATTTAATGATTTGAAGGTATCTGTTTTTCAGTTCTCCTGGAAAAGCATTCAGGCATTGACAGGGCTGGTGAAGCGAACCATGAATTTTTCGGTTACCATTTCAGACGGCATGGTTTATGTCTCTGCTAAAAATGGTGACTGCGAGGTGCCTTGGGTGCCATTGCAGTCATAGACGGCATCACCTGAAAATCCTATCAAACGTTAATTTCCATTACTCATGTTTGTGGACAATAAAGTGCCGCCCCTTGATCTTGTTTTTGGAGAGCGTTTTTTCGGCTTTATCGGCCATGATGCGCTCAATAGCAACGTAGGAATAAAATTCAAAGCAGTTGATCTTGCCCACGCAGCCTCCGTCGATTCCTCCATCCTTGGTCAGAGCGCCCAGGATATCTCCAGGTCGAAGCTTGGCCTTTCGCCCGCCGTTGATTGAGAAGGTCACCATGGAAGGTCTGGCGTTCTCCTGGATTTCGGGCTCAAGCGCTTCGATATCAGACACCTCAAAAGTTTTGCCCATCAGGGTATTTATTTCTTCCAGCCTGAAGCGCTCTTTGGGCGTCATAAGGGAAAAAGCCATCCCTTCTTTCCCGGCCCGGCCTGTCCGGCCGATGCGGTGGATATACACCTCCGGCTCAAAGGGGAGGTCAAAGTTGATTACCGCACTGAGTCCTGAGATATCCAAGCCCCTGGCTGCCACGTCCGTGGCCACCAGAATGGGGGTGCTGCCGTTGGAAAAGCGTACCAATACTTCGGTTCGATCCTTCTGCTCAAGGTCACCGTGAATCGCCAGAGATGAAAACCCTTTTGCCGCAAGAAATTTTGAAAGAGACTTGCACTGCAGTTTGGTGTTGCAGAAAATCAGTGCCGATGCAGGCTTATATGCATCTAAAATCTGAGCCGCAGCAGCGGGTTTCCAATCCCAGCCGGACTCGTAAAAATATTGGCGAATAACGTTTTTTCTGTGCTCAATATCCACCACTACCCGGTGCGCGTTTTTTTGAAACCGCGTGCTCAGTTCAAGGATCGGCTCTGGAAATGTAGCAGAAAAAAGAAGGGTCTGGCGATGCTTCGGAACATACCCCATGATCACTTTAATACTGTCGGCAAAACCAATATCCAGCATGCGATCCGCCTCATCCAGGACAAGGGTGGTGACATGATCAAGGTTCATTGTTCCGCGTTTTAAATGCTGTTCAATGCGCCCGGGAGTTCCCACCACAATATGTCCCTGATGCTCCAGGGAGATCTGCTGGGGCAGGAAGGGCACCCCGCCGCAGATGGTAACAATTTTGATATTGTGTTTGAACCGGGCTATGCGCCGTAGCTCGCCGGCCACCTGCTCTGCCAGTTCGCGGGTTGGACACATCACCAGAGCCTGCACACTGAAGCGCTTCACATTCAGACTGTGGAGCAAGCCGATGCCATAGGCTGCGGTTTTCCCGCTCCCCGTCTTGGCCTTGGCCAGTAGATCCTCTCCTTTTAGCACATGGGGCAAACTCCCCGCCTGAACCGGAGTCATCTCCCGGTATCCAAGGGTCTCCAAATTTTCAATCATTGGTTTGGTTAATGGCAACGCGGTAAAAGCACTCATGAACCCCTTTTTTTATTGAATACAGGCCCTGCAAGGCCTTTTATATTTTTTCATCAAACCCATCGATATTTGACTTATAAATATAGCAGGCGAATCATAGATATACAATAAAAGTCACTGATTGCCCAGCAATTCTAAATTTGAGTCCGTACGCCATCTTGCTCTTAATCTTGCTCGTGCTCTTGCTCGAAATAATACTGCGAGCAAGAGCATGATTAAGAGCACGAGCAAGAAAAAAGCAGGCAGAAAAGATAATATTTTATTAAATTTAGAATTGCTGCTAATTGCCGGTTTATCTCTCCCCATTCGCTCATTTGATATAAAGTATCTCTAAATTTCAAGTTGCGTATAAATAGAAGAGTCTAATTCCAACTTTTGGATAATTTGTTTTTGCAAATTCGATAATGGTTTCAATGAACGCATAATAATATTTCCTGCCATGTCGCATATAATAGTAAGGTTAACTTTCGAAAAAGCTTTTAAAATTTTTTCCGCAGAAGGTTTGGCTGTAGTCTTTTTACGGTTTTCAGGATGCATATCAGGTAGTTCAGTCTTTTCTTCTTTCAATGAGCGTCGAACAACAAATTCTATAAGAGTCAGCATCCTTACACACAGGGTGAGTAGATATGTCATACCTTCAACTCGATATTCATTTCTATATGACAAAATAGCATCATGCAGGGAAAACTTATCAAAATCCATGTCTGTGACGAATGCTTTCCAGCCAAATCGGGTTTTTTCATCGGCAATTTTTTCTTGATTTCTTTGAACAGAAGTAATCTGATAACGAACCTTTTCTACAACGATGGTTTCCCGGTTAAGGGACCCCCTGCCTTTACCGACATACTTCATTTTTTGTTCTACCTGTTTTTCAAACTGGACGTCCAGCAGATTCTCTACGTTATGGGCTTTGACTATTTTGGCAATAGCCGCAACAAGTTCAGCCTCATCGCTTATTTGACGTTTGCCTCGCCCTGGCAAAGGCGTTAATTTTTCAAGTTTTTCCTTCGCTTTTTTCAACCGAATATCGAGACCGGCTGATTGTTGCCTGGCATGAGCAGGGGAATGAACGACGAAAATACGCTCTTGCCAGGTTATTTCTTCAGCCTCTTTTTGAAAAGTCTGAATGCGGCTGAACTCATATCCTTTGGCTGCCAGAACGACTATTCCTTTATAGTTCTCTCTGAACACAGGGATCAAAGCTTCTTCCCGATCTTTGGAAATACCTTCATTGATCCATGTTTTCATTTCATCAGCAGTTTTACCGGTCAAGGGCAGCGGGCATAAATAATGATCTCCTGATAATACCAAATGAGCCCGGGTCTCCAATGCACTCATTTTACAATCACCTGAGAACAATAATCCATTTTTTTTAAGACTGTCACTGACGCGACTTATCAGCGGAATATATAATCCATCGTCTGCCTTTTCACCAGAAACGACGTCAGAAGCCAACGGCATTCCCAAAGGGTCCAGGGCAGCACTCATCAATTTTATCTGAGGTAACTTCGTATTGTCTTTGCTATGACCAAACTGAACCAATCCCTCTTCTGTGATTGCTTGATCCGTACTCACAGTCGTTGCATCACATCTGATTGTTTCAGGCTTTAGATCATACACCTCTATTGACTGTTTGTTGAGATCATCTTCTATCTTTGACCAGTATTCACGATTGCTTAAATGTTTCAAAAGATGAGCTAAACGATCATCACTGAAATCCAGCGCCGCTATTGGCCGCCCTGCTATGCAAAGCAACGTATGTTGCATTTCTTCCACATATTCACTCATTGATACCTTGCGGTGGTCGCCTTCAGTCAGAATATAGGCCATCCATATGACTGTGGTCCATCCCCAGCTAAGGTCTCTTTGATTTCCATGCCTTGGGATATGTCTGTCTATGATTTCCGGAATACCCATTCTGACCATTTGTGCTATGAGTAAAGGCACATCATCCACTCGTTCCGTGATAATCTGAAGGTTGTCTTTGTTGAAAATCTCTTGATCTTTTAATGTCGAATCCGTTACCATTTTAGTGCCTTTAAGTTAAAATAAAAAAGGAAACTACAGCCGAATTTTCCACAAAATTATGATCAGTTTTAATTATTGCAAGCCCTCCATGCAAAATTAACTTTTTCAGATTTAAAATGAGCGAATGGGGAGTTATCTGTCTGGATTTGATTCATAGCTAGTCTTTGTATAACCCGATATCAGATATTTACCGAGGTTTGGCCATAGTTCCCAGTCCCGCAGCCAAATTTTCCACCAAAATTCGTCGTACCTCATCAATGGCCAGCGGGTTCAATTGGCTGGAATGATCGCTTTTGACAATAAATTCCGACGCCATGCCGTCCAAGTGGGCGCTGCTGTATTCAACGACGCCGTCATTGCCGAGCTTCGGGTCGCCATCAGTATTGACCGCGATGATCGAATGCCCCTGCACCCCGGGTGCCAACGGGATATCCGCCAGGGCCTTGAGCAGCGGATTGTCCGGCGACATGCTGTCGGCACTGGTGAAAAAAATCTTTTTTTCTCCCATCATTTTTTTTACGTCATCGGTCAGATAGTCATAATACTCCATGGAGTTCTGGACTATAGCGGCCGGCAGTGTGACCAGCCGTCGGAGCAGGTTCCGGATCCAATCTTTGCTCTGAAAGCTCCCCCGGTGAGGGGTGCTGAGGAAGATGACTTTTTTTACGAAGGGGAGTGGCTTGAGGACAAGCAAATGACTTACCCTGGCCTTGCTTTCTTCGGGCATCTGCAGTGCATCAAGATCCTTTCCGGTCAGCGCACGCACCAGGCTTTGTCCGGTATCAACCGCAGTAAACTTGGTCAACAGGCCGCCCTGGCTGTGGCCGGCCACCACAATCTGCTGCAGGGCCGGATCTTTTTCCTGCGGGTCGAGGGTGGTCACCTTGTCACGCAGCGCGTCACGCAGTTCGGCAGCAGATAGGGAAACGACCTTGTTGCTGGTGTAGACGAAATACCAGAACTGGTACTTCTCCCTGATCAGCGGATCAAAGCGGAGGGTGTTGAACATCTCCACCCACCAGACCGGATTGCTTGCCGTGCCATGGACGAAGACAACCGGAATCTTTCCGGGGCGATAGGGCTCCGTCATGTAGAGGCCATCGGGGATTTTATTGGGCTCTCTGCCCAGAAAGGACATCAAGCCGAGATTAAATAATTCAGAACCTTCAAGCATGTAGGCCATTGGAGTGGTAAGATCGCTTTCAAGCGGTACCGCAATGCCATCTTTCGTGTTTACGGTGCTGGTATCCTGCGTCGAGTAAAGCTCCAAGATAGCGCGGGCCGTACCGGCGTTCAGGGCTACCAGACCACCCTGGACTCTTAGAATGGCGGTCACCGCCGCTGCCTGGCCGCCAGATGCCCGCTTGCCGATATTTTTCCTGACGGCGATCAGCGGCAGGCCGATACCCGCCGTCCGGTTGCGCACGGATACGCCGCGAACCGCATACCGATCAGCCGGTAGGAATTTCTCGAATTCCTCCAATTTCCAGGGAAATTGAGACGTATCAAGAGCGATGGAAATGCTCCCGAACGGGAGTTTGCGCTCAGCAGCTTTCAGGACCAGTCCCTCGTTCTCACCGGTTGCGAAAGCTTGCCACAGGCCGAAATTGTACATATCGACAGCGGTGCGGCCACGGTGGTCAAATACGCTTAGACGCTGTCTGGAGCGATCTCCGTTGACAAAATAGTCAGAATAGAGCGCCGAAAGCAGAAAATAGTCGGGGGCCAGCTTCTGTTCTTTCTCCTGAGAACTGTCAACCAGTTGGCTGCCGTAAAGGTAGGAACCCTCGGCCAAGGTGTAGAGGATATCCCCTCGATCATCATGGAGCGCCTTTTTATGCAGAGCCGCTATCGCTGCCGCCGGGTCTTTTTCAAAAATTTTCAACAGATGATAGCGGTTTAGCACGTACCTGGCCGAATGACTGAGCACTCCCGCATTCAGTGGGTTGGCATTGACGCCCTGATATGATTCACGCGGGGAAACCTTGTTGACCCCGATCGGGGTGGCGCAGCCGGAAAGGAAGACCATACAAACCATCAGCACGGCACCTGCGATAAAACGGATCATTTGTAGTATCATTACTTCGTTTCCTTTATAGGAAGTCCAACACGAATCAACTGCGAGAATGCCGGATCCTTGTCAGCAGCCTGGGCCTTTGGGTTGATGTAACTTTGCTTTTTAAGCTCTGCGAACGGCAAGCATGTATTAATCGTCTTTCTCTCATAAAGCATCTCGTCAATGTAGCCGTTGACGATCAATCGCCAGTCAAGCCGGGCATTAGGGTTATATGGCATGGTATGCTGACGGATACTGGTGGTGCAGTTATCGGTCAGGGCGTTGTACCACTGGGGTTGCTCTTTGAGCCGGTTGATCTCCACCAGGTAACTGAGAAACACCTTGCGGGCAACCTCCGGACTGGCATTCAACCGGTAGAGATAGACGTCCTCTCCCTTGCCCTCCTCACGGTAATTTGTCCGCAGACGGACCAGATCACGTTCGTCAGCCACGACATAGATGATCTCGTACTGGCGAAAGAAACCTTTGATAGTGGAATAATCCTCCCCCTTTTCCTTGCGGGTCTCAATGGAGAAACAGACGTTTCCCTGTCCCTCGAAGTCAAAACTCATCATGGTATGGGCTATTTTCGGCGATCCCCAATAGACCAGAAAGAAGTCGATACCCTTCAATTCAGCCAGATCAAATGTTTTGTCGTAGTAACGAACGGTAAAGTCGATCTCGGTCCGGTAATCGCTATTGCGGATGTTGTGGACCGTGACCTTGTCTCCGGCAATATCTGCCCAGGAAAGAGTCGAAAGATCGGGTTGCCAGTCCCGGTTATTGCTCGGCGGTATGAGCAGCCACCAGGTGAGCACCAGTGCAAAAGCTGCCAAAAAGCCCAGTCGCGTCCGCCTGGTGCTGTATTTGCCAACAAGAACCAACAGGCTACAAATTGCAAAAAGGCCGGAAAGCCATGGCCGTATAAGAAAAGGCAGGTTTGAATAGAGGATGGCAACCGTAGCCCATCCCGACATCGCCAGCAGGAAAAATTGAATAAAAGCTTTCCCCAAACCATATACCAAACGTTTCATAAATTTTTTCCTATATTCGATTGCTGGGCGTCCGAAATATCTCCATCAATCACAATACCTTCGCCAAACTAAAATTTAGTTGGGGATGAAAAAATGAGCAGTTGTTGTCTTATGATATGCGATTATTACAAAGCATATTATAAGGAAGAACTGTTCATGAATGAAATTACCACGCTTTTAACTTGCATGCACCCCTTACTTGACGAAAAAACTTACCGTCATTATCTGATTATCAGCCAAGCCTTGCTGACGATGACAGGTCGGATTACCAGTGCCTGAAAGATAGCGGCCATCAGAAAAGATAGCTTACGCCATTGATTTTTCCGGAGTTATAAATAAAAAGGGAACTGCAGTCAAGAACCGCTATGTCCTGAAATTGAACCGGCCTGACACGCGCCGATTGGAATATGTGCTCATTGTCACAACGAAGAAGACGGATGAAAAAGCAAACCATATGGGAGGATTTATTTTAATTATGGGCCTAACGAGGCTACATATAGGTTCACTTGCGTTACAAACAGAGTAGAGAGGAAGGGGACATATTTATATTTGTGTCTTGATAAATTTTGTCAGTCTGCGGCAATTTATGATCAAAAATTGTCAGAAACCATGCTTTATTTTTAATTCCGAAAAACAGTTGCTGCCAGCCGGAATACATAGAGGTTGGAGTTCCGGGGATCACAAGAACACAAGGTATAATTTTTGCTTTAATTAAACAGGAGCCGATTTTTTAGCAAAATAAAACAGACAGCCGTTATGACTGTAAAGAGACCATGTGACGTCAATATGAGGGTGAAAATCTAAATGGCAAAGTTTAAATATTTTAAAAAAGCCACCTTACATATTAATGGAGACATCACCCTTTCTGCAAAACAGTTTCATCTCTTGGCCCTGATTGATGAAAAAAAGGAAATTGGTTTAATTGCCCGTGAATCAGGGATGGATATTACAGAGTTCAAACAATATCTGATGGAATTATATGAGATGGGGCTCATTATTCCTGTCATAAAAAAAACAATAAAGCGATACAGCGCCGACTTTCTGCAGGAACTCATAATAATCCTTACCTATTATGTTGGTCCCGTCGCGAATATCATCATAGACGATATCCTTTCAGACATGAATATAGCGGATAAAAAAATACCGGTCGATGATCTTCAAGAGCTGGTTTCCAAAATAATTAATGAGATTTCAGATCCAAATCAGAAGATCGAATTCAGAAATAAGCTGGAAAGACTATTATTGAGAACTCGATAAAATTAAGAATGAGAGGATGTTATGATTGTTGCCTGTACGAAATGTAAAAAAAAATACACGGTTGATGAAAAAAATTTTAAACAAAACACAATGCAGTTTAAATGCACGGCTTGCGGTACTGTCTGTACCTTAGACAAACCGTTGGTCAGCTATGAGAGTGTTGAATATTCCGAAGATATCCCCGTGGGAGGCAAAGCAGAAAAAAATGATCGTATCGGGTTCGGGCTCTTTCCCAAGACTATCCTCCTAATGCTTTTCATCAGTCTTGTACCGGTCGGGTTATTGTTTATGATAACCTACAATGAAACCGGTGACCGGGTAAAACAAGACACTCAGGCCCAGATGGAGCAGGCCACCTCAGGGCTTCTGAATCATATTGACGAATGGGTGGACAAAAATAAACGGCTGCTGCATACAGCTGCCAGGCTCGAATCGATTAAATCCCTGGATGCGGTCCAACAGACAATGGTTTTGAGAATAATACAAGACCAATTCCCGTGGATGTATCTTGTTTTCACCCTGGATATAAACGGTATGAACACAGCAAGAAACGATGGGAAAGCCTTGAAGGATTACTCGGACAGGGCGTATTTTAGGGATATCATAGACGGTAAGGCCTTTTCATGGCAGACGTTGGTTGGGAAAACCTCAAAGAAGCCTGCGCTTGTCCTGGCAGTTCCCATTACTGTCGGAGGAGAAGTGGTTGGAGCACTCGCCGCCGCAATGACCACTGAAACCATTTCTCAGTCCGTTGCAAAATGGACAAAGGGTAAAACCGGTTTTGCCTTTCTTGTGGATGAAAACAATAAGGTAATCGCCCACCAGGTAAAGGCGTATGTGCTTGAAGAAAAAAACCTTTCCGCCTATCCGGTCTTTTCTTTATCTACAGGAAAGACATCCGGGTTCGGAGAATTCACGGACATGACAGGGGAACTGAACATTGCCGCCTTCAAAAAGAATAAACTGGGCTGGAACATTTTTGTCCAGCAGGGAAAAAACGAGGCTTACGAAACGCTGCTGAAATTCCAGAAGTATATTCTCCTGGTTTTTTTCTTTACCATTGCGATCGTGGCAATTATCGCCTGGTTTTCTGCAAGGTCAATCAGCCGGCCGATCCTGGAGATGACGGATGCGGCAACCCGAATGAGCCTTGGAGATCTTGATGTCGAGATCAATATAGAATCCAGAGATGAGATTGGAATGCTTGCCAAGTCAATTGTCAGAATGCAGACCAGCCTTGCATATGCCATGAAACGGCTGAAAAAGGCCTGATCCGCCACAAGGCAAAAAAGAAATTTTAAATGGGATCGGACCAAACAAAAAGCCATAACCTTGGCATAGTAGATGAAAAAAGCAGAAACAAAGGGCTTGCCGGTGAATTCAGAGCCCATTTCAAATACGGCATGGATTGCCAGTACTGTCATACCATAAGGTAAGAACAGCATGGGGCTTTTTAGCACTACGGCTGCCGGAAAAAGATGCGGAATGGATGGGGTATAGAGTCACTACCCTGAAAGCACTCGGGGTTCTCGATAATGGTGGAAACCCGATAGCCAGGCTGGATGTGGTTAAGGCTGTAGATATGGCACGCTTAACAGAAGAGGACTTCAACGCTGAACGGAATGCCAGCGTAAAAGACCGTTTTGATCTCAAGGAAATATGGCGAAAATTCTGCAGCAAGATGATGGGACACATCCGATACTATGGGGTGTCCAACAATGGCAAATGCTTGAGCCAATTTCGAAATCATGCTGTTCTGATAATGTTTAAGTGGTTAAACAGGCGAATGATTATATCTTGAGCCCATTGCTTAAATAGGGCACGATGGGTTCCAAATGGGGGGGAGACGGGTGACCGGCTCTTCTAGCAGATAGTAGGTATAGAAGGTATTATTGCGGCCGGTTGTATGGGCGGATGGACCTGGGTGTATCTTGGGCGCAGCCTATTTTTTTGGGGGCCATATTTTAGGCTCTTGATCATTTTTTCAACTTTTGTTATACGTTACTCAATCATTAAGTCAACGGAGCGGTTGGTATTCAAAGTGGAAACGGCCGCCCTTACCGGCTTAATAGTTTCTGGCACTATTTCATGAATATCGGTATCAATCTGATCACAGCCTCTAACGGCGTGAGAAACAAAGGTATATGAAGAAGAATACTAAAAATAGAATTTCTGCCTGCTTGATAGTCAAAAACGAAGAAAAGATGCTTCCAAGGTGTTTAAACAGTCTTAAGCACCTAATTGATGAGTTAATTATTGTTGATACCGGCTCTGAAGACAATACTGTAAAAATCGCAGAATCATTTGGTGCAAAAATTTATCACCACCCATGGGAGAACAATTTCACCAAGCACCGGAACCAGTCAATATCATATGCCACAGGAGACTGGATCATTTTTATTGATGCTGATGAGGAATTCAATGGTTATCATCTAACCAAGGCGGATTTTAAGAAGAAATTAAAAAAAATGCCCAAAGTACTGCATTGCTTATTAATAAGAATGCTGGATAAGAACGACCAGGGCAGGATTGTATCAGAAACCAGAATGATCAGGATGTTCAGAAATAAGGTAGGAGTGCGGTTTGAGGGGATCATTCACGAAGCACCTGTTTATTCCGGAAAAGTAGGGTATCTGGATATAGAATTCTTCCATTACGGGTATGCTTTGCCGGAAGTCCAAATGCAGGCTAAATACAAACGAAATATCGACCTACTGCTAAAAAGAATTGAGAAGAATCCAAAAGACCATGATGCATATTTTTATTTGTTCCAGGTCTATTCGGTAATGAAAGAAAGACAAAAAACCATCAAAGCCGGCCGTCAATGCCTTGAATTGCTACAAGAAAAAAAATTACCCTATATACAAGCTTCTTTTTATTACTCGATTTACCATGGGCTTGCATCCTTGTACCGAGACACACAGGAATATGAACAAGCCCATTCCATTATCCTTGAAGGTCTTAAGATCCTGCCGGATGAGCCTGATTTATATTATGATCTGGCTAGTATCGGTCATTTTTCAAACCAACCTGATCTTTCTATAGAAGGTGGACAAAATTATCTTCGCGTAATTGATGATTTTCGAAATAATCCTTCAAAGGCGGGCACAAGATTTATCTTTACAACATCAAAAAATGCTGAAGTAACTGTTAGCTTCTGGTTAATACTTGGCCTTATTTCTTTTGATCGGTTCCAGGAATTTTTAAATATATGGGAAAAATACAGGGAACCAATCCTTGAAAAAACGTCATTCCCCAAAATCATATTTGAAGCTCTTGAAAAAAAAGAAGCCTTTGATGTTCTTGGTCCTGTTGCTGTTTTTCTTTTTAATCGACTTGATAAAATACCTGTATCGTACCATACAATGATTTTTTCTTTTCTTTTGTTTTATTTAAGCGAACAAAAAGCAGATCAAAATGAAATAAAAAGTGGGACAGGCGATATGTTTGAGAGCATAATTGCACAGTATTTTAAGACTATAAGCAACTACAATACAATCCCGACAGGGGACGCTGTTATCCTGGCCAATTTTTTTTTAGGTAAAAACAAGGGTGATCTGTTTTTAGACTTGACACTTGCTGCCTTTAATCGGGAGCTTGCAGGTCAATTAAAGGTAATTGATAATAAAGAAACAATAATTCAAGGTTATAAAAAAATTGCCGGAAAACAGAAGAAAGACAGAAAAGGAAGGCTTATTATTTTATCTATTTTAGATATTTGCAAACAACTACTTTCAAGAGAATAATGCAACATTAAAATAATTTATATTTTATTTTGTCATTGCTCCTTGGTGCTCTTCAGGAAGGCTTATTTCATGAGTAATGATGGGCTTGAGTTATTATATCGTGTCAGAACGACACTTCATGATGGAACACCTGTTCCTGATTCTTTTCAACATATTGCATCACAAGCTTATTATGCGAATAAAGGCGACACAATTGAGCTGCATAATAGGTCTTATGTTTTCGCTGTTGGTACATATGCTATTGAGCGGGAACTAAAATACAAAGAAGAGTATTGCTATTTGCCGGACAGCATGTGGCTTAAATATAATCAAGATCTTCGCCCCACCGATTATAACAGTGATTCATATACATTCAAAGAGAACGCATACTACAAAATCTGCTTTAAAAGGGTTGATGGTGCAGATGTTCAGCATTCAGATGTCGAGCATATCAAATCGGCGTTCAGTATCACAGGGGGTATACGCACAAAACATCCAATAATTGAGGGAATGAAAACATATTTTATTGAAGAAACTGATCGCGTAATCCAAAGATGGCGCTCAAATCTAACAAATAAAGGCCTTGGCGATATGTTTAGTTTGATTCTCCTTACTGATACACATCATGTTTTAAATGGCACATGGGCAGATACTGAAAAAAATATCCGTTATGTGTCTGAGCAAATTGACCTTGATGGGATTGTGCATTTAGGAGATATAACGGACGGCATAGTCTCAAGAAAAAGAACTCTACAGCTTGCAGATGAAGTCATTAATGGGCTTAAATCATGTAATATCCCTGTATTTTTAGCGTTAGGGAATCACGATTCAAACTATTTTTTTAATAACCCTGAGCATATTTCTATTGAGGAACAAGCAAATATATACTTAGATAGAGAAAAACCCTACTACTGTGTGGATTCAGGTTCTATAAGAATGGTTTTCCTATCAGCATATGACAACAATCGAAAATTTAGATACGGATACTGCGATGCTCAAATAAATTGGATTGAAACGCTTCTACATGAAACACCTGATGAAATGGATATCATGGTATTTAGCCACGATGCGCCACTTGCAAAGCTCGATTACTGGAGTGACGAAATTTATAACGGAGAAAAAATGGCTAATATCTTAGACGCTCACAATGTGCAAAAAAAAAATATTATTGCATTCATGCATGGCCATACACATGCCGATAACCTTTATACAGAGTTGTCGTATCCGATTGTGTCGATTGCAAACAACAAATGCGAAGATTTTACCCGTTATAAGCCTGAGGGTTCAGTAACACAAAAGAGAAGCTTTTGCGATGCAACTCAGGATTTATGGGATATTCTTTTGTTTGATAAAAGCACAAAAGGTCTTGAACTGGTGCGTTTTGGTGCGGGCAAAGACAGGAGTGTTAGATAAATGAAAAAAGTAATAACATATGGCTCTTTTGATCTTTTTCATAACGGACATTACAGGCTTCTTGAACGCGCCAAAAAGTTAGGGGATCATCTGATTGTTGGAGTAACAACGGAATACTATGATAATTCGCGTGGAAAACTCAATGTTGTGGATTCATTGTTGACGCGTATTGAGAGTGTTAAAAAGACAGGGCTTGCAGATGACATTATTATCGAGGATCACGATGGGCAAAAGCTTGAAGATATTATCAAGTATGGAATTGATATTTTCACGGTTGGATCTGATTGGACGGGAAAGTTTGATTTTCTAAAGGAATATTGTGAAGTTGTCTATCTTGAGCGAACAAAGCTTGTATCCAGCACAATGCTTAGGGAACAAAAGTTTCCAATTATTAAACTTGGGATGATCGGGACCGGTCGTGTTGCAGGACGGTTCCCAAGAGAATTGAAATATGTTAGTGGGATCGAATTAACATCTGTTTATAACCCAAGAATTGACAGTGCCAAAAAATATGCCGAACAATTTGAGTTAGGATTAGCAACCAACAACAAAGACGACTTTTATAATAGCGTAGATGCTGTAAATATTGCATCGCCACATGAAACACATATTGAATATATTATGGACGCTCTTGAGCGCGGTAAACATGTTTTGTGTGAAAAACCCATGTGCCTTAAAGAAGCTGATGCAATCAAGGCTTTTGAGTTTGCAAAGGCAAAGCGTTTAATTCTTATGGAAGGCATAAAAACAGCCTATGCACCAGGATTTGTTCAGTTAATCGGTGTTGCGCGAAGCGGTATCATCGGCAATATTCGTGATGTGGAAGCAGGTTTTACAAAGCTTATTCCACACCAAACACGTGAATTGACTGACTTGGATTATGGAGGATCATTCACAGAATTAGCCTCATACACACTTTTGCCGATTTTAAAACTAATGGGTTGTAACTATGAAAAAGTCACCTTTGAAAGCTTAAAACAGAAAGATGGTATTGACATCTACACTAAAGCGTATTTTCACTATAAAAACTCCTTAGGCACTGCTAAAACAGGATTAGGTATCAAGTCGGAAGGCCAGCTTTTAATCTCTGGAACCAAAGGATATATTCTTGCTAAATCGCCTTGGTGGCTGACGAAAGGATTTGAAATCTGCTTTGAGGATACATCAAAAAATGAATTCATAGCAACAAAGTTTCTTGGTGAAGGTTTTAGATATGAAATAAGTGATTTTGTAAAAATGATACGTGGCAGTTTAAATGGATATGAAGAACGATTAACGGTGGAAGAATCAGTGATATTGGCTAAGCTTATGGAAAAGTTTCTTTTTCAAAGAAAGAAAGGCTTTAGATAGTCCCTTACTGGTCTTCCTAATATTTGTTATGAGTACTTTTTAGGATAGCATATAAATTATAATGTTTTTGATATCATCATGATTATATGCAAAGACAGTGACATGAAAGTAGTGGCGAAGAATATATGAAAAAAATCAAAATAATTCATTTTTTTATTGGAAACATACGTGGAGGTATTACTAGATATCTTTTAAACAACTGGAAATTTATCAATAAAGAAGATTTTCACTTTGATTTTGTTACAAAGAGTAAAAAAATAGATTTTGAACAGGAATTAAAAAATCAGGGCTGTAAGATTTATCATATTTCTTGTTATGCAGAAGAGGATGAAAAGAAATTTAGAAAAGAAATCAGTGATATTTTTGCTCGTGGATATGATATTGCACATATTCATACAGCATACTGGAAAAGTTTTATTATTGAAGAACTGGCGGTGAAGTACAACGTTCAAAAAATTATTGTTCATGCTCATAATACTATGATACATGACGATTTTACTAATGAAAAAAGAGAAGACGCACGGTGTCTTCATGAAAAATGCAAGTCAGAATTTAATATATTTATGGCAACAGATTTTTGTGCTTGTTCAAGACTTGCTGCAGATTGGCTCTTTGGTGTTCAGATTCCAAAAGAACGAATCAAAATCTTAAATAATGCTATTGATATTCGTCAATTTCAATACAATCCAGTTGTTAGAGAAGAGTATCGCAAGATGCTTGGTTTAGAAAATAGGTACGTTATTGGTCATATTGGAAGAATGAGTTATCAAAAAAATCATGAATTTTTAATTCATGTCTTTCATCGTGTTTTAAAAAAGGTACAAAATTCGGTTCTATTATTAATAAATGATGGACCGCTTGAAGAAAACATACGAACTCAGGTACTGAGCCTTGGAATTGAGAGTAAGGTGCTTTTTTTGGGAAAGCGTGATGACACAGAAAACTTGTATCAGGCTATGGATGTTTTTTGTCTGCCTTCAAGGTTTGAAGGCCTGCCTATTGTGTTAGTTGAGGCGCAAGTAGCAGGTCTTAAATGCATAACTAGCGATAAAGTTTCTGAAGAGGCGAAGATAACTGATAATCTCGACTTTTTACCATTTAATATTGAATTGTGGAAAGATAGAATAGCTGAAATATTACAAGGGTATGAAAGAAGAAATATGAACCATGAAATTTCAATATCTGCATATAATATTTCAGATCAAATCTTAGCGCTTGAAAATTTGTACAGATTAAACGCTGAACTATGATGTTACTTATGGAACATAGAAGAATGGATGATAACGTATGAATAACTTTGAGGCTAAAATTGCAGAAAACAAATCTGAATATATTGCACAGATTAATAGAGTAAAACAAAAGTATGACCATATCATTATTTATGGAGCAGGTAAGATAGGGAAATCTATTTTAGGTCTGTTGCGAACTCAGAATATAAAGGTGTCTGCGTTTTGTGTTACAGATAAGAGTATTAATCGTTATGAATTAATGGGGTTACCGGTTTTTTCTGCTGAAGAATTGAGTTTTGATCAATCGAGAACATTGATTTTAATTGGTGTAAGAGAAAAATGGAGTCACGAAGTTATTCAAACATTAAAGCAAAGAGGTTTTAGTGATTACTTAGTAGCTCCGTCAAATGTTGAATATTTTTTCGATAAAGTTATTGAGAAACGGAAACGACCCACATTAGAAATTACGCCTAAAATCGGATGTAGTGTTCAATGCAAGTATTGTCCGCAGGATTTATTATACAAAAATTATTTTAAGGACAAGCATCGCTCTACTGTGATGACATTTGACACATTCAAAGCTTGTATTGACAAAACGCCAGATAATTTGTTGGTTGAATTCGCTGGATTTGTCGAACCATTTTTGAATTCTGAAGCTGTAAAAATGATACTATATGCACACGAAATAGGAAGAGAAATAAGCCTATACACCACGTTGGTTGGGTTAACAAAAGATATTTTTGAACAAATCGAAAATATTCCGTTTTATGAAGTCGTTCTACACGTTCCGGATGCCTATAATTTTGCAAATATCCCTATGACAGATGAATACTTTCAGCTTCTATATTTAGTGTTAGATACAAAAAAGCCAGATGGTTCTCCATGGGTGGACACTGCAAATTGCCAAAGCAATCCACATCCGACAGTGTTAGCGCATACAGAGGGAAAAGTCAGAATTTTTTCAGAATTGGTTGATCGTGCAGGCAATTTGGAAGATAAAAATCTATTGTCATTTGAATATGTAACTGGAAAAATTTTATGTGATCGTGCCCCAGGTCTCAATCATAATATTTTACTTCCAGACGGATCCATTGTGCTATGTTGTATGGACTTTGGGTTGAGACATATCTTAGGGAACCTGTTAACACAATCTTATAAGGAAATTATGAATGGAACAGAACTGAATCGACTGCGCAGAAGTATGTTAGATGATTCAAGTGAGAAAATTTTGTGTAGAAGCTGCAGCAGTGCAATTAGAAATAGATAATTTATGATAGCTGAAGGTAAATACGAAGGACATCCATGAATTAATTGGAGAATAACCATATACTCGATGATCAAGTTTTTGTTAATTCGCCCAACTTCGGCGTTGAAAAAAAATTTTAATCCTCAAAATATATTGTATATTCATCTGGTTAAAAATTTGCCCCGCCTTGAATTTGAACAAATTCCCTAAAATTTTGATGATCGAGATATAAGTTGCACAGAAAATCGAAAAATCAATAGGACTATAGATTTTGATGGTAGGGACAACGTCTTATCAGTTTGACAAGTGTCATAAAACAAAATGATAGATAATGACCGCTTGAAATAGTTGTTATTCTTCCTTATTGAAATTTGAATAGGAGTATTTTAATTTAATATGAAATTTGTAATATGGGGGATTGGCCTAAGGGGCAAAAAGATATTTAATTTGATGGATAAAAATCAAATAATAGTAATAATAGAAAGCAATAAAGAACTTATAGGAACAACATATGAAAATATACCTATTATTGATTTTGAGCTTTACTGCGCAAAATATACTGACTACTACCTGATTATTACGCCATTATTTCATAAAGAAATAATAGATAAATTAAAAGAACTTGAGATATTCCGCTTTTTTTTGTTAACTGACTGTCAAGCTGAATTGGAATATGGTGGGTATGAGTTTTCAATAAATGAATATCCTATTCCAGTATATTTCCAAAATACCTATTTAATCTATGGACTAACACTCTGGAGTATTTTAATATATGAGCATCTCGCTAACAATAATTGCAGAAAAATATATATATTACCGCATAAGGCTGCAAATAACAGTATTGTAAGGGATCTTGCAGATTCAATAAACTTTGTTAACGTTGATGGAAACAAGAAAATAAAATGTGACAAACTACTTGTTGCATTTGAAGATAAAGATGAGGCATATAAAGGTGTTTTAGTTGGAGATTATGTTATCGAAGATATGTTTGATTTTTCTGAACAATTTGCTTCATATAGGAATAGAGACATTGAACAATTTCATAACATTCATTTTGGAAAAAGATGTTTTATTATTGGTAACGGACCGAGTCTTAAAATGACAGATTTGGAGTTATTACATTCAAATCAAGAAATTTGTTTTGGTGTTAATAGAATATATTTATCCCAGAAAAATACAAAGTGGAGACCAAGTTATTATGTTGTTGAAGATAGTAAATGCATCATGTGCTATGAAAAAGAAATTCTAGATTTTGAATGTGGCGAAAAATTTATAGGAGATACCTATTTGCCTTTTTGGGAAAACAGTGCAATAGAACAAAACATACATAAATATCATTCCCATGGGAAAAGCAGTATTGCTGAGTACCATGTGAATCCCAAATTTTCAACCGATTTTTCAAAGAAAGCATATGCTGCATATACTGTTATATATTCATGCTTTCAATTGGCGGTATATATGGGGTTTAAAGAAATATTTTTACTTGGTGTAGATTGTGATTTTGAAGTTGATCGAAATGGTGAGGTTGATCGTTCGGTTCAAAATCATTTTTCACCACACTATTTTGATGGTCTGGAAAACATAGTGACACGTACGAATACTGTAGGGATGATAAAGGCATATGAAAGCGCAAAACAATATGCTGATACCCACGGGATCAAAATATATAATGCAACAAGAGGGGGCAAGCTTGAAGTATTTGAACGAGTTGATTTTGATAGCTTGTTTTGAGAAAATATTGGTTTGTTTTCAAAAGCTCCTCTGCGCCAGCTTCTCCTATCCTCTTCCGCTAGCGCGTCATGCTGGATGGATCACAAGAGAGCTCATGCTCAAAGTATTTCATTCCACTGAAGTACTGCCAATACGGATTTTCTATACAGCCTTCCACTACCGCTTCATCGCTGAGATTGTAGGTGAATTTCAAGTAATACAAAGCCGTCATCAGTCTGGTAGAAATCCCAGGCCTTCCGTTGTCTTTACAAAAAGTTATCAGTTCTCATTGCCTTTGAATACTGAGTTTGGAGTGCTCAGGTTGAATCTGGGATGATGAAAATCACCCCGCTCAATTTGCATAAATCGGTTCCCTTTTTTGTTTCTCTTTTTTGATCCGTTAATTAGGCCCGGGCGTAAATTCGAACGAAAACACAAGGTAAATAAGCGAGAGTGCGCCTTAGTTCCATATTAATTATAAGCCTTGCCGTTAAGGCACAAGATAAAAAATAAATCTCCCAAATGAGATAGGGAACAGATCATCACTGGAAAATAGAGCTGACAAAAAGTATGATCATCATGAAAAGTACCATAAAAAAGGAGTTTTCATGATGCATCACATAGAACTTTTTCAAGAACTCGAGAGTCGTAAGTTTTTTCAAAAAAAACGTGACATTTAAAATAGAGGGAGCATTTTAGACCTTTTAAGGTGTTTTGAACGACCAAATTCAAACAAAAAAGGACCCAAAATGCTCAAGTATATTTACCAGACTCTGCGGTTTTTCCGCAATGCTTTTTCAAGAAACATTACCTGGCTCATCTTTTGTATGGTAGTTCTTGGGTTTATCGGAGCTTCAGAAATGATTGGTGTTACATCGTTTTGCCGATTTTGGGGCCTGAACACGACTGGCTACCATGCGTTTATCCATTTCTTTCGGGCATCAACATGGTCTCTTGATAAGGTTACTGAATACTGGAATAGGTTTGTCCTTTCCCAAAATGAAACGGTGAAATCAAATGGTCGTGTGGTTTTGCAAGGAGACCATACCTATGTCCCTAAGGATGGGCGTCAAATGCCTTGTGTGGCTACCTTGCATCAACATTCAGAAACCCAAAGCAAGCCATCCTATTTCCGCGGTCATTGCTGGGGGGCCATAGGAATACTGATTGGATCTATGGCCTCTCCTTTTTGTACCCCCTTATCTCTTAAAATCCATCAGGGGCTTATCCACGTAGACGATGGTGATAGCTCTGAGGAAAGCAGAGAGACTCTGGGAACCAGGATTGTTCAGATGGCGCTAAATTTTGCGATGAAGCATGACGTCCGAAGCATCCTTACTCTGGATGCTTTTTTCCCCCTGTGGAGATGTCTTCAAACTGGCCGGTTCGGTGCTCTCTGTTCAGCATCAATCGCCATTGATTACGCTGATTATAAGAGCTAAAAAGCGTCCCATTCAGCCGGGCTGAATCCGATCCTACAAGTAACTATAATTACAAGAGAAAAATTTTAGTTACTTAGAAGAACTATGTGGCCTATTTCGAAGCGCAGACACCTCAAAAAAAAGGCCCAGGTCGACCACCAGAGTATGGTGAAAAAGTACGGTTATTGGAGCTATTTGATCATCAACACCTATTTTCAAAAATCGAATGCACAATTTATGGAAAAGTTGAAGAAATTTCAATCACTTCCCTGGATTTACTCTGGAAGCCGACAGCTGCTCTGATCCGTTTTGTATTGGCAATTACCAGTCGTGGGCCTATTATATTGATGTGCAGTGACCTGCATCAAGATCCTGTTATGGCCCTTGAACTCTATTGCGCCAGGGTCCGTATCGAAACCATGTTTGATATGCTCAAGAATGTCATGGGTGTCTTTCGGTATCGATTTTGGACAAAGGGGTTGCCGCGCCATTCCAGAAAGCCCAGGAAGAATAAATATTTGAATCCTCCGATGGGTATTGATCAAAAAAGAAAAGTCAGACGCTGCTTTGATGCATATGAACGATTTGTCATGATCGGTTCAATTGCCCTTGGTTTGTTGCAACTGATTTCATTAAAATATCAAAATTCTGTATGGCGAGAATTTCAAGGCTTCTTGAGAACAAAATCCAGAAGCCTCCCCTCTGAACGAACGGTCAAATATGTAATCGCCAACTTATTGATCGTTGATTTATTCAGTTCCGCTCCAGGAGCGATAATACGGGAAATTCAAAAATACCGTTTCAAGAAAAAAATGTTCAAACCAGGTGTTTTGCCGGAGACGCGGGTGCCAGATCCAAAAACGGCTTTACCAAAGCTTGAATGAACCGCGTGGTAAGTGGTTAAATGGTCTCAAGTTGGAACATTAATGGAAGGGGTGCGTCTATATATGGCCTCCCAAAGTTACGACTCACGAGTCAAGAAGAGTTGGTTAATATCACACCCGCAATTAAGCAGTTGCTGAACGATACACGCTCAAGAATGAAAGGGACTGATAGAAGACAGTTCATGGCTCATGTCGTTTTGCTGATGGGTAAAGGAGGTCAAAGGAGAGCTGAAAGAGAGCTCGGTTGGACTCGAGATATAATCCGAAAAGGTATGAAAGAACTAAAATCCGGTATTGTGTGCATTGATAATTTTTCAGGAAGAGGTGTAGATTGTCGCGTTTTTATCCTTGGAAAATGTCAAAGTATTTTACCGACCCACCAAAAAGGTAGGCCCAATGATTTTTGTCACTGGGCCTAAAGCAGACAGTAGTCTACCGCACTGAGCTATCCCTTAGCATCGGAGTCCCCTCTCGTATGCCTCCGTTTCACTCAGTAATCAATATATCGTCACATGTATAAATTAACTCGGTGCTTATGGTTCTTTCCTGTCTGAAATATGCCTCCGATAGAAGTATGGTCCCCATGTTCATGATTTGTCGACGATTCCCACGGCAGTGGGAAGCCATAATACTTAAGGCATCCGCATCAAACAGGTTCTCATCTGCCTTGGCTTTTGATAGCCTGAATCGCATAAACTCAAGACTTTCTTCATCGCTCAAGGGATCCAGCTTAAAATTACCGGTCAAACGGGTTTTGATTGGTGCCATAACCTGCAGTTGCAGTTTCTTTTCAAGGGTTTCATCGCCGACGAGAATAAAACTTGCCGCAACAGTCTGTCTATGTGGATTAAACATCAGGGAGCAGATATCCATCAAAGATTCTTTTTCCATTAAATGGGCATCGTCAATAACAAATACCGGGAACAGACCACGGTTTTCGGGCGTCACCTGTGTGATCTGTTTTTGCAACTTTAATAATAACGGTACTGTCCGGGAGTTGGTATCCACACCAATCACGTCGGCAATCGCTTTTAAGAAACCGTTTCGCAAAAGCCCCCCATAGTGGACTAACGCGGGTCTGTAACAATTGGGATCAAGTTGTGATAACACATAACGGACCAAGGTTGATTTTCCGGTCCCCGACGGCCCGGAAAGCGTAAAGCTTTTGCCACTGGAAATTAATGATCGAGCCATTCTCAAAAAATGGGCATCTTGTTTACCAAGATAAAGCTCTTTTAAACGATAGGTATCGGCAAACGGATGCGCTTCACAATCAAAGAATTCCCTGGGTGATTCACCATTTTTCATCATTTCGTCCTCCCGCCGGGAGCATCAAATCTTCTGGCATTTTCACTAAGATCAACGATACGTGCTTTTTTCATTTCTTCTCCATAATAGACGTCTTCTATATCCCAAGGCATATAATAAATGATGACCCTGGAACCCGGCAGGGATCCGGGAATTTCATACTGATTTTTTCTGAACCGAATGGTTGAGTCTTTATATACCCTGCACCGTCGTTCCATCCTAAACAAAGACTCAATGTCGGCTGTCGGAGGAAGGGTCCGGCAACAACTGCGTGTCTGAAGCCGTTTTTGTTTAGGAGAGCACCCCAAAGAGGAATGTATGCTCTGATGATAATTGCTCAGCCAAACTTTAAAGGCCTGGTTGATCTGCTGGACGGTTTTGTATTTATCGCAGAGAAACTGGTCCCTTACGGTTCTGAATAAACGCTCAACCTTGCCTCTGCCCTGAGGCCTGTATGGCGGCGTATGCACCAAATCAATACCGTTTCTGGCACATATAATTTTGAGATGACGGCTGGAATAGGCCGCACCATTATCGACGTAAAAGCGCTGGGGGATACCAAATCGTTTTACGCTGCCCATAAGATCAAAGACTAAAGGATTGACCGATTCGGTCAAATAAAATCCGCCATGAACGATATACCGGCAACAGTCATCCAGGATTACATGCAGGTATGTCTTTTTCTTTTTTTTGCCATGGTACAATTTGGGGCCATGGAGAAAGTCTGCCATCCATAGTTGTCCGAAATGGTCAAACGCATAAGGTCTGGCACCCAGTTCAGGGTTCAGGTGAGGATCTCTTTGCAGATTATGGGTCTTGGCGAATCTATAAAGGGCTGACCGGCTGGGTTTTCTGCCATTCCATACGCCGGCCCTGGCAAGTTCTTTAATAAGTCTGGCGGTGGTCCAGCGTGGGTGCTCCAAGCGAAGAGCTATCATTTTATCAGACAGGGATTCTGGGATTTTATGCAGCCCTTTGTCGGATCTTTGCTTGTCCTCAAGGCCCGGCAATCCCAGTTTCTGGTAACGATACAGCCATTTCCTCAAAGTCTCGCCGCTCAAAAGAACGTGGGTGCCGTTTGGGTGAACATACCTGCGTGAAGATGCCATATCCAACATTTTGTTTAATGTGAGGTCATTGGCATCCCTGTGTAGAAGGGGGCTGATAAGACCGTAACGCCACAAGGCTATTTCCAGATTTTTGTCGTTTTCTTGTTCCATTTAACCTCCGTTAATTTGGGTTTATTCCAACGAAGATTTTTCTATCAAACTCCTTTAATTATAGGGATATACCTTTTGTGTTGATGGCAACGGCAGGATATATTTTGGGGTAAAAAGCCCAGGAAAAATCCCGTATAAAATTGGTCCATTCATTCTTGGGTAACATGCAGGGTGCAGATTGTTTTCGTTCAGAATCAATCCATTCCTTGATCTGTTGGGCTTTGGCTATCCATCTTTGAATGCGGGGCCAACTGTAGCCTGTATACTTGGCTATATCAGCAATACTGTGCCCGTCTTTTTTCATTTGCAAAACATGCATAAACATGCACAATGACGCTCTGGCTATCCGTAAAAACGCATGGGGCAGGATTGAAAAGGTCCTTTGCGGACATTGGTCATTATCGCAACGGTAGCGTTGGATTTGTATCAACTCATCATTGAACAGATATCGGTTATAAAATCCATATTTTACATAGCAATATCGGTTGCCGCAATAAGGGCAACTTATAATAGAGGCGTACTTTTTACTTGTTATTTCAGACAAAGCAGTCAATATAGAAATCCATGGGGGGTGCATGTATTATTCTCCTGTTTTTTGGTCGAAATTGGATATAACACATGTCCCCCCCTCTTATCCCCCCCAAAGGGGGGAGGAGGATAAAAGGCATGGGCGGTTGACTACAGTCCTATGCAACTCACCCTGAATTTTCTTGAGTTCTCATCCCTGAATTTGATAGCGAAGGTAATAGATCATGGGATTTAAGGCTGGATTTGAGGTAATCTAACGGGCTTCTCTACAAAGAGGGCGGAAACCTGTCGAAGAAAAACTCCCATCATTACTGGAAGAGATAAAAAGGATAGTCGATCCGATCTGCCAAACGGATCCTACTTTCCATTCCACTCGGTTGTATTCACCAATAACAGCAAAAGAAGTTCGCCGGAGGTTGATTGATATAAATGGCTATTCTGAGGATGAAATGCCATCCGTTGCAACAATTAACCGAAAAATGAATAACTTAGGGTTTTGTTTGAAAAAAGTGGCCAAATGCGAACCTAAAAAAAAATTCCAGAAGTTAACATGATATTTGAATATGTGCATAATATTAATGCGCTGGCAGATGCAACGCCTGGAGTATTAAGACTTTCAATGGATGCCAAAGCAGCGATAAAGGTAGGTCCGTTTTCCAGAGGTGGATATAATCGATACGGCCTGAGAGCTTGTGATCACGATTTTGAACCAGACGCCGTCCTGAAGCTTTTTGGTATATTCTTACCAGCAACTGATGAACCCTTTTTCTATTTTAGGCCCATGATCGGAATAAAACCTTCCAAAATATGGTTTAGAAGTTTCATTCGTATTCAAGGCGTGACAATGGGCGCATATTGAAATATGCGCTCATTGTCACAACGAAGAAGACGGATGAAAAAGCAAACCATATGGGAGGTTTTATTTTGATTATGGGCCTAACTTTATGACATTGACTATTTACTCAATGTCATAAAGTTAACGGCAAGGTTTTAAATTCATATGATGCTCCCTTTTGGCAACTTTATGTTTTCGTTCAAATTTACGCCCAGGTCTAATCGGTTCTGTTGCTCCCATAAAAAGTGTATGAATTTGCCGGATTGATGAACGTCAATTATAATACCCGCCGAACGACAATTATAATTCCCGAAATTTAAAGACTCAAAATAAATGGTACAAACCGTCCAAATTATACTGAAGGAGTGGATTTGGATGGTAACAGACCAGCAAGTGAGGAGGTTGTTCAAGTTGATTCAATCTGAGAAGAATTTCGGGATCGCAGCAATGAAAGCAGGTATGGATGAAAAGACGGCTCGAAAGTACCGTGAAATGGGGAAATTGCCAAGCGAACTTAACCAGGAGCATAATTGGCGTACACGTAAGGATCCTTTTGGGGATGTATGGGATGGCATCAAGGATATGATGTCAATAAACCCAGGTTTGGAGGCCAAAACCATTTTTGAGGATCTTCAGCGGAAACAGCCAGGCCGATTTGCCGATGGGCAATTGAGGACACTGCAGCGGCGGATCAAACATTGGCGGTCGACAGAAGGTCCTGCCAAAGAAATATTCTTTGCACAAATTCATAAACCAGGCGAATTATGCCAGTCTGACTTCACCCATATGGACAAACTGGGCGTCACCATAGATGGCGTTCCGTTTGATCATCTGATTTATCATTTTGTTTTAACCTATTCCAACTGGGAGGCCGGGAGCATATGTTTCACTGAGAGCTTCGAAAGCCTGAGCCATGGCCTGCAGAATGCCTTATGGGAACTGGGCGGTGTACCCCTTCATCACCGCACAGATCGTTTGGGAAGCGCTGTTAACAAGGAAACCCACCCTGACGAATTCACCCGTAGATATCAGGACATTATGGATCATTACGGCGTCACGCCCTGTAAAACGAATCCATATAGTCCTAATGAAAATGGAGATGTGGAGCAGCGCAATTACCGGTTCAAAAAAGCCGTTGACCAGGCTCTTTTATTGAGATAAAGACCGGGAAGAGTATGAGATTTTTCGGGCTTGATCATAAGATCGGCCATGAGGCTTAACTTACCAGTTTCACATTTCTTCTCGGCCTTGCAGGCAAAGGCATTTTTTCAACAAGCCATTCGAATATGTTGGTCGGCTTGCTTTCAAAAAATCGTTCTGCGGCCGTCGTTCCATCAGGCCTTTTTATATGAAAATTATGAATTACCGTCAAAGCTTTCAATTTTCGATCACTCAGTCTATGCATACCGTGATGATGAAGAGATCGTTGAGCATTACGTGTAGAACAGCACGGTATTCTACCTAAAATCCAGCCCAAAATCCCAATTTACAATGCCACACCGGACAAAATCAAGGTATGGGAAATTGATGAAAACCTAATGTCAAAACTTGAGCCGATCGATCCCCAGCAGTAGCCAACCGCCCATGCCTTTTATCCTCCTCCCCCCTCTGGGGGGGATAAGAGGGGGGGGGGCAGTCTCAAGGTGTGTGGCCTTAAAAAGTTGCTGGTCATTTAAAATGGGATTTGTTGCAAAATTTAAACGGGTGGTTTTTATTTAAAATACGATGAGTTACAGTACGATTTGTCGCACTCGATTTTACCTACAAAATCGCACTTCGAAATTTTTTCATATGAGATACAAAAATCAACCAAATAACTCATTTTGGGCAAAATAGAGTGGGATTTTCAATGGATTTTAAAGCGACAATCTACAGATAAGGACGCTGCTTACAATTTTCTGAACTCTCCGACATATAACTGGCGGCGGTTTACCCTTCATCTTTGCCGCCGGATTTATTTTGTCATCAGAAAACTTCTTGATGATTCTTCCGAAGAAGTTCTTATTTTTGACGACTCCACCTATAGCAGAAACCGATCTAAAAAAGTCGAGCTTTTATCCCGGGTGTTTGATCATACAGATATGAAGTACATCAAAGGATTCCGGATGCTGACCCTTGGCTGGTCTGACGGTAACAGTTTTCTTGGACTTGATTTTGCCCTTTTATCATCTGCAGACAAAAAGAATCGATATAATGAAATCAATCCTGATATTGATAAAAGGACCTGCGGATATCATCGCCGCCAGGAAGCGGTTACAAAAACCACAGCTCATCTCGTACCGATGGTAAAAAGAGCTCTTGATATAGGGGGCCGGGCTAAGTATGTCTTAATGGACAGTTGGTTTTCGATGCCATCAGCAATAGCAGATTTACGGGAACACATACACGTCATATGGTAAGCGGTGTATGAACCACACCTTTTTAAGCCTGGCGGGGTGTTGTATAGTTGGATTCCAGCAAATTTTTATCCACGTTTTGTGGCATTAAAGCTTTAAATTCGTCTTCCGTCATGGCTTCCGGTAAATTTTCAAAAAGAAATTTGAGGTACCAATAAGGTTCAAGTCCATTGGCCTTGGCGGTTTCGATTAAGCTGTAAATGCAGGCACTGGCCCTGGCGCCTTCGGATGTACACGAAAACAACCAGTTTTTTCTACCGACCACAAAGGGTCTTATGGCATTTTCAACCACATTATTGTCCGGCATTACCAGGCCACTTTCCGTATACAGGACCAACCGATGCCATTGATTAAGGGTGTAGTTGATGGCCTTGCCAAGAAGACTTTTGGGTGGCACCTTCTCAACTTGAGCATCCAGCCATTTTTTAAATTCATCAAGGATAGGCAAGGCTTGTTCCTGCCTTTTCCGGTAAAGTTCTTCAGCGGACAAGCCAAGTTCTTTGGCCTCTTTCTCTATTTTGTATAATTTCCTGATGTACTTCAGGGCTTTGCCGGCGATTCCTGTCGGTTTGCCATTTTTATTCCCGGCAGCTTTGGCTACATCCATGAACTTTCGACGTGCGTGTATCCAGCAGGCAATATGGATGATTCCTACAATATGATCAAGAAAGTCATAGCCACCATAACCATCCGTTTGAACAATACCTTGATAACCGTTCAAAAAGTTACGGGCAACGTCCCCGGATCGGGTTGGGTGATACTGGAACAGAATAATGGGATTGTCTGGTGGCCCTCCTTTGAACACCCACATATAGCATTTTGACCGTTTCGGTTCTTTCAGAACCTGGACAGTTGTTTCATCAATATTTATCACTGGACCGTTAAGAATTTCACCCTTCATATATTCCAGCAGGATCTCACAGGCCTGGGCCACTTTCATGGCCCAATTGCACATATTGGATCTGTGAATGTCTACTCCAATTCGGTGAAACTGCTTTTCCTGCCGGTAGAAAGGCAAGGCATCTGCAAATTTGGCTGTCAGAATATGAGCCAGAAGTCCTGGGGTTGCAATGCTTTTGGGAATCATTTGTTCCGGCATTCTGGCGATGGAGACTGTCGGACCATCATCTTCAACACCTTCACAGTTTTTACATGCGTATTTATAACGGATATTCCTGATCACTCTCATCTGTGCCGGAATAATCTCAAGTTGTTCAGATTCTTCCTTGCCGCAACGGGATTTCATGCAACCACAGGCACATGTTTTTTCTTCCTCAGTCAGATCGTGGATCACTTTAACCCGCGGAAGGGTTTCAGGCAAAGGCTTACGCCCAGACTTCTTCCGCTTATGGGCAGGTACGCTGATTTCTTCGGGCTCGTCTAATATGGGAGTATCCGGTTCAAAAGTATCGAAAAGGGAGCGTTGACCGTCATCTTTATGGATTTTTTCTGTCTTTTTGCCAAAAAGTCGGTCCCGGAGGCTTTTAATCTGCTCGTTGAGAATTTTGATTTCGGCTTTATAATGGTGCTCTCTATCTGAAAAATCACTGACAAAAGAAGCCATCATTTCTTTTAATTTTTCAACGTCATTTATGTTCGCAAAAGCCTCTTTGTTCATGCGTTGTATATACCATAACCACAAGGTTTTTGACAGTTTTTAATGTCAAAAAACAGCCGAATATTTTAATGATTTATGTGCTTTTTTCTGATGAATTGAGAGGCCGTCCATCAGCCATGAAAGTTCTTTGGCACCGATGGTCAAAATCTCATCTTTTGACTTGGGCCATTGAAAATAGTCCTTTTCCAGCCTCTTGTGCCAGAGACAGAATCCATTGCGATCCCAATACAGGATTTTCAATATATTTTGATTCCGGTTACAGAAGACAAACATGTGTCCTGAGAATGGATCCAAATTTAATTTTTCGCTCACAAGTATAGATAACCCATCAATGGACTTGCGCATATCAGTGCTGCCAAGTGCGATATGAATTTTTAAATTCTGGGTAGGAGAAAACATCAGCACTTCCCCAATACCTGGAGCACCTGGGCCAGGGTGGCCTGGGAAAATCCATCCGGGATTTCGATCTGAAATCCGTTATCTATATTCAACCTTAATCCTTTTTGTTCAGAAAAGTTTAGCATCTGGCTGATCTGTGTTGAAGGGATCTGAACGAATTCTGGGACAAGGGCCTGGTTGTTGAGTTTTATTTTCCAGTATGTAAATTGATTGGGTCTCAAATCATTTTGTCTGCAGTATGCATTTTGGGACACGCCGGATTCAGACCATTGTTTAATATGGTACTCCCAGAATTGGGTACGCTTTTGGTTTTTCTTCCTTGCTTCTGACATACGATGAACCTCCGCTAATTAAAAGTTGGCTCATCTTCTCATGTCACATTAACGATTTGTAGATGGGGTTCTTTGACCGCTTACGTCATATGCATGATGAAAGATCATCCAAAATGGCTTTATGAATATCAAGGCAAAAAACTTAGACTGTCCGATCTCTATGGAAAATTGAAGAAAAAACGAGGACGGGCAAAAATTAAGGCCCAAGCCATTGTTACTCTTTCCAACGGCAAGCAGGCAAAAATTATTTTTGTTTCCTGTGATAAAAAACGAGGCTGGCTTGCACTCCTGTCGACAGATCTGTCCCTCCCTAATGAAGAAGTCATTCGGCTGTACGGCAAACGCTGGGATATTGAAGTCTTTTTCAAAATGTGCAAGCAACACCTGAAATTGGCAAAAGAAATACAAATTAGGAACTACGATGGCCTGATCGCTCATACATCTCTTGTCATTGCCAGATACAACATGCTCAGCCTTTATCAGCGGCAATGTATGGATCAAAGGTCATTCGGGGAACTCTTCAGGGCCTGTAATGATGAGATGACCAATCTTTCTTTTATGATCTCTTTGGAGCGGATCATGCGCTTAGCTCTGGTAAATATTCGGCGACTATTTGATTTTACCGAGCATATGGTACAGGAGATGCTTGATCTGGTGATGGGTCAAGCTCTCAAGTATTTCGGTTTTTCAAGTGAGATTGAGGAATTATCGGGGGTGCAAATTTACTCCTCCGAAAGTTGAGTTAAAGAGTTGTTTTTCGAAAACTCAAGTGTTTATTCCCCCTCATATAAAACAGCTATAACATACATTATCTATGTCATTTAATGACTCAATGAATGTATCACTATTCTGAAAGAATACACCATCTATTTTAAAATATTTATTGATACTATTTTCATCATATTCTTGGGATAACAGGTCTCTGTTTGGCTGAACATAACTATGACATTTATTTTTAGAAAGAGAGGTCGGAATAGCTATATATATTTTACCTGCGTCACAGGCTTTTAACATGTCACATACAACTTTAAGCGTTATACCTGTAAATATTGCCTCATCCACAAGCATAATGTTCTTTGTCTTAATTAATTGCTCAATAGGGTAAATCTTTTCTCTAATATATCTTTCTCTTGAAACAATATCGGCAATTTGGAAGGTTCTCACCTTCTTGTCCGGCTTTATAAGTCCCTCAACATAAGGCTTTTTTATCCCCTTTGCCAGCCCCATTGCATAGTACAAACCAGACGATGGAACCGGCATAACACAATCTATTTCATCAATTACATTATTTGGGACGATATTTTTTAACATCTCCCCGAGTTTAAATCTGTAGCTACCGACATTTTTACCGTAAATCCGTTCATTTGCTCTGCTTTTATAAAGTAATTTAAATGCACAAGCCTGCTGATTATACATTATTTGCAGGGCATCTTCCAATCCAGATAATTGACATTCTTTTTTTATTTTTAATTTTATATTATGAGGTCTGTCTTCTAAGCATGAATCGATATCTTCGTGTATTAAACTTTCATCCAATTTATAAATTTTGGCTATTTTTTTTGCCCACTTATATTTAGTTGTGGGACCTTGGCTTGAAATATGGAGTATACCTTTTTCATTTAAATTTTTTTCTATATCTAATGCGATTTCGTCAATTAATGTCGGATATCTTACTTGCTTATTATCCAGCCATAATTCTTTGTTTTCTCTTAATTTTTGAATAATTTTTTTGACAAATGTAATCTTGTCCGTTTCATGATTATATCCAAAAATAATAGGTATTCTTATAATTAATGAGCTGTTATGCTTCCGTACGATATTTTCTGCTATTACTTTAGTCTCTCCATAATAATTCAAAGGGTTTCTTTTGGAATCCAAATCATATTCACAACTCAGTTCTCCATCAAAGACATAATCTGTTGATATAAAAATTAGCTTTATCTTCATATCGTTGGATATTTTGCATAAATTTTCTACTAATTCAACATTAACCCTTTCAGCCATTGTTCTATTATTTGAACAAGTGTCAGGATCTGCGATGGCAGCGGTATGTATTATTGTCGTTGGCTTTTTAATTTTTAAATATGACTCTAATAACTCTAAATCTGACAGATCAATATTATCTAAATACTCTAACGAAGATGTGTTTTGTATACCAATACAATTATGGTTTCTTTTGAGTATATGATATAATTTATTTCCTAATAATCCTGATGCGCCTGTTATCAATATTAACTCATTGTCAACATGCAGGTGTTTTTTAATTATGTCATAATCAGTTGCATTATTAATATCCATCACCAGTTCATTGAATATCATTGCATTAATTTGACATTTTTTTAGAATATCATTTAACGGTATTGAATACCATGTGTTGTAATAGCCTTGTTCTATTGTATTTATTAATTCAGTAACTGTGTTGGGTAGTAGTTTCATGATACCGGTATAGCAGTATTCAGGATTCTCTATGTGCTTACCTATTGCGGTCACTTTGCAAGAGTCGTCAATTAATATTCCGGTCTCACCATACCTGTTATCTGTTTTTTTAATAGCAAGAATATCTTTTTGGCAAACTAATAGTTCCTTTAAGTCTTCTACATCAAATACAATATCTCCATCTATAACAACGACTTCTTCCTCAATATCTTTCAGACCTAAATACAAACTATATGTATTGTCATAAGTATCGAAAAATTCATTTTCAATTATTTTTATATCTTCGTGTAAAGTGTTCTTAATTAACTCCGATTTATAACCTAAAATTATAAGTATATCGTGATTCGCGATACCAAAATCATTTAAAATTCTTATTTGACGTTCAATAATAGTTTCAGTGTTTAATTTTAATAAACACTTTGGGATTCTTAGTTCCTCTAATATGTAATTTGTCTTTCCTGCTGCTAGTATTACAACTCTCATTACATACCCCTAATGCAAATTAAACATCTGCTTTGTTTTATCATAATCTTCAATGAAATCAATTTCATGCCATTTTCTATTTGTCACTAAATTGTAAAATTTATGCTTATCACACAATTTAGTAAGTGCCGATGTATACCATGTTTTTGAATTCCTATCTTCGAGCAGATTTTCTCGGAAATTTACTATGATTTCTTTTGCTATCTTAAAAATACTGATATATACGTATCCTGTATTTTTGTATTGTTTACCAATAGCGTTTACTGTATTTTTGTCAGATATCCTAATCCCTGTACTTTCATGCAAATCATCCGATAATTTACTTAACAATACGTTCTTGTGCGGGCAATTTATTATCTGTAAAAGTAATTCTTTCTCAAAGCACAAGTCCGCGTCTAAAATAATAACATCGTCATCAAAAACACTTTCAAGTGCAAGTCCCAAACTATAGGCATTGTCTTTAATATCAAACAGTTCATTAATTATTATATTAGGACTAACATCAAGAAGCAGCTCATATTTATATCCCCCGACAACATATATATTTTCTTTGCTGATTCCCACTTCCTGCAAAATCCTTATCTCTCTTGACAAAATTGTTTCATTGCCCAGTTTCAGCAAACACTTTGGCTGTCCTTTTGTATGCTGTTCCAATCTTTTTCCGCGCCCTGCAGCTAATATAATCGCTTTCATTTTTGTTCTTTAATCTTTATAGGGTCACCTCATAACAATCTAAGCCTTGAAACCGGGTGAACCTTTCTTTGCTCAACCGGAGGAAACTTCATATAATCACCAAATTCGAATGTTAAAAAATCCTTGTAATCTCTAATTCCTTTAAACGTTATTCCCTCAAATTCATATTCTGCTGAATGCTTAAACCAGTCTAAATAGTAACCATATGTCTTATTTGGGCATGGCATTAAAACAAAACGGGCACGCTTATAATTCTTGGAATTTATTTTATTTATATATCGTTCATAATGCTTGAGAATAGTGTTTCTTGGAATAAGATATAATAGTTTGTGCAAATATCTGATACACAAATTTTTCTCTGAATATCTTCCTATCGCAGACCATAAGATTTTTCTGATACAAAACAAATGGAAGTTATATACGTTTCTATGTAGATCGTTATCCGGTGCTTTATCTATAGGAAATACATCTATAAAAATTTCTTGTCCGTAGGGCATATGTTCCTGATCTTTTCTGAGGAACAATGTGTTTTTCCTTCTTATTTTTCCATAACTCCACCTGTACCCTTTGGTGTTTCTGTAGTCCTGGAAATAAAATCTTGAGGCATCAAGTTCAACTTTACATGCCCCTGTAAATTTTTCATATTCATCTCTAACCATAGCAACATCTGCGTCATCATCCCATGGAATAAATCCTCCATGTCGTATTGCACCGAGTAAAGTCCCGCCGATAATATTGTATTTAATATTGCATTTGCTGCATATTCTATCCAATTCTACAAGCATTTCTAACTCAATTAACTGCAGCTTGCGAAGTTGCTTATTACTTAATTTTATCATCACGGTTCCGTTTTTTTCTACTTCTTCTGTTTTCCATTGCCATAGTCTGAACAACAAGCAAAAGTACTTTTTTCAGGGTGATTTTATACTTTCGGAATCAGAAGCACAGCCAGTGGGAACTCCCCAATAATGGCAGTATGAACACAGTGGTATTTCAGAACGTTGTCCTTTTTTATGAAACTCCAGCCATTTCTTTCTTTTTTCACCATTCCATAGTTCAGCAATGGATTCATTACGAATATTGCCCAAGACACCATGTCTTTTGGGATCAAAGCGAACGCAGATTGAAAAATCCCCGTCCTTATTAATTGCGGGATGATTAAGGAAATCAAGACAGATCCCTATCTCCGGTACTGTAGGGGAGTTTTTTCTGTAGTTAAAACTGCCCATAGGAGAGTGTAATAATCTTCGGGCAATTATAAGGTCTAAATTCTCGTATCTTTTTGAATCAACATCTCCGTTTAACCTGGCCACAACTGTGGGTTTTGACTCTCCTTTTAGATTTAAGAAGCGTTTAAGAATAACGAATTGTTCTTCGGCATCAGAATCGTTTTCAAAAACTGATACAGCCATAGTGTCCAGATTGTCGATAATTTCATCAGATTTTTCAAGCAGCAGTTTTCCGTTCGTGTCAAACTGGGTAATTTGATTTTTGAATAGTCTTATGGCCTCGCCAAGATGTGGGTATAAAGTCGGTTCTCCATTATTATGCAACTGAACAACAATTCCAGGAGGAAGTTGTTTGGCAATAGATTCCAAAAGTCCAAAATCCATATCTCCATATTTAATTGTTAATTCCGTATAGTCCCTTTCTATTTTACGCCTTCCGCACATCCAGCAGTTTTTGTTGCATCTGCTGGTTAGTTCAATATTGATTACAGATAGTCCGACTAATGCTTTTTTTGTCATAGTTTATTATTCCTGGGTTGTAATCGGTTTTATAGCTGTTGCTAACAGCATAACTTCCTTAGAGAAACGGATCAGTTTTGATGATTTTTTCAGTGAATCAGGACAAATTAAAGCAATAAGAGATGTTATTGGCCAGCACCAGGGATATTGCCAGAGGAACGGTAACTGCCGGAATTTTTCACATTCAACATTAGTAAAACCATTGATTGTAAATATGTTTGCCAGCGAAGTTTTTGTAAAAGGTTTTCTATGGGTATAATCATCATAAAACATTTTATATACGACTTCCCAGTCAGGGACCATTGTGATCACTAATCCGCCTGGTTTCAATATCCGGTGTATTTCTTTAATCAGGTTTTCAGGATAATAAAAGTGCTCAAGAACCGATTTTGAAAAAATACAGTCAAAGAAATCATTTGCAAAAGGGATGGATTCTTTTGCCAGATCGGCCTGCTTAATGCTTGCATCATGGCAAATATCTTTTGCTTTATCTGACTGATCTACACCATGTCCATTAAGCCCGCATTGAATAAATCCTTTGAGAAAATCACCTCGCCCGCATCCAAGATCAAGAAATTTGCCGTCTTTTTCCAGCTTAAACCGATTGGATAGATATCTGGCTAATTTATCAGGATATTCAGTAAACGGCTTATCTTGTTTATTATATATAACTTCGATATATTTATTTTCTGAGTCCATTTTTACAGCAACTCCACCAGTTCGATATAGGTCCCTTCAGGAGCACGGCAAAAAGATACTTTTGCATAACCGTCTGGAGATATTTCAGGAATAGAAATAAATTCAACCCCCTTTTCTTTCAAGTTTTGATATAGTTGATCAATACTATCAACAGTAAAAGCCAGATGAGTTGGTCCTGGTTCAGTGATTTTTCTTTGTGATTTAATATTAGAATTGCCAAAATCAAGAAGTTCAATTATCTGACCATCAGGGCTTTTCATTTTCAAAGTTGTTAATGTTGATTTCTTTAGCCCAAGTATTTTATCAATAAAAGAACTGTCTTCCCTGGCAAGTTCAGGTTCTTGAAAACCTAAAATAGTTTCATAAAAATATCTTGATTCTGTAAGATTATTTACCACAATACCGGTATGACGTATATTCTTGATCATTAAAACATCCTGTTTAGACGAAATTCATCAGTTATAAGTTCATTATTGAAGGAAATGGCGAATACAACATATTTTGCTATTTCTTCAGGGGCTAAAAAATTATCATAATTCTGACCTGAAATTTGTTTTCCCATTTCAGTTTTAGTACCGCCGGGGGAAATCGAATACGTCCTGATGTTATATTCTTTTAATTCTTTCTGGATGGATCTTGAAAAGCCCAAAAGAGCATGTTTAGAAGAGCAATAAATCGAAGTGTCGGGGAATCCATCATAAGCTGAAGAAGATCCGATATTTACAATTCGTCCCCATTTGTTTTTCATCATATCCAAAGAAAACTCTTTAGTAAAAAGGAAAGGGGCACGTACATGCAGGTTAAAAGTCTTATTATAATCATCAAGGGTTGAATCAATCAGGGATTTGACAGGAAAATGACCGGCACAGTTTATCAGGATATCTATAGATTCAAATTCATTCCGAATTATTTTTATAATATTGTCTATATCATCCAAAATATTTAGATCGCCATCTTGATACTTGATTTTTATTTTGTTTCCATAGGTAGACAATATTTTTTTTTGTAATGTTTCTAACTTGTTGGGGGTTTTGCCGGTCAAAAATAAATTGCACCTGTTTTTTGCCAGTTCATTTGCTATCTGGTACCCTATTCCGCCTGTTGCACCTGTTATCAGACAGGTTTTGTTGGCTAGTGTTTTATGCATGTTATTACTTCTTTTTCTTAATTAATTTACATCGAATAACCTATTGGAAAAGTGTGGGTTTCTTGATAAAAGAAATTCCAGATAATGGAAATCTTCAATAGTATCAACCTCAGCACTTTTAGGTGTTTCAAAAGCGAAAACTTTATTTCCAAGTAACCTGCCGTTAGCTAATATATAAGAAGTTTTGTATATGTCCACATAACCATTTGGATCATATGTCGCTGGAAACTCCTGTCTGGGCCGGTTAACTTCATCAAGGTTGTATAACCCGGAACATAAGGTTTTATAATAGCCATTTTCCACTTCCAGGGTTTTGTATGAAGATTGAGACATCAAATGACTTGATCTTAAAGCATTGGCTTCAGTTTGATCGAGAAAGGTCGAAATTGCTTGTTCAATAACAGCCGGTTCCCGAAATGGTGTGGTTGCCCGCAGGTGAACGACGATGTTGGGTTGATAGTTATCGTGTTCCTTGAGCCATGCCAGCAAATGCTTAACCCACTCATAATCAGTATTGTTATCTCCTGATAATTCTGCCGGGCGGAGAAACGGGACCTCAGCCCCATAAGCTTGTGAGACTTGAGCATATTGCACTGAATCCGTGGAAACAATAATTCGATCAATCTTTGGGACCAGCTTGGCTGCTGCAATACTGTAAGCAATCAAGGGGTGCTCACCAAGGGGACGAATATTCTTATCAACTACGGCTTTAGATCCAGATCGTGCAGGAATGGCGATTAGTATTCCTGACATATTGACCCTCCTGTTTTATCAAGGAATATGGGAACGCAGTTTCTCAGCAACTGGTACTTCTTTATCGGTGATTTGGATAATGCCGTTTCCCATGGCCTTTTCAATTTTTCTTACTGCTCCGACCAAAGAACGTAACCCACCTGGCTCAACCGAGGCAGCCTGATCTGAGCCGTACATTGCACGTCCCAGGGTAATGTGTCTTTCAAGTGAACTAATTCCCATTGCTGTTGCTGCATAAGAAACCGCTAACCCAACCTCATGCCCGCTATAACCGACATCGCAATTGTATCGGTCTCTTAAGGTTTTTATACAATTTAAATTAGCATCGGTATCATTCATAGGATAAGTCGAAACACAATGCATTAATTCATAAGAGCAATTGGCTTCACGGAAAATATCAACCGCTTTGTCTATGTGTTTTAACTCGCTCATTCCAGTGGAAATAAAGGTATGCTTCCGTTCGGATGCAACTTCTCGCAAGAAATCATCGTATACAAGCATTGCCGATGCAATTTTATTATATTTCAGGTCATATTGACGCAGGAACTTCTGACTTTCAATATCCCAGGCGGAGGCGAACCATATACATTTTTTTTCCTTGCAATAACGGTCAATTTCATCATACCCTTTTTGCCCAAATTCCAAACCTTCCTTCTGTTCGCGGAATGTTGTTCCCCAAGGACTTTCTCTCAAGGAGTCCAGTTCTTTTTGGGAGTAGACATTGTTAATAGTCCTTTTCTGAAATTTTACAGCATCGCATCCACAATTAATTGCGACATCAATAAGTTTTTTAGCTATTTCTATATCTCCATTGTGATTTATTCCGATTTCAGCGATTATAAAGACATTTTTTTTGCTCATCATTCCCTCATGTTATTTAATATTGTTATTTGTATCAATCGTGATTTGGATTTACAATTGCCTGAACCCTCTGAAAGAAACATCATTTTCTAAATATAGAGATTGAGCCGTCTTCAGGTTCCATTTTAATTTCTTCTTAAAATAATCTTTTATTAGCACGGTATTGGCTTCAAGCAGCGCGTGATGAAATTCTTCATCTGTTAAGTTGGTAAAATTGACAGCCAGAAGATCTGAATTGACATGTTTATTTTCGTAAAAATCACGGCAATTTTTGAGAAGTCCCTTTTCAATGGCATAGTAATATAAAGGACTTCCTGGATATGGCGTTACAGGCCTGATCGTTCGCATTTCAGAGCCGTCATTGTATTTCAGGAGAAAATCAACTCCTTTTTGTAATGTTTCCAGGTTTTCACCGATATTTCCCCAGATGATATTAAGTCCAGGGGAAATCCCTGCGGCAAGTGTGGTTTCAGTTCCCCGGATGATCTGTTTTACAGTCAATGCCTTATTCATGTTTTTAAGAATTTGATCATCCACAGCTTCAATACCGTAATTTATAAAAACGCATCCGGATTTTTTCATCAATTTTAGCAGTGCCGGTTCGGCGTAGTTCAAACGTCCGTTACACCACCATTTTATGTTTAGTTTGGCCTTAATAATGGCCTTGCATATAGATTCGGTTCTGCTTTTTGAAGACATTAACAATTCATCTGAAAAAATTATATAATTAATACGATATTTTTCCTTAAGAAAAGAGAGTTCTGCAACTATACTTTCGTTGCTTCTTGGCCGGAACCCCTTATCCATTCTATAACAGAAATTACAGGAATATGGACATCCTCTTCCAGATAGAACCGGCAACGAAAAATCCGTTGAAGTTGCCTTGGATTCTTTGACTAAGCGGTAGAATTCAATGGGGAATAATTCGTAGGCTGGCATGGGGATGTTATCAATGTTTTCAATAAGGTTTCGACGAGGATTCACAATGGTTTTATTTCCATCCCTGTAGGCAATTCCTTTAACGCTTGATAATTTTTTGTGCTTATGATGCGCATTTAACAATTCTATGATAGTTTCTTCTCCTTCACCGATAACTATCACATCTGCATTGGTTTTTTCAAAAAAATATTCCGGTTCTGGAGTGGGTCCATGGCCTCCTATGATATAAAATGGTCGATTTTTAGAACAATTGATTGCCTTGGAAAGGGACAGTAGTTTTCGGTATTGATAATAACCGCCAATAATACCTAAACCGATTGCGTCAAAACGATTTTTGTCAAGGTATTCGGTCAAGTGCTCATCTGGGTAATGGTGCAAATCCTGAAAATAGATTTCTACATCAATATCATTTTGGCGCAGTACGGCGGCGATATAAGCAGTGCCTTGGGGGAAGTAAGTCACCAGAGATCCATTATCATATACTACTAAAAGAACTCTCATAATTATTGATTCCTTGTATCAAAATAGACAATATTTAACCATATATTACGATATAATTGTATTTTCTTCGCATTAAAAGTGCCACAGGACATTCGTTCCATTGCAAACCCTATTTTTATCGTCTTTTATCCAATTTTCAATAGTGTAACCTTTTTTCTTGATCACCGATTTTTGGGATGAATACTATTCAAAACGTCCCAATTTTTTCTTAACCTCTGGCTTTCTTTTTGAGCCCATGACCCCTCATGTAAATGCATCATAAATGTATCTTCTGTGATTCGCTGTTTTCCGGTTCTCGGATTAAATCCAGATAATACTCTTTCAGGATAAACTGCTATATCTCCCAGTTTTTGATACTTTCCATTGTTAATATAGCCCAAATTTTTGAAATATTTTTTTGTAAAATTAGGAAGTACTATTTCCTTATTTATAACCGACTTAAGAGAAAATTCAGTATTGCAATATGCTTTATACAATTTCATAAATATAGGCATTTTTTTAATAGCCCCAAATCCTACCAACACAATTCTTTTTGATACATCTATGCCCATAAACGCTTTTTGATATAATAACTCATCTAAGCTTCGCACTATCGTAACATCGGTATCGAGGTAAATCCCTCCATAATTGTACATAATATCTATTCTTGCTACATCAGATACATAGGCCCATTGTTTGTTTTGATATGCATTTCTCATGAATTCATTTTTACTTACATCATAATTATCTTCTGACCATTCTATAATGTCATAATCCGGGCAGTGCTTTTTCCATGAGTCGATGCAGTTTAAGTTAAGTTTTGTCTTATTTCCTCTGCCAAACCAGCAATAATGTATTGTTTTAGGAATTATGGGGGTGTCTGTTATTCTTAATGTATCAGGCAGGTATTCAGTATGATAACTATTGTCACTATTTGATAATACCAAACCATAATAATAGCATTCTTTCCCATTAAAAATTTTATAAGTATTTATCTGAGCGATTATCTCTCTGAAGTATGTTGTTGTAATTATATATTCATAATCTAAATATTTCTCATTGGTCACAAAAGTATCCATGCTTATAACCATTATTTTATGATTATGGAATTTAATATATGTATTAGTTAAATCTTTATTATTATCTACAATTGCATCAATATAATTCAGTATACCGTCAGTTTCAAATGCAGCAACAAAGTCTTTGAATGCCTTGCCGCCTCCAAAACAAACAATTTTTTTATTTTTGTTAATAATATCTTTGTAGCTTTTGTCAGTCAGTTTCATATCACCCATCTTTCTGCAATTGGCAAAATACCCATTGCTTTAAAACTTCCGAATTAATTGGAATAATATTCTCAAGAACAACCATGGCCGACTTAACATATCACCTGCCAGGCTGCATCGACCCAAGTCCGACGCTCTGAAATCTGAAAGGGCGCATTCCCATTTTCCCGGTCATACCGCTGGCACGGGATTGTGCGTGTTTGCCATCTGTTTTAGGCAATTCCAACGCCCTGCTTTATAATATGATCGTAGCACTCGACTATCAAGTTTTTTTATAATAACCTGACATTACTAATTATTATTGCGATCGCATTAAAATACAGACTATCTTGGTATGATTTTTAAAATCTAATAATATCAGCGTGTTCTATTTTTTAAAACTGTTTGACCTACGAAAACGCTCATTTCTAAGCCCAGTGTTTACAGGGTCAAGGAAAAAACTTGATAGTCGAGTAGCATAATCATTTTTTCTGCATTCTCCCGATACCAAAAAGTGCATGGGCCTTTAAGACGTAAATTGACCACTCTACGAATTGAACTTTCAATAGCACCGCTGCCAATAGGTAAATTCAACGCTTTTATAGTTGAGAAATCAAGTCTTCTTTCATTGCGCACAAAATAATCCCGTTCCGTCTTGATAGCCTTACTGTTTCTGCCTCGACAAAGCATCTGGACGGCCTGGACCACATCAGATGCTTTTCCTTTCAGTAGGGAACCTCGCTGTTTCGATACCCAGCGTTTACGTTCCTTGGATGACCAGGTCTTCCTTAAACCTGCTACTGTACCCAAATGCTCCACGGCATGGTAAAAATCAAGAAGTTCATACACACGCTCCGGAGTCAAACCCAATGCTTTGATCAGTCCGGGGATTCGATTCCAAATCCAATGTGCTCCATCTGCAACAAACAGTATCTTGTCTGAGTTCTGAATATGAAGGGAGCTCAAATAACCCTTTAACAAGTGGAATCCGCCATCGGGACCGCTGAAACAGCCATCAATAAATGGTGAGAAGCTTTTTTCTTGTTTTCCCTTGGCATTCACCACAGAAATGATCAAAAGCTTGGGTTCTCGCCACGCCCCACGAAAGCGGGTTCTATCCTTTTTGGTTTTTGGACCTTTTTTCTCCCCATTCGCTCATTTTAAATCTGAAAAAGTTAATTTTGCATGGAGGGCTTGCAATAATTAAAATTCATCATAATTTTGTGGAAAATTCGGCTGTAGTTTCCTTTTTTTATTTTAACTTAAAGGTACCAAAATAATAATGGATTCGACATCAAAAGATCAAGAGATTTTCAACAAAGACAAACTTCAGATTATCACGGAACGAGTGGATGATGTGCCTTTGCTCATAGCACAAATGGTCAGAATGGGTATCCCGGAAATTATAGACAGACATATTCCAAGACATGGAAATCAAAGAGACCTTAGCTGGGGATGGACCACAGCCATATGGATGGCCTATATTCTGACTGAAGGCGACCACCGCAAGGTATCAATGAGTGAATATGTGAAAGAAATGCAACATACGTTGCTTCGCATAGCAGGGCGGCCAATAGCGGCGTTGGATTTCAGTGATGATCGTTTAGCCCATCTTTTGAAACATTTAAGCAATCGTGAATACTGGTCAAAGATAGAAGATGATTTCAATAAACATTCAATAGAGGTGTATGATCTGAAGCCTGAAACAATCAGATGTGATGCAACGACTGTGAGTGCGGATCAGGCAATCACAGAAGAGGGATTGGTTCAGTTTGGTCATAGCAAAGACAATGCGAAGTTACCTCAGATAAAATTGATGAGTGCGGCCTTGGACCCTTTGGGAATGCCGTTGGCTTCTGACGTCGTTTCTGGTGAAAAAGCCGACGATGGATTATATATTCCGCTAATAAACCGCGTCAGTGACAGTCTTAAAAAAAATGGATTATTGTTCTCAGGTGATTGTAAAATGAGTGCACTGGAGACCCGGGCTTATTTGATATCGTCAGGGCATCATTATTTATGCCCGCTGCCCTTGACCGGTAAAACTGTTGATGAAATGAAAACATGGATCAATGAAGGCATTTCCAAAGATCAGGAAAAAACCTTGATCCCTGTGTTTAGAGAAAACTATAAAGGGATAGTGGTTCTGGCAGCCAAAGGATATGAGTTCAGCCGCATTCAGACTTTTCAAAAAGAGGTTGAAGAAATAACCTGGCAGGAGCGGGTGTTCGTGGTTCATTCCCCTGCTCATGCCAGGCAACAATCAGCCGGTCTCGATATTCGGTTGACAAAAGCTAAAGAAAAACTTGAAAAATTAACTCCTTTACCGGGGCGAGGCAGACGTCAAATAACCGATGAGGCTGAACTTGTTGCGGCTATTGCCAAAATAGTCAAAGCCCATAACGTTGAGGATCTACTGGAAGTCCAGTTTGAAAAACAGGTAGAACAAAAAATGAAGTATGTCGGTAAAGGAAGGGGTGCCCTTAACCGGGAAACCATCGTTGTAGAGAAAGTTCGTTATCAGATTACTTCTGTTGAAAAAAATCAGGAAAAAATGGCTGATGAAAAAACCCGGTTCGGCTGGAAAGCATTCGTCACAGAGATGGATTTTGATAAGCTTTCCCTGCATGATGCTATTTTGTCATATAGAAATGAATATCGAGTTGAACGTATCTTCGGCAGGCTAAAAAGTCGCCTCAACATAGCTCCGTTGTTTGTTAAAAAAGATGATCAGATTGAAGGTATGACATATCTACTCACCCTGTGTGTAAGGGTGCTGACTCTTATAGAATTTGTTGTTCGACGCTCATTGAAAGAAGAAAAGACTGAACTACCTGATATGCATCCTGAAAATCGTAAAAAGACTACAGCCAAACCTTCTGCGGAAAGAATCTTAAAGGCTTTTTCGAAAGTTAACCTTACTATTATATGCGACATGGCAGGAAATATTATTATGCGTTCATTGAAACCATTATCGAATTTGCAAAAACAAATTATCCAAAAGTTGGAATTAGACTCTTTTATTTATACGCAACTTGAAATTTAGAGATACTTTATATCAAATGAGCGAATGGGGAGTTTTTTCTTCTCTCTTAGCCGTGTGCGTCCACCATCAGTGCTTATAACGACTCGTCGACCGTCAAGCGTGTCTCCATCATTTAATGGGATTCGACCCGCTTGTTGCTCGGCTCGGGCCCGCTCTGCGTAGCGATAGGTGAGTTTACTCAACTTTCGGTGATTAAAAACGACAGCAAATAAAAATATAACAAATTGAATTTATTATTTAAATTGACGAATCTCACTTTATATGATACGCTTTGTTTACCACTAAACAAACATTTCAGACAAAGGAAATTCGTCAAAATGAATACTACACTTACCGGCGTACAAAATCAAATAACAAATTCAGAACAGATTGGCGTACTCAGTGATTACTTTGCAAAATTCAAAATCGGTACGTTATTGAATCGATCAGGAATCGTTAAAACCAAAGGAGCATCACCGCTTGCCATTTTCACAGCCTTATTTAACCTGGCATTTCACAACGAAAATTTATACCAGGGCATTGTGAAAAACAAAAAAGTTGAGGTCGATAAGGACGCTGCTTACAATTTTCTGAACTCTCCGACATATAACTGGCGGCGGTTTACCCTTCATCTTTGCCGCCGGATTTATTTTATCATTAGAAAGCTTCTTGATGATTCTTCCGAAGAAGTTCTTATTTTTGACGATTCTACCTATAGCAGAAACCGTTCTAAAAAAGTCGAGCTTTTATCCCGGGTGTTTGATCATACAGATATGAAGTACATCAAAGGATTCCGGATGCTGACCCTTGGCTGGTCTGACGGTAACAGTTTTCTTGGACTTGATTTTGCCCTTTTATCATCTGCAGACAAAAAGAATCGATACAATGAAATCAATCCTGATATTGATAAAAGGACCTGCGGATATCATCGCCGCCAGGAAGCGGTTACAAAAACCACAGCCCATCTCGTACCGATGGTAAAAAGAGCCCTTGATATGGGTGTCCGGGCTAAGTATGTTTTAATGGACAGTTGGTTTTCGATGCCATCAGCAATAGCAGATTTGCGGGAACACATACACGTCATATGCATGCTGAAAGATCATCCAAAATGGCTTTATGAATATCAAGGCAAAAAGCTTAGGCTGTCCGAACTCTATGGAAAATTGAAGAAAAAAAGAGGACGGGCAAAAATCAAGGCCCAAGCCATTGTTACTCTTTCCAACGGCAAGCAGGCAAAAATTATTTTTGTTTCCTGTGATAAAAAACGAGGCTGGCTTGCACTCCTGTCGACAGATCTGTCCCTCCCTAATGAAGAAGTCATTCGGCTGTACGGCAAACGCTGGGATATTGAAGTCTTTTTCAAAATGTGCAAGCAACACCTGAAATTGGCAAAAGAAATACAAATTAGGAACTACGATGGCCTGATCGCTCATACATCTCTTGTCATTGCCAGATACAACATGCTCAGCCTTTATCAGCGGCAATGTATGGATCAAAGGTCATTCGGGGAACTCTTCAGGGCCTGTAATGATGAGATGACCAATCTTTCTTTTATGGTCTCTTTGGAGCGGATCATGCGCTTAGCTCTGGTAAATATTCGGCGACTATTTGATTTTACCGAGCATATGGTACAGGAGATGCTTGATCTGGTGATGGGTCAAGCTCTCAAGTATTTCGGTTTTTCAAGTGAGATTGAGGAATTATCGGGGGTGCAAATTTACTCCTCCGAAAGTTGAGTGAGTTTACGGATAACCTTTATATCCAACGTCATACCATGTTCACAAAGCACTTGACGGACTTCTTCAAAAGCGTCCCATTCAGCCGGGCTGAATCCGATCCTACAAGTAACTATAATTACAAGAGAAAAATTTTAGTTACTTAGAAGAACTCAATAAGGCTGACCAAGAGCTCACCATAGAAGCCAAAGCAGGTAAGCAGCGATCATGGATTCCAAGAAGGATTAAACCGGCGTATGCACCTTTATACCTTATACCTTTTTCGATTTCGACGGTCACAGGATCGTCGATAATATCGAACACGAATATCAACCGAACTACCTGTACGAAGCTGAATCGAAACTGCCTCAAACCCTTCGCTTTTCATCCGCCCCGGCCAACTGGACATCAATTCTTTTTCTTGATCGACCTGATCAGGGGAATCTACTGAGACCTGGATCTTTTTTTTAAAAGCAAGACGCTTATCCGATTCGTATACCCAAGAATTTCCTGTTCCATCTGTTCCAATTCTTTAGCGTTGCGAACCAAGCGATTCGGATCTTCTTCCAGTTCTTTCAGGCAAGCATAGGCTTCATCAACAGTATTGCAATCTTCAGCTTTTTTCATCAGCACAATCCATTTTTTGATCGTTTCAGTTTAGCAGAAAATATCATGCTTTTTGCACTAAAAGAAAGGCTTTCTTAAAACCGGGAAAATGGGAATGCGCCCCTCTGAAATTACTGGTAGGCGCATAGTTCTTTTCAAGCCATTTGGTATCCATCTTCAACTGGCCGATTTCTTCGTAAAGCAGGGCCGTAAGTACCACCACCTCCGTTTTGGCTTTCTGTTTTTCCCCTGACGAAAAAAATCAGGGGATTCGCAAGCAGTTTATCTTTCCCAAACCAATATTGATTGGAATGAATTTTAGACTCAGTTGATAAAGCTTTCACTCCTTTCACGGCGTCGACTGCCACTTGAGTGTCAAATTTTGCCGAAAATGTCTTCTTTTTTACCATTTTGATACGTTCTTTTTATTATTTTAGACTTTCCATTTAATCGAATGATCTTTTTTTTTGGGGGGGCTCATCACTAATAAACTTCGAAATGGATACCATACATCCATTTGGGTACAATATCTGACAACCTCTTGAGCATATTCCGGCTTTAGTGCAAGGAGAATACAAGTTTTTTCAGGATTACAGGGAAGCTCAGAGCGATAATAAATTGGAACATCAAGGTACATTTCATTTTTTTTATATCCGTCGGTCACAAGAAAACCAGTTATATTGATGCCATTATTAGTTAATGTTTTGAAAACCATCTCACCATAGCGCCCTGCCCCATAAATGAAAATTTTCTTCCCGTTTAAATATGCGGTTTTAATATTCTCAATTATGGGTGCGAAACTCAAATTTTTAGCCAAAGATTTCAATTTTCTTATTTGTTCAGTATACATCCTATTAGGGTCAAGTCGTTTGTACAATTGTTCTACGGACTCATCAAAACCATATGCTTCCATCATCAAAATTGCCATTCTATATTGCTTAATACGTTTTAACAAAGGAACCCAAAACGCCCCCTGCGTTCGCTCATTAAATGTCTCAAATAAGTATAGCATCTTGATCGCATGAATTTGATTATTTACATTATTAGTTCGCATATTGTGAGTCCATGAAGTTGAATGTAAACATCTGTATACCGACATGATGTTTTCAGAATAATACAGACTGCCTTTGGTTAGGCAGTGAAAATACATGGGATAATCTGGAACCGGTGCCTGGAAGAAATACTCCGGAATATTTTTAAAATATTCAAATCTGCAAAACATGGCTGTTGTATGGGGCAGTGAAATAAATATAGATAATGCGCTTTCACCTTGATACGCCCCCGTAGTTATATTTTGATGATTTAATACTCTTCTGCCGGTTGATTCATCTTCACGATATACATTGTGAACCGCTAACGAACAATTCGGATGACTTTCCATGTATTCAAACTGAATTTGCAGTTTTTGGCTGTCAATCCAATAATCATCACCTTCACAAAATGCTACGTACTTTCCTTTGACTTGTGGAAATATATATTTAGAATAAATACTAAATACTTCACCTTGGGAGAACTGGTTTGTCTCTTGCACAATCAACTTTATAATTTTAGGGTATTTTTCTGCATATTTCATTACAATCTTTGGTGTGTCATCTGTAGAAGCATCATCGTGTACAATTATTTCAAATGGAAACATAGTTTTTTGCATTAAAAAACTGTCCAATGTCTTCGCAATATATTTATGATGGTTATACGTAAGACAACAGATAGAAACCATAATTTCTCTGCTCATAAATTACTTTACCTCAGTAATGTCCGGTTAAGTTCTTGCATGTGAAAAAATATCTGAAATTATTAAAAAACTTTAATTTTAGATGGATCATATGTACCTAAATTTTATCAAGACGCTCAAATGATAAGCATCTCAACCCCCAACGTTCCGATATCAGCCCTGAATTTTGACAACTTATATCGTCCTTTGATAAGTTCACTTAAGTGGGATCAAGTGTCAAGACAAATTTCCCGAAATTAAGCGTCATTTTATATTTTAATTTCATCCAAACTGAGAGTGGTCTGACTTTAATCCCAAAACAAGCGTGAAATAAATAGCAAAAGGAATAAAAAACCTCGAAACACCTGTCAATATTGGTTATAGTGAGTTTCCAACAACAAACTAAACGAATATGAAAGGACGTTTCGAGTGAATAAAAATATCAGCAAAAATTGGCAAAATGCAAGAAAAAATAAGCAAAAAGCTCAACAAAAGAGATTGGGATGAACAACCGACCCCCATGTTTAAAGCATCCAACATTCAATATGAAATTGACGGTCGCCTCAAAGGAGTTGCTCCTGGCGGTATAGGGCGGATTCATATGATTGCAAAAAAGACCGGTCTCCTGAAAGAAATTGATAAGGAACTCGAACTGCTTAAACGCCATTTGCCCTTTCATGAATCAGATCATGTCGCCAACATGGCATATAATATTTTTGCCGGAGGCACCTGCCTTCAGGATATCGAACTGTTAAGAAATAATGATGCCTGGTTGAATGCTCTGGATGCAGAAATTATCCCCGATCCAACTACAGCAGGAGACTTTTTGCGCCGGTTTTTCAAGGAAGATATCATAGCCCTGCTGGACGTCAAAAATAACATCCGAAAAAAGGTATGGGAAAAGCAGCCACAAAGCTTCAAGAAAGAAGCCATTATCAATATCGACGGCACTATCAGTGAAACAACCGGCGAGTGCAAACAGGGTATGGACATATCCTATAATGGTAAGTGGGGATATGCCCCTTTGGTCGTCTCTTTGGAAAAAACAAGGGAGCCTCTTTATATTATCAATCGATCCGGTAATGCTCCGTCTCACCTCGAATCTGCAGGGTGGGTGGATAAGGCCCTTGATCTGCTGGATGGAACTTTTAAAAAATTATACGTTCGGGGTGATACTGATTTCAGCCTTACTTCCAATTTTGACAAATGGGATCAACGTTGTACCTTTGTCTTCGGCATGGACGCCAGATCAAACCTGATAAAACTGGCCGATGGTTTTTCAAATTCCAAATGGGAGCTGCTTGAAAAACAGCCGCAAGCAATCAAAACAAGCCCCAGAAAACGTCCTGAAAATATAAAACTTAAAGTGGTCAAAAAGCGCAACTTCAAACGTCTTGAGACTGCCTGTGAACATATAGCCGAGTTTGAATATAAGCCCGGTAAATGTCAGAAACCTTACAGGATGATCGTTCTGCGTAAAACGATAAACGAGTACAGAGGCGAACGCCTGTTGTTTAACGATATCCGTTACTTTTTTTACATCACCAACGATTGGGAAAAATCGGCCAGGCAGATTGTGGATTTTTACCAGATTGCGTCAAGATAAACCCGAAACAATGGGAAAGGAGGTAATCGAACCCCAAGAAATTTGTTGATGTTACCCAGTGGATGCAAATTCCACCTGATCAAAGCATAGTCAGCAGGTCAGTAAAGAAGTCCGAGGGTAAACCTGGCAACAGGAGTCCTGAGCCGGACATGATTGAGAGTGTAGGCCCTGTATTGAGCTTCGAAAAGAATATTATTGTGGTTTTTGGATAAACTGTTCACCTAAACAGGCGGGCAGGGAACGCCGACGTTTTTCTGTTGACGGAAGGCAGCAGTCCTCGGATCGCCATGACAAGAGAAGGGGGCACCACCGTAGTCTAAGACCAGGGCATGTACTCAAAGGGGTAACTCGGGAACTTGAGAGAGCCCACAGCCTCCCTGTACATTGAATGGATACAGGAATAGCCATACCCAAAATTCCAGGTGTTCAAGGCGACAGTTCACCTCCCTTGAGCAAGTCAGAGATTCAACTTATGAACGAATCTGGGAAGCACAAACAAGGTGGACAAATACAACAGGGTATCAGGGGCGGAAAGTGAATAACGAACAAACCTGAGATGGACTGTGGGCAGTCTTAGTGGAACATAGTACCGACGATCAGCTTGAAAGCTGATTGAATAGGTGGGGAAGTAAAGCCCAAGCGACCCACTGTAGGGAAGGTGAAACAGGGCATAGCGTATATAAGGTAGGAACTATGGGAGACCCACAGAGGCCACAAACCATATCAACACAAAACCGTATAATTGCAGAATACCAATGGGCAGCAAAGCTATGCGCTGAACGGGGAAACCTGTTCAGCTTCCAGTTTGGTCAAAAGAGCTGGAATTTAGGAACCGTATGCGGGAATTCCGCACGTACGGATCTGTGGGGGAGGCGTTGGGCAACCGGCGCTTCTACCCGGAAACGTGCTAATCACGAAAATGACATTGATCAGTTGAAACATGGTGTACATGCCATGGATAATCCCTCTGATTCTTTAAATGCCAACTGGGCCTATATGGTTATTGCATCTCTGGCATGGGATCTGAAAGCTTGGTATGGAATGATGATGCCATATCGTTCCTTGGGGCTTTCCATCGTCCGCATGGAATTCAAGCGTTTCATCCAGACATTTATAAATATCCCCTGTTTGATCATACGGTCCGGCAGGACCATTAAATATCGAATTATTGCTTATAACAACAAGCTCTCAAGCGTGTTCAAGCTTTTCAATTCCTTGAGGACTGTCCGAGTTACATGATGTCTTTGCTCAGGACAGTTATTGCGAACGGGTCGCAATGGCGAGTCAAAACCCTGTAGATCTGAAAAGGAAATTTAGACAATGAACCACAACACAATCGGTAGCATTTCAAAAAACACAGGGACTCGTGTGCCTGCCTGATGGCAATCGGAGACAAAAAAAATCGCTCGGGCCGCCGATTGTTCATGAGTATTTTAATTTTTAGAACACGCTTGTTTTGGGTTTAATTTAACAGCCTGGGGCAAATCGGGGCCGCCCGTTCTAAAAGAAAGTGTCTAAAGGTGAAGGGACATTTAATAATGACGTCGAATGATGCATATCAAAACATAAAAAAGCTAAACTGTATTCTACCATCTGAATACTTAATAGATACTTATGCCAATAGAGTTTTAAATAAACGCATAGCCGTTGTGATCCATATGCATTATATAGACTCTCTTGAAAGATATAAGAACTATATTAATAATATCCATCAGGAAATTACTGTCTATTTTACAACGTCCAATGAAGAATTGCGTAAAAAAATAGAGATCTTTGCTGCTTGCAAAGATAATTACAGAATTATACCAAAGAAGAATCGAGGCAGAGATATCAGTTCTTTCTTGGTCGCCTGCCGCAAAGAAATTTTGAACTATGAATACATTTGTTTCCTTCACGATAAAAAAGAAAAATATTCATCACTGAAGCCTGATACCGACAGATGGATATATAATATGTGGGAAAATATGCTGGGAAGTATGGTTTATATCAACAACCTAATTATTTATTTAGAGAAAAAGACTCAGATAGGGTTATTGTTACCGCCAATTCATTTTGGTGAACGGAGTTCCTTTGCATTTAGGAATACGTGGTTTAATAATTATAACAATACAATCGAACTGGCAAAACGGTTGGACCTGCATTGCGATATAAAAAAAGCGATATCACCTATGGCAATAGGGACAGTATTCTGGGCTAAGGTCAAGGCATTAAGAAAGCTTTTTGAATATGAATGGAGGTATGAGCATTTTGACGAAGAACCATTGGCAGAAGATGGGACATTAAGCCATGCGATTGAACGCATTTTGGAATTTGTTGCTAAAGACGCAGGTTATGAAACCAAATGGGTTATGACGAATCAATTTGCAGAAGAACGATTGGAAAATTTTCAGGAAGCGTCATGCAAAGCATTTGACAGGCTTCAAAAGTTATTAGGTTTAAGGCATATATATGACCTGGACCGATTTGATAATAAAGTATTGGAAATGAAACAACTATGCAGAAATTATAAAAAAATTTATATATATGGGGCAGGTGTGCATGGAAAAAAATGTCTTCTTTTTATGTACCACATTGATGTAAAAGTGGATGCATTTGTTGTTACAAATATGATTGGAAATGGCGCCGTGATTAAAAATATTTCGGTATATTCTTTAGACGAGATAGAGGTTGATAACGATACATTAATAGTTGTTGCTGCGAAAAAGGAATTTACAGAAGAAATTCTTGGGAATATAGAAAAAAAGCAATGGCCTATGAATGCTGTATATAATTGGGTTTCGCATTTAGACTAGCCGGAGGATAAAAATTTGGATGCAATACAAAGTATTTTGCAACAAAAAACAGGTAAATTTAGTATAAATGAATTCAATTTTCAAACATGGGAAGATTTCCGTAGTAATAAGGAAAACAAAAAAGTATTTGTTTTTGGGATTGGAAATGGTGCCGAATACTATTTAGAGAATAACACTGGAAGTGTTGCCGGTATAATAGACAATGATAGAAGAAAACATGGTACTTCCATTGATATACACATTTCAGACATAGCATCGGAAAAGTGTCTTGAAAAAAAAGTTCTGAACGTATCTGCATTGTATCAACACAACAAAGACGAAATAGTTATTTTAATTACCAGCCTCAAAGCAAGCGAACAGATTGCCATACAACTTGAAAATTCAGGAATAACAAATTTTTTTTCATTACTTGCCATGGAGGCGTTAAGAAGGCCTGCATTTGGCACAATAGAAAGTAATGATGTACCGAAAGAGTGTACGAAAATAATTGAGCAAAACAAGCTTGTCTTTTACACAATGGGTAGTTTTTCCGGACATGGGAAATATATCGTTGCACAGCTTTTAAAGCTGCGTGATGATTTAGATATTGTTTGGATTGTTGATGATTTTACTCTAAAATTACCGGCAGGAATTAGGATAGTATATCGTAAAAACAAATCAAAATATATTCATGAAATGGAAACAGCAAAGATATGGATATATGATGACATGGTTCCATTAAATATTCATAAAAGAATGGAACAGATTTATGTGCAAGTTAAACACTGGTCAAGCGTTACATTAAAAACCTTTGGGTTTGATCTGACAACATTTCGTGGTGAAGATACAGAAATTGCTATTTGTAAACATAATTCAGAAATGATTAACTATATTATTACAGGAAGTAAGTTTGATACAGATACTTGCAGAAGCGGCTTTGGTTTTCAAGGGGATATTATACAGATTGGCTCTGCTCGTTCTGATATTCTTTTTGACGCAGGCGAAACCGTAAAAAAGATATATAGCTATTATAATTTAGCTGACAGTGAAAAAATATTGCTATATACCCCAACATTTCGTTGCAAACAAGGTGAACATTATAAACCTGAAGCTTATGAAACAAATATTGATTATGGAATATTAGTTAAAAATTTGAAAAAGAAATTTGCTGGAGACTGGATTGTGTTTTTGAGATTACATCCGGTAGTTTCTGAAGCAAGCAAGACCATGAAACGATTGGATTGCGTTATTGATGCCAGCGATTATCCTGATAGCCAGGAGCTTGTAGCTGCTGCAGATATAATGATTACCGATTATTCGAGTATGATGTTTGAGCCTGCTTTTATAAGAAAGCCTGTTTTTTTATTTGCGCCTGACCGCATGGAATATATCAATGGTGAACGTAAGCTGTTGATTGATTATGATGATCTTCCATTCCCAATTGCGGAAACAAATGAAGCGCTTGCATCTCGTATTAATAATTTTAGTCAAGAAGAATACGAAAGCAAAGTTGACGAGTTTATGAAAAAATATGGTGTTTGTGAGGACGGTCACGCAAGTGAGCGCGCAGCAAAATTTATATCCGATTTAATTGATGGAACGAGGGTAAAAGAATAAACACGCCAAAAGCGTATAGTGGGCCCCGAAAACTGGACAGTGTGTTAAGCACGTTCCACTCTATCGGCGGCAGGAATACCGAATTGTCTGCGATTGCCATAACCTTGGTCTCTTTGCCACATCTTATCTTGTAGAGTTTTTTAAAGGAAGATACAATTAATGCACAAACAATTTGAAGAGAAGATTATAAATCTGTTTAATTCCTTGTTTAAATCAATGAAAAAATCTCATGCACAACTGCCGACGACAGATAAGAATGAAAGCTTGGGATTGCTTCAAGACTGCCAGAAAGCTGCAAGTGCAATTGGAAACACAATCGAGAAAAAAATCGGCAGAAACAATGATATTGTACCGGTTTTAGGGGCGTATTGTGAAAAGCTGTTTGTGCTTTCTCAAGCAAAGGAAATAAATACTCATGATCGTGACGCATTAAATAGTATTATTGTTAATGTGGAAAAATTATTAAACAAGGTTGAAAATATTTATAAGGTTGTTTTTTTTCCATACAAAGCGTCAATGTGGGATAGTCTTGAAAGTATATGGAAGGCTTGTGAGCAAGATCCAGCGTGTGTTTGCCATGTTGTTCCGATTCCGTATTATGAGTATGATAGTACCGCAAAGAAATGGACGTTTTGTTATGATGGTGCAGACTTTGACCCAGACGTGCAAATCACTGATTATAAGAAGTATTCAATTAAAGATGAAATGCCGGATGTGGCATATATACATAATCCCTACGATAAATTTAATAGAGTAACAAATGTTCATTCGGATTATTATTCGGATAATTTGAAAAAATTCGTTAAAAAATTAGTGTACGTCCCTTACTATTTTACTTCTGGTGCCTTTTCTGAATGGCAGCGTGACTTACCTGTGTATAAAAACGTTGATTTCATGGTACTTCAATCCGAAGGAATAAAAGAGCAGTTTAAAAACACAAAGTATTACAACAAAATACTCCCCTTGGGTTCTCCCAAAATAGACAAAGTAGTTAACCGTATCCAGGATGGTGTTACAATCCCTGAGTCGTGGGTGTCAGCATTTCAAAATCGAAAAAGTCTCATGCTGAATACCAGTTTGTTTGAAATTTTAATAAATGGAACTGAGTGCCTGGCAAAGATAAAAACAGTGTTTGAAGCAGTTAAAAAAAGAAATGATATCAATATAATCTGGAGACCCCACCCCTTATTAGAGGCTACGATCAAATCAATGAGACCAGATTTGTGGGAAACTTTAGTAGAATTAAAAGCTTTTTTTATTGAATCATCAATAGGAGTTATTGATCATAGCCCTGATTTGGCAACGACAATAGCGGTTTCTGATGGATATATTGGTGAGCATGCCTCATCCATGAGTCGTTTATTTTCTGTGGTTGGAAAGCCCGTTTATATACTGGACAACTTGCGAAACCAAAATGATTCCAATGAGAAAAAAGGTGTGCTAACTATTTTTGATGCAGACATCAAAGAAGCAGAGATGCTGTTTACAGCACGTTTCTATAACGGATTGTTCAAAATGAATTTATCAACAAAAAATCTTGAATTCATTGGACGAATCCCCAATCAGCCAAAGTGGGACAGCGTATATTCTTATATCTCTTCCGTTGAAGATGATGTGTATTTAACACCGCTTCTTGCAACAAAGCCTGCTAAATATCAGGGACATACATTTGAATTTACTGAGTTGGAATCAATTGAGTCAAATCAAAGTATGTTAATGAGCAAAGTAGCCTCATTTAAAGGCAAGGTATTTTATTTGCCAATAACAGGGAATGCAATTATCGAGTATAATACCAGGAACAAAAAATGGCGTTATCACAAAGAAAGTATTGCCGCACTGAGCAGTGCTTTTTTAAATACAGGATCAAAAACCGGGTCTTGCAGTGTTGATGAAAAGGAAAAAATGCTTTGGATCACGGCTGAATATACAAATTGTGTTTTAGCCTTTAAAATGACAAACGGTGCTCATAAGATTTATAAAATTGGCAGGGGGGCAAGCGGATACACTGGCATTTGTGTGTCGGGAAATAATGTTTGGCTGTCTGAGGTAAAAACAGGAGCAATTTGCAAATGGAACAAGAAAAACAAAAAATTCCAACGGTTCGAGCTTCCAAAGGATGTAAAGTGTTGGGCGAATTTTGAGCAGCGTGGAATCATACACTTGGAGCTTGTTGAAACAAAACATTATATTGTCGCAATTCCCGGGTTTACGGACTCAATGATACGCATTAATAAAAAAAACGGTCATATTGATGCAATTGCAAAAGACTTTTGGAATGATGCAATAAGCCCCAGAAATGGGTATAGCCCTAAATTCAGGGTAACAGCATCTTTTGGAAAATTGTTTGATAAAGACCAGATAATAACCCAGCGAATGAATGATGGTATGGCTGCTATTATTGACGTTGAAAATGATAATTTAGAGCAGTTTCAAGTAAAGCTTTCTGATGATCAATTAAAAAGATTCACTGATGGAGAGAGCGGATTTGAACGGGTTGCACAGAATCTATGTTTTGCAAAAACAGAAAGCAGGTTGTTTCCACTCGAAGATTTTCTTACAGATGTAGTAGCTGGTAATTTAACAGGTGTTGTTGAAGAACAAAAGCGTGCTATGGCAGATCTTGCTGAAAATATAGACGGATCATGTGGGCAAAAAATCCATGAACATATTATGAAAATTCTTAGGGAACCCCAAGGCGAGGCAAAAATATGAATGTGGATGACATCATAAAAGATTTCCCTAAAGGTCTGCTAAATTGGTATCCTTTTAAAATAGACGGCTCAATACTTCAAATCACTGATAAACCAGATGGGCTAACTGATTTACTGAAGACAATATCTTCATCTGTAACGGTCATGACTTTAAAGGATGCGGCAGTATTAAATAACGCTTCTGGCAAGAAATTAGATTATATTGTAGCTGTGAATATGATTGAAAGGGCTTTGGATCCTGAGAAATTATTAGATACAATTGCGTCTGGTTTAGTCATTGGCGGACGGCTTTTATTAGGTGCAGATAACAGACTAGGTATTAAATATTTTTGTGGAGACCGTGATCCATTTACAGACAGAAGCTTTGATGGCATTGAAAACTACAGAAAAATAAGCAAAACAAATTTAGCCCGAAGTGGTGGACGAAATTACAGCAGATTTGAGCTTACTCAAATGTTAGATAATGCGGGCTTTCAAAATAGACATTTTTTATCTGTTTTTCCAAACTTATCAATGCCCCAGATTATTTGCTCAGAAAACTTCCTGCCCAATGAAGAACTCGGAGTCCGGATTTTTCCAAGGTATCATCATCCGGATTCAGTGTTTTTGGAAGAGCAGTATTTGTACACTGATTTGATTAAAAACAAACTTTTTCATCAAATGGCCAACAGCTTTTTAATTGAGTGTACAAAAAGCGGCCCCTTAAACAAAATAGACTATGTTACTGTTTCAATGGATCGCGGAAAAGAACATGCTATGGCAACTGTTATTCAAGGAGAAGAGGTCATAAAAAAGGCTTTATATCCCCAAGGATTGAAAAAACTTGAAAACATAATGCACAACGCTGAATTGCTTGAAAACCGCGGTCTTAACCTTGTTAAAGGCATGCTATCTGAAAATGCCTATATATCAAAGTATGTTCAAGGTGAGATTGCTGTTAATTACTTGAGGCGTTTAGCGAGAACGGATGCGAATGCATTTTACGAAAAGTTGGACCTGTTTGTTGATGAGATACTAAAATCATCTAATGAAATTGAACCAAAAGATGAGTGGAAACACATTTCCGGCCCGATTTTTAACGAGGGATATATTGATCTTGTACCTTTTAACAGTTTCTATGTTAACGGGGAATTTATATTTTTTGATCAAGAATTTTGTGAACATGGCTATCCTGCTAAAGCAATAATTTATAGATCAATTGAGATCATCTTCATGGGCAATTTTGAACAGGAATCTTTGGTTAAAAAAAAGCACTTATGGAACAAGTACGGTCTTAAAAAAGATTTGGAGGTCTGGGTTCGGTTAATTTTTGAGTTCTCATGGGTTTTAAAAAACAAAACAGAGCTTACAAAATATATTGATAATTATCAGATAGAACCTACTTTGTTAGATGCGAATCGACAGCGGATAAACCATACCGATGCTGAGTACAGGGCCTTGTTTTTAGATTTTTTGAATGATGTAAAGAATAAGGAACTGATTTTATTTGGATCAGGAAAATATGCCCTGCGTTTTTTGATTCAGTTTAAAAACCAGTATAAAATTTATTGTATCGTAGATAATGACCCCACAAAATGGGGATCCAAAATTGAGGGGATTTCAATACGCACTCCAGATATTTTAAAAGATCTGTCAACCAATGAGTATAAAATTGTAATTTGTGTGAAGTCGTACATGGCTATTTGCAATCAGTTGCGTGATATGAATATAAAAACGTATGGTATTTACGATCCCAATGCTTCATTTAAAAGACAATTAAAAGATGCAAGCACAAAAAAGCATGTTGATAAGGGTGTTAAGAAAAAAAAATATAAAATCGGGTATGTCGCAGGGGTATTTGATTTGTTCCATGTGGGCCATTTGAATCTGCTGAAAAAGGCAAAAGAGCAATGTGAGCATCTTATAGTTGGTGTTGTTTCAGATGAAGGGGTTATAACGTATAAAAAAACCACGCCGTATATTCCTTTTGATGAACGACTTGAGATTGTTCAATCTTGTAAATATGTTGATCAAGCAGTTCAAATCCCTTTCAAATTCAGTACTACAAGCCATGCTTATCAGATGTATCGATTTGATTGTCAGTTTTCAGGCAGTGACTATGAAAATAATTCGGCTTGGCTTGCAGCTAAGGCTTTCCTGCAAAAAAATGGTTCTGACCTAGTCTTTTTTTCTTATACCGAAAAAACTAGTTCGTCTATGCTGAAAAAGGCCATAAAGCAAGCTTTAGGGCACAGTGACATAATAGAAGGCAGCTAAAGTTATGTATGATTACCTTATAGTGGGCACCGGGCTTTTTGGTGCTACATTTGCGTATGAAGCTCAAGAAAGAGGTAAATCATGCCTTCTTATTGATAGAAGGGATCATATTGGCGGGAATATATATTGTGAAAACATTGAAGGAATTAATGTTCACAAGTACGGAGCTCATATATTCCATACAAGCAGTAAAGATATTTGGGATTATGTGAATCAGTTTACTGAGTTTAATCGATTTACAAATATGCCGGTAGCCAATTACCAGGGTCAGATATTCAATTTACCTTTTAATATGAATACCTTTAATAAACTTTGGGGTGTTGTTACGCCGCAGCAGGCCAAAGACAAAATTGCCGGGCAACGAAAGGCAGTAGGTGTTTTAGAGGCGAAAAACCTTGAAGAGCAGGCAATCTCACTAGTAGGGACAGACATATATGAAAAATTAATAAAGGGCTATACAGAAAAGCAATGGGGACGAAAATGCTCGGAACTGCCGGCTTTTATCATACAAAGATTACCTGTAAGGTATACATATGATAATAATTATTTTAATGATACGTATCAAGGCATTCCAATAGAGGGTTACAACGCAATAATTGAAAAGATGTTAAAAAGTCTGGAAGTTCGACTGAATACAGATTTTTTTTCAGATCGTAAAAGATTGTCTTCCCTGGCCCGCAAAATTGTTTTTACAGGTATGATTGATGAGTTTTATGAGTTCAGATTCGGACATTTGGAATATAGAAGTTTGAAATTTGAACACGAAATATTAGACATTGAAAATTATCAGGGGAACGCTGTAGTGAATTATACTGACAGCAAAACACCCTTTACGAGAATAATCGAACATAAACATTTTGAATTTGGGAATCAGGAGAAAACAGTCATAACCAGGGAATTCCCAAGTGAATGGGAAACCGGGAATGAGCCATATTATCCAATCAATAATCAAAAAAATAATGATCTGTTTAACAAGTACAAAGTTTTAGCGTCAAAAGAAAATAACCTTATCTTTGGGGGGCGTTTGGCAGATTATAAGTATTATGACATGCATCATGTCATTGCTTATGCACTTGAAACTGTTCAAAAAGAATTTAACGAATCGTCATGGAGTAGATCAGTTAAAAAGAGTGGATCAGTTAAAAAAACGCAGTTGGAACGTGTTAGAGAGTATTATGCTAAAAACTTTGTCGGAAATGAACATGATATAGCATTGTACCAGCGGCATATCAGTATTAAACGCCATCTGCTGGATATTTTAAATACAGTACATCGCATTTGTCAGAAGAATAATATCTCTTTTTACCCGCTTTATGGCACCATGCTTGGCGCAGTTCGTCATAAAGGATTTATCCCCTGGGATGTTGATGTAGATATTGCAATGATGCGAAACGACTATGACCGGTTTATGGCAATTGTCAAAGAGAGTCTTGAAGCGCCTTATACTTTTGTAGATCTGTCTAAATTTGAAAAAGGCTATCGTGGGAATTATAATCGAATCGTTAACAGCAAAGGTACAGTGATGAGCCTGAACCAAGATTGGGGCAAAGGGCTTGATGAAGGTGTTCATATCGATATTATCCCACTTGATGCAACGTATTTATCTGAAAATCTGAATGTGAAGAAAACCAAAAAGATACGACACATTCAACATTTAATCAGATGCAGGATTTATACTTATGAAGAGATTAAAAAGTATTATTCCTTATCAGAGTACAAAAACTATAGATATGAATCCGAAGGTCAAGATATAGGAATGCTCCATCATCAACTATCTGAAATTGCAAAGAAGGGCGATAAAGACTCTGTTTTAGTTGGAAATTTTGTTACGAATAAGATGCAGGATGTTTTTGATTTGTTCAGAAAATCGGATTTGGAAAATAGTATTGAAATGCCATTTGAGAATATGAAACTCAAGGTACCGGCCGATTATGATCAGATGCTTCAAGCAAAATATGGTAACAGATACATGGAATATCCGTCGATTTGTAAACGTGTGGCATCGAATCAATATTTTTATGATATGAGTAAACCTTATGTCTTCTATCAAAAAAGATTTTTTGGTTTGTTTAAAAATTTAAATGGCGCCAGGATTGTTTTGTTTGGCTCAGGCCACATGGCACTTGATTACCTGATCGAAAATGGGAGCCGTTATTGTCCGGTACGCATTGTGGATAACGATAAACGCAAATGGGGACTTAAATTACATGAACTTGAGTATCTGGATGTTCAACGAGCGAATGCCCAGAAAAGATGTATTCAGGATAGATGTAGAAAAGCCCTCTCGTTGAAGATTGAATCTCCTGAGTATTTAAAAGAGAATGCAGCAGATGAGATAAGGGTCATCATCACCAGTTCTTTTTTTCGAGAAATCGGAAAACAACTGGAAGAAATGGGTATAGATTATTATATCTATGTGGATGACAAAAAAAATTTAGCAGAAAGTTAGACGCAGTGATAGAATCAAACCTCCCAAAAATCTGGGCACACCGCGGCGCAAGTGCCCACGCCCCTGAAAATACAATAGAAGCCTTTCAAAAAGCGATTGAGCTTGGTTCTGACGGCATAGAGCTTGATGTTCAACTTTCTAAAGATGGTAAGCTCGTTGTCATTCATGATGAGCAAATTGACCGCACAAGCAACGGAAGCGGCCTTGTAAAAGACCTGTACTTAGAGGAACTGTGGACATTTAATTACAATAACAAAAATACAGTCTATAAACACTGCAGGTTGCCACTTCTTGAGGAAGTCCTTGAACTTGTGAAGCATACGGATCTCGAATTAAATATTGAGCTCAAAACCGGGGTTGTTCAATATTTGGGAATTGAACAGAAAATTGATCAAATGCTCCGTAAATACAATATGGTGGATCAAGTAATCATATCCTCATTTAATCATTATTCATTGGGGCGAATGCGTAAATGTAATAAAACAATAAAGATGGGTGTCTTAATTAGAGATGTTATAATGAATCCATTTGAATATGTTAAACACATTGACGCAAACGCTCTTCATCCGTCAATTCAACTCTATAGACTGTTGTTCGATGAAGGCTTGTTAAGTGAGGACATGGCGGAAAAATTAAAAATATTTGATATTGATATAAATGTTTGGGGCCTTATGGATTCAGATATTAAGACATTTAAATCAAGTCATGCACACGCTATTATTTTAGACGCACCAGACGCAGCAAAAAAGACTCTACTACTATGATCAGCGAGTTAAAAGTTGCCTATTTTGTCTACTAAGCGGATCAGCGCTCACACCATCCGCCACACAACTGCAGTGCATCTACTACGTTCTGGTGTCGACATTAATACGATCCGCGCATGGCTCGGACATGTGTCCTTCGATACAACTCACATCTATGCAGAGATAGATTTTGAAATGAAGGCTAAAGCACTCGCTCAATGCGAGGTTCCTGCATCAGCTTCGGATACTATCGATAATTGGTCCAATAATCCGGAATTGATGGCATTCCTAAAATCACTGTAACCGCACACTTTACTTATGTGATGGCCGCAAAACAGTCTATTGCATAGCCAATGCAACATACGTGCGGCCTTCACATAATGTACGCGAGAACCGTATTAACGGTTTCATGAGGGAGCACTGAGGATGCAAGGCCTTTGGAACACGTAGTAGCCGCCTGCGGCAAGGCGTCTCGAATATAAAAAGGGTTGAAGAAACAGGCTGAATCAGTGCTCTACTCCATTTGATTTTGTAATTTTGTATTAACTTTAGAAAGGGAGACTCAATCTGTCTTGACACCTTCGGTGAGTTCAAGGGCGACCAGACAGGTTTTACAAATACCTTCACACATGCTGTCAAAATAGGGCAGGGAGCCGTGTTGTGCAAAAATGGTCCCGGGGCCGTTGTCGAATTTGTATCCGTCTATTCTTTTTAAATTTCGTTCAACCCTTATATCGAAACTCCACCCTTTTTCAACCAGAATGTCCATGATACCCCAGGCCTGGGTGAGATATTCCTCATCTTTCAACCCCCCAAGTTTGACATTAAAATTTTTTACCACAATATCCAGGAGAGGCGTCTCCTCCAAATCCAATATGATATCTCTATCCATGCTATTTTATCTCCTAATATTAATCAATACTTTGGACAGTTTTTGAACGTCCGAAATGCCCTGTTATTAAGTCTTGAAGGGCGTCGAAGAATTATTTAAAACTCAACGTGCGGGTTGAGTTTTAAATAAATGGCTGTGCGGTGCTGATCAGGACCGAATCTGTCCATTCCCCCAGGCCACAAATTTAGTGGTGGTCAGCTCTTTTATGCCCATGGGGCCGTAAGCATGCAGCTTTGAAGTGGATATGCCTATCTCAGCGCCCAGGCCCAACTCGCCCCCGTCATTGAACCGGGTGGATGCATTGACAATGACAAGGGATGCGTCCACTTCCCGGATAAAGCGCCGGGACCGGTTCAGGTCCGTTGTGATAATCGCTTCGGTGTGGTTGGAGCCGTAGGCCGCGATATGGGCCATGGCATCATCCATGTCCTTAACCACCTTGACGGCCAGAGTCAGATCCAGGTACTCCATGGGCCAGTCCGCTTCGGTGGCGGGGACTGCATCAGGCAGTATTTCGCAGGTTTTCGGGCACCCCTTAAGGGTGACACCGGCATCGGCCAGTGCCTTCTGGGCCATGGGCAGAAATTGTTGCGCCACACCTTCATGAACCAGCAGGGTTTCCAGGGCATTGCATACCCCGGGCCGCTGGGCCTTGGCATTAACTACGATGCTGACGCCCATGTCCAGATCTGCCAGATCATCCACATAGGCGTGGCACACCCCTTTATAATGCTTGAGTACAGGGATGCTGGAGGCTGCCACCACATGGCGGATCAGGCCTTCGCCGCCCCGGGGGATGATCAGGTCGATATATTCTTCCTGTTTGAGCATGATATCCACGGCAGCCCGGTCCGACGTGGGGATTACCTGGACGGCACCGGCCGGCAGGCCTTCTGTGGAAATACCTTGTTCAATGGCCCGGGCCAGGGCCTGGTTGGAGTAAATGGCTTCGGACCCGCCCCGCAGGATCACGGCATTACCGGCCTTCAGGCACAGGCCTGCCGCATCCACGGTGACATTGGGCCTTGATTCGTAGATAATGCCGATAACCCCCAGCGGAATGCGCATTCTGGCCATTTCAATACCGTTGGGTCGGATGGAAGAATCCGATAAAGTGCCCACGGGATCTTCCAGGCCTGCCACATATTCCAGACCTTCAACCATCCCATCCAATACATTATCCGTAATGGTCAGCCGGTCGATCATGGCATCGGACAACCCGTTTTCCCGGGCCGCTGCCACATCCTTTGCATTTTCTGCCTGGATGACGTCTTTATCCTTTTCCAACTGCCGGGCAATGGCAAAAAGCGCTCTGTTTTTCTGTTCTGCAGGCAGAGCCGCCATAATCCGGGCTGCTGCCCTGGCCTGTTTGGCAATTTCAATGATCTGATTTTCCAAAGACATAGAATGGTTCTCCTTTAAGTTTTATAGTCGGGCATCATCCGGGTATGCGGTGATCATCAGATTATCCCTGTGAATCACCTCGTCATAGGATCTGAAACCTAAACGTTTTTTAATCTGGCTGGTCTTGCAGCCCATGATTTTTAAAATATCCGAGGCATTGTAATTGACCAGGCCCATGCCAAGGACCACTTTATCCTCAGTAATGAATTCCACGGGATCGCCTGCTTCAAAATAGTCTTCCACCCGGGTAATGCCTGACGGTAAAAGGCTTTTTCCCTGTTCTACCACGGCTTTCTGGGCCCCCCTGTCTATGGTAATTCTTCCTTTGGCCTGCAGGGTCAGTCCAATCCAGTTTTTCCTGGATGAGGCCTTTTGTCCATTGGGAACAAAATAGGTGCCGGTATAATTGTTGTCCATTATTTTGACCAGGATATCCTGTTCCAGGCCGCAGGCAATAATCATGGGAATGCCTGCCGATGTCAGTTTTTTGGCGGCGCTTATTTTGGTACCCATGCCTCCTGTGCCCAATGGTCCGGCTATCTCTCCGGCCATGACTTCGATTTCGCTGCACATGGCTGTTACCTCTCTGATAAGTCTTGCATCGTCATGCTTTCGGGGATCTTTATTGTACAGGCCGCCGATATCGGTAAGATTGATCATCAGGTCAGCGTCGAGCAGCATGGTGATCATGGCACCCAGGTTGTCATTGTCCCCGAATTGCAGGGATTTCACAGCCACGGTGTCATTTTCATTGATAATGGGTAGCACCTTCCACTCCAGAAGCGTGTTCAGGGTGTTTCTGGCATTCAGATACCGGCCCCGGTCACACAAGTCGCCTCTGGTCAGAAGAATCTGGGCCACTTTCCGGCCGCAGTGTTCCATGGCCTTTTCCCATTCACGGATCAGATCCGCCTGGCCAATGGCGGATACCGCCTGACGTTTAGGCGTTTCCGAAGGCCTTTTTTTGAGACCGATTTTTTTAACGCCCGCAGCCATGGCGCCGGAAGAGACAAGAATCACTTCCATACCCCGGTCATGGAGTACACAGATCTGCCTTGAAATGCTGTTGATGACGTCAATATTGAGGCTGTTTTTCCGGGTCAGCACCCCTGAGCCCACTTTGACCACGACGCGTTTGAATTTGGACAGGGCTAAAAATTGCTGGTCGGTGTTCATAAGTTATGTTCCAGGTTTTTAAAAAGGCGGCAACAGGCCGCGCAGCTAATAGTAGTCTCTATAGAAACCAAATAATGGGCCAAAAATTAAACCATAGCGCAGATGATTGCAAGGCCATACTGTCTTTGTGGTGGAAAAGGTGGAATATAGCTGGTACATTGATTGCCTGAAATTTTTGGGGAAAACATAAATGAGGCCGGCAGATGGGAAAATATTTATTCATGGGAATGGTTTTAGGCTTGTCCGCCGGTTTGTCTCCAGGCCCTTTGCTGGCCCTTGTCATCAGTGAAACCATTCGCTTGGGTATAAGCGCTGGTATCCGTGTTGCCATGGCACCGCTGATCTCGGATATTCCTGTGTTGATTATCTCCTTTGTTTTGGTCTCGTCTCTGTCCGGGTCCGACCCCGTACTCGGGATTATTTCTCTTGCAGGGGCCAGCCTTATTTTGAAAATGGGTATTTCAAGCATTCGAACTACCGGGCAGATGCCACAGTCCCCGGGCCGGGCGTCTGAATCCCTTATGAAAGGGGTGCTGGTAAATATTTTAAGTCCCCACCCGTACCTGTTCTGGATTACCGTTGGTACCCCCTTGGCTTCCAAGGCCTGGCAGATTCATCCCGGGGGTGCCATTGGATTTGTGGCCGGATTCTACCTGCTGCTTGTGGGCTCAAAACTTTTTCTGGCCTTTGTGGTGGCTCGGACCCGCAGCTTTTTAACCGGTGGGGCCTATGTATGGACCATGAGGGTGCTGGGGTTTCTTTTGTGCTGTTTTGCCTGGGGGCTTGCCCGGGAGGGAGCAGAGCTTCTGGGCTGGTTTTAAGGACCTGGGAGCGCGGGCGTCTTGACCGCGCTCCCGGATATATCAAAATGGGCAAGTTATTTAAGACTCATTCCTTAACTTTCCTACACATCAGGTTTTGTTTCTTTTATATCATCTGCCGGGATCTCTTGATTTGGGGTGGACGGAGAAACCGGCCCCTTTTTTTCAAGATGAACGGATTTTCGACGCAGTTCATTTTCTAATTTGACAGCTGCTTCCTCGAGACTCGGTGCCATCACAACGGTATCTTCCAAAGACATGATCAATCGCTTTATTTGTGGTATTTTTAGCGGCCCTTCCTCTTGGAGATACAGTGGCTGTATATAGAGCGGTGCGCCTCCCGTCGGTTCAATTATCATTTTTCCAAATACCAACTCGGAGCCTCGCTGATCCCACAGTGAGAACTGTTCTGAAATCACAGTATCTTGATTTATCAGAGAATGGACCTGTGCCGGCCCATATACCTGTTGATTACGTGGAAAACGGTAAGCATATATTTTTCCATAATTTTCAAGATCGTTTCCCGCAAACATCAATGCCCGCAGGTTATCACGACCAAATGGGGATAAGGGCAGAAACAAGAAAAATTCATCTTTTCCAGGTTCTAATAAATCTAAAGTTAAGTAATAAGGAGTCGCTGGAAAAAATTTTTTGCCTATGGCAATCTTGGAAAACATCCAGTTATCCTCCTGTCTATAGAATCGCTCCGGATTCGTTTGGTGGTATGTCGCATAAATGGACATTTGAATGGCAAAGATATCACGAGGATACCGAATATGTTGCTTCAAAAACGACGGCATTTCGGATAATGGCTTGAACATTCCAGGATACATTTTACGGTAAGCATTAATGATGGGATCGCTGGAATCGGCTTCATAAAATGAGACGTTACCGTTATAAGCATCAACCACTATTTTTACCGAATTACGAATATAATTGAATCCTTCTTCTTTGTATGGGGATGCAATCGGATAATTGGATGCCGTTGTATAAGCGTCCTGTATCCAGAAGAGTCCCTTTGGTGTGTGAACGATATAGGGATCCGCGTCCAGTTTAAGAAAGGGGGTAATATGCAGAATGCGTTCCGTAATATTTCTTCGAAACAGTATTCTACTCCGCTTGTTTGTTTTGGTTGTAAAAAAGATGTCTCTATCTTTAAAATAGTACGCCAATAAAAATTTGCGCAAAAGTGAATTGAGCGCAATGCCGCCCTTTCCATTGTAGTGGACTATGTTCTCACTGTCGCCGTCAGAGGAGCTGATTTCTCCGACACTGTTTGGAACGATTGCGTAGGGCTTGTCTTCCAGTCCGTAGTAAATATCGGTTTGATCGCTGGATAACCCAAATTGAGATTGAGGGGGGATATCTTTAATAAACCATGTCATTGGTACATCTCCAGCCTGGGCGGCCGGAATCATGGCCACCCCCTGCCCGTGGGTATATTGAAGATGGGTGTTAATCCAATTCTGAGCGACTTCGGGCAGCTTTGAATTATTTATTTCTCTTGCGCCAAGATAGACTTGCCGATATTCACCATCTACCCAATAGCGGTCAACATCAATAGTTGGAAATGAATAATATGTCCGTATACCTTGAAGTTCCTCGAATACATTATCAAGAAGCTCTTTGTCCCAGACAGGAACATTACGCAACCGACGCAAGGTATCCGGATCATCGGCATCGAAAGAGACCGCCGAATTCATTTCAAAATCCCTGATTTCAACATTGTCAAGCCCATAGGCCGCAAGCGTAGCTTCAACACTTGCCTTGATGTAGTTCCGATCCCGTACCATTTGGTTTGGCATCACGATATATTTTCGAACGGTATCTCCAAATGTCTCAACATCTTTTCCTAAGAATGCAATAACGGAAATCAAAAAAAAGATAATGGGCATTTTCCACCCGACGCGCTTGTGAATTTTGAGTACCAGGAAAATACCCGTTAACATCAAGGAAATTACTGTAACCCATATAAAGGGAAGAATAACAGTCATCTCTACAAAGCCGGGACCTTTGAAAACGGGAAGATTGGCAGTTTCATACAATAGATCATACCGCTCCAACATAAATCCCCAGCATAAAACCGCAAAAATAAATATCACCAGAATACTGGCGTGCCAATGTGCTTTATGGGATTTTATACGGTGTTCTATGGGGGTTGCCGCCCTCTCGTACCAGTAAATAAACAGAACGCCTGCGAGCATCAGTGCAACGACTATAAGAACTTCTTTTTGGAGCAAATGGTAGATCGGAAGAGAAAAAAGGTAAAAACTGATGTCCTTGCCGAACAGAGGATCCAACACACCACTACGACTTCCGAAGAGAAACAGCAGTGAATTTTCCCAATTTTTGAAAATCGGTATGGCAACTATCAAAGCCATTACAAAAGAAAGAATAATATACATGTCTCGCAAGGCATGGTTCAGATACTTTAACCATCTTTTTTCTTTGTAACCATCCGGCTTGTCTTCAAATCCAATGATATGGGACGCAACCCTGAAGTTGATATAGAAGATTGCAAAAAACAGGATCGTGAAAAATATAAGTATAAGGTATGGATAGAGTAGCCTCAGAAGATAATATGATGTCATTCCTTGGGTTTTAAACCACCACAAGTCCACAAAAAAATTTAGGAATATAAATTTAACAGCAGCGATCAGGATACCGAGTATCGCAAGCAAGCCAATTATGAATGCCATCCACTTTTTTGTTTTAGTCATTTTTTTCCCATTTCGTTTTTTAAATTACATAGATTCAAATTATAGGAGCTTCTTTTTTGACAATAAAAGAATGAATAAGAACATAAGAAATTATGAAAGAAAATCAATGTCTGACGAACCCCCTTTATGAATGCAGCCTTCACTTTTAGGAATCCTCTAGTTTGATGATCAAGTTTAATCGTTTACATATTTTTGTTTTGTATCATCTTATTTGTTTCTTTTCAACTATCTGTCCGGATATCAGCAATTCTAAATTTAATAAAGTAGTATCTTTCCTGCCTGCTTTTTTCTTGCTTGTGTTCTTGCTCGCAGTATTCTTTTGAGCAAGAGCACGAGCAAGATGGCGTAAGGACTCAAATTTAGAATTGCTACCGGATATTTGCTTTTGACGCCTTGTTCCCTATCCAATACTGGATGAAATCCAGGCCTGCCAGTTATAAAATAAAATGAAGAAATTAAAGCGATTGTTGACGGACAGTACTCGGCCGTTTATGATGTTTTTGTTCAAAATTGAAGTTGATGTATAGTCTGCGGGGTGAATGGACTAAAAAGTGTTTCAATTCTTAAACTCCTGAAAGGGAACGACAAGAAATAAGTAAAAACATATAAAATTAATAGGTTGGTAAGGAGACTGTATGTATCGATATAAAAAATTGATGGTCTGCCTGAACCTGGACGAACATGATCGGCATCTGGTTAAATACTCAGGGTTCATTTCCCGGATGGCCAAGTCAGAAGAGGTCCTGTTTGTATATGTGTATAACTCGTTTGATATCACTGAGGAGATCAGGAAGATTTACCCTCAATTAGACTCACCGCCGGAAGCGATGGTGAAAAAGCAAATGCAAAAAATTGTGGATGAGCATTTCAACGGACACGGAGACACTGCGGTTTCGCTAAAGTCCATGGAAGGGCCCCAGCTGGGCATGCTGATTTCGTGTACGAAAAATTATGATATAGACCTTTTGATCGTCGGTCATCATCCCGACGATTCGGCCGATTTTAATTGGCTCCCGGAAAAGCTGGCCCGTAAAGCCTTTTGCTCTGTCCTGGTTATCCCAAGTAATACCACCGCATATTTTGATAAAATCCTTGTGGCTGTCGATTTCAGTGATTACTCATTAAATGCACTGGATGTGGCAAGTGCATTTGCAAAGGCGGCAAACCTTGATCATCTTTACATATTGAATAATTATCAGGTTCCGGCCGGACACCATAAAACAGGTAAGACCTACGAGGAATTTGCCGACATCATGCTTGAGAACGCGAAATCAAGATTGCGGCTCGCCTTGTCCAAAGTAGATCTTAAATCCGTGAGTATCAAACCGGTTTTTAAACAAGATAAAAATGTTGTCAGCAGTATCCGAAACTTTTCAAAAAGTTTAGGGGACGCCCTGATCGTTGTCGGGGCCCGGGGCCGAAGTGGTAATATTGCTGCAATACTTCTGGGCAGCATCACCGAAGGGTTGATCAGGACAACACACAAACCGCTTCTGGCAGTTAAAGAAAAAGGCGAAGGATTAAATATTTTAGAAGCATTTACATCACAATAACGGCCATGGCCGACCTGGTCTTTCACCGAAGTTAGGCCACAACAAATCATGAAAGAAACTAACTGGGTAGTTTAGTTCTTTCATATAAAATAATTCCAGGAGAGTTAGAATGGATCATCATGACCACGGAGATGAACCCCTGATTTTGAGACTTCGTTCCATCATCCGATTTGCCGTAAGGGTTCTGGCTCTGATTATGACGGTGGTAATTCTTTGGGGGGTGGTTGATGTGTGCTGGGTGTTGTATCAAAAATTGATCTCACCACCCGGATTCCTGCTGACCATCAGTGATATCCTTGCCACTTTCGGGGCCTTTATGGCGGTACTCATTGCCATTGAAATATTTGTAAATATATGTATTTATCTGAGGGAAGATGTGATCCATGTCCAGATTGTCATGGCAACCGCCCTGATGGCCATTGCCCGGAAAGTTATCATTCTTGACTTCAACAAGACCAGTCCGGAATACGTGTGGGCCATAGGTGGTGTTGTTTTTGCCATGAGCATCGGGTATTTTCTGGTAATTAACTCATCTCAAAAATGTCTTTCAATGTTTGATCCAATCTTTCCGGGGGATCACCATGAAATACATAAAGACGAAAAGCCGGAATAGGCTGGCCCGAGCAGAATTTGGATCACAAGATGAATAGTCAAAAAACAATAATGGGTTTGTCCGTTGCGTTACACCTGTTTTTACTCATTGGGCTTTGTGTTCTGTATACCCCTTTGGGTGTCAGCTGGCATTGGGATTGGGTACCGTCATTGGGGGCCTCATTTACAATCCGGCTTGACGGCTTGAGCATGCTCTTTTCATGGCTGATTTGCGGCATCGGTCTGTTTGTCCAGCTTTATGCCTTTCATTACATGAAAGGCAAGCCTTTAAGCACTCTGTTTCATGTCTATCTGACGCTTTTCATGCTGGCCATGCTTGGGCTGGTCCTGGCTGGAAACCTGCTGCTGTTGTTTATTTTCTGGGAGTTGACCACGGTGACATCCTACCTGCTGATCGGATTTAACCACGATCAGGAAGTTTCCAGAAAAAATGCGCTTCAGGCCATGCTTGTGACCGGCGCAGGCGGCCTGGCGCTGCTGGCGGGGTTGATTCTGCTGGGACAGATGGCAGGAACCTGGGAAATGGATCAAATCATCAACCGCGGCGCCACATTCATATCAGATAGACGATTTGCGCCGGCACTGATTCTGATCCTGATCGGTGCCTTCACCAAATCGGCCCAGGTCCCTTTTCATTTCTGGCTGCCCGGGGCCATGTCCGCCCCGGCACCGGTCAGTGCCTTTTTGCATTCAGCCACCATGGTAAAGGGAGGGATTTATCTTCTGGCCCGTCTTGCACCCGTATTCAGCCAAAGCGACCTGTGGTTCTGGTCCCTTGCTTTAACAGGCGGCATTACAGCGGTCTGGACAGTGATTGTCGCACTGCAACAAAGGGATTTAAAGTTGATGCTGGCCTACAGCACCAATGTGGCCCTTGGCAAGATAGTCTTCCTTCTGGCGTTGGGCACCCGGTATGCCATATCGGCAGCGTTGATGTTCACTATCGCCCATGCATTATACAAGGCGGCACTGTTCATGGTCATCGGCACTGTGGATAAGGCCACGGGTACGCGGAACATTGACCAGGTTGCCGGACTTGGCAGGATACTTAAATTCAGCTTTCTTGCTGCCGGATTGAGCGCATTTTCAAAAGCAGGTATCCCGCCGCTGCCTGGATTTTTGAGCAAAGAATATATGTACAAGGCAGCACTTCAAATATCTTATGCGCCCACAATTTTGCTGGTGTTTGTCAATGCCCTGATGGGGGCAATGGCGCTTTTGGTGGTGATCCGTCCGTTTATTTCCAAACCGGATGACCGGACCGTGCCGGCAAGTCCTGTTGAAAAATACGTTTTTTTGTGGATTCCGCCGGTCTGTCTTGGCATATTGCAACTGTGGGCCACCACCCTGGGCCTGCACTGGCTCAATACAACGCTGATTATTCCGGCCGGCCAGGCTATCGCCCCCAATGCCGGGTATGCAAGCTTAAAACTCTGGCAGGGCCTGAACCTGCCCCTGGCTCTGAGCGGTGTGTCATTATTCTTTGCATTTCTCCTCTTTAAATACCACACCTGGATTAAACGTCTCATTGACCGCACCACTCGAATGCTGCCATCCGGTAGCCAATGTTACGAGTACGTAGTCAACGGGATTATCCGGTCAGGATCAGCGTTGACCTCCGTTCTTCAGCATGGCCGACTGACCGGGTATATTTTTATGCTCTTTTTTTTGATGGCATTGGTGTTTCTTTTTAATATTTTCGCATTGCCCATGCCTGCCACCGTCAACTGGCAGGGTATCCGCTTTTATGAAGTCTTGCTGGCCCTGGGGCTGGCCGCTGCCGTATCCACGGTTATCTTGTCCCACTCCCGCCTGCTGGCCATTGTCTCCCTGGGTGTGGCAGGGTTTATCACCACCTTGTTTTTAATGTTCTACAATGCGCCGGATGTGGCTAAAACCCAGCTGCTGGTGGAGACACTGAGTGTTATTTTCCTGGTGATAATTGTTGGCCGACTGCCAAAATTCTCGGATGTACGGCCCCATACGATTGGCAAACGGATGCTGAATACGGCAATCGCCGTAACCATTGGTGCCGGGGTTTTCAGAGTGCTCTACGCCATGAGTACGGGACATCCGGATACAACGTTGATCGACTACTTTGCCGCCAACAGTCTAATTGCTGCCCATGGCCGAAATATCGTCAATGTCATTCTGGTGGATTTCAGGGCCATTGATACCCTGGGTGAAATCACGGTTGTTGTGATGGCTGCGCTGGGTGCCTCTGCCATCCTGCTGAAAAAGAAAAGGACAGACCGATGAAATCCATTATTTTCAAGACAACCGCTCACATCGTTATCGGGATTATGCTCCTTTTCTCTTTATACCTGCTTTTCAGAGGACATAATGAACCGGGCGGTGGTTTTATCGGGGCACTGATTGCGGTGATTGCCTTTGCACTGCTGATGCTTTCAGAATCCCCCCATTATGTCAGAAAACGCATTGGTTTATCGCCTGGAATGATTGCCTTAACCGGGGTGGGTTTATCCCTGGGATCAGGTTTTTTTGCCGCATTTTCAGGCAAAGTATACTTAACAGGGCTCTGGTTTAAAACCAGCCTTGCTTTGGGAACTCCTTTGCTTTTTGATGTCGGGGTTTACCTGGCCGTAATCGGCGGAGTGCTTTCCATTCTGCTTGATCTGGCCGAGGAGCTATTATAATGCATTTGCTGTTGAGCCTGATCACCGGTATGCTGGTCGCCGCCGGTATTTATTTGATGTTGGAACGTCACCTGCTTCGCATTCTTTTCGGCTTTATCCTGTTGAGCAATGGAATCAACCTGGCGCTCCTGACTGCCGGGCAGCTTTCAAAAGAGGCCCTTCCCATAATCCCGCCAGGTGCTGTAACCCTTGAAGGTTCTTTTGCCAATCCACTCTCCCAGGCATTGATTCTGACTGCCATTGTAATCGGTTTTGGTGTGCTGATTTTTTGCTTGAGTTTAACATACCGGGCCGTTAGCGATTCAGGCTCAGCAGATGCAGACCATATGGACTGGTCGGAAAAAGGGGAATAATGATGAGTTGGTTGATCATACTCCCTGTTATTTTTCCATTGTGTGGCACATTTTTTCTTTATCTATTCAGAAAACATAACCGGACGGTCACTGCCATATCCTGGGCAACAAGCGGATTTGGCGTGATCGTCAGTATCCTGTTGATGCACCGGGTTTACACCCTCGGCCCCCAGGCCATATCACTGGGGAGCTGGCCGGCACCTTTCGGTGTCGTCTTTGCCGCGGATCTCTTATCTGCCGCCATGGTCGCGGTGACTTGGCTGATCGGCCTGGGCGTGGTTGTTTATGCCGCGGCAGACCTTACTTCCAATCCCTCATATTCACGTTTTCATTTGTTGATACATTTTTTGCTGACCGGTGTTAACGGCGCTTTTTTAACCGGAGATCTGTTTAACCTTTACGTTTGGTTTGAAGTCATGCTGGTTGCCTCTTTCGGCCTGATGACTCTGGATGCCGACACAGCACAGATACATGGCAGCATTAAATATGTTTTGTTAAACCTGATCTCCACCTTAACCTTGCTGCTGGCCATCGGGCTGCTATACGGGGCCACCGGTATGCTGAATCTGGCCGGGCTCCATTTTAAAGCCCATACCATCTCTCCGGGACTTGCCACTCTTTTGAGCGGTCTGTTTTTATTTTCTTTTTCGGTTAAATCAGCCCTGTTTCCTGTGTTTGCATGGCTTCCGGCCTCCTACCACACTCTTCCCAGCAGTATTGCAGCCCTTTTTGCCGGCCTGCTGACCAAAGTCGGCATTTATGCCATGATGCGGATATTCACCCTTGTCCTTCCCTTTGAAGGAACCATCTGGCAGACCATTTTAATTGTGCTGTCCGGTCTGACCATGCTGACCGGTGTTTTGGGGGCGGCCAGCCGTTTCACCATAAAAAAGATCCTGTCTTTTCATATCATCAGTCAGGTCGGGTATATCATTATCGGTCTTGCGCTTTATACCCGGTTGGCTTTGGCCGGTTCCATCCTTTATCTGATCCATCATATCATCGTAAAGGCAAATCTCTTTCTCATCGGTGGTTTTTTAAACCGGAAGTTCGGCAGTGACCATCTGTCACACATGGGAGGCGTCTACCGATCCATGCCTTTGGTCGCCGTCTTGTTTCTGATACCAGCATTCTCACTGGCCGGTTTTCCTCCTCTCTCCGGTTTCTGGAGTAAATTTGCAGTTGTCCGGGCAAGCCTTGAAACCGGTCACACCATACTGGCGGCAACCGCCCTTTTTGTTGGGGTTCTCACAGTTTACTCCATGTTAAAGATATGGAACCAGGTATTCTGGGAGGCCGCACCGGACGACGTAACCCCGTCCCCGTCGGTGAACTTTAGAGAAACAAGTTTATATCTGTTGCCTATAGGCCTTTTTGCCCTGATCACGATAATCATAGGGCTTTTTGCGGAACCCTTTTTTCAGTATGCCGACCGCGCCGCCGTTCAGCTTCTTGATCCGATTTTTTACATCCAGGCCGTACTGGGAGAAAGATGATGATTTATTTTGTCCTCAATCTGTTATTTGCCGGTGCCTGGGTCCTGGTCAACAATGCCTACGGTATCATTGATTTTGTTATCGGATTCCTGCTGGGCCTGGGCTGCCTGTGGCTGACCCGCCCCTTTGATCAGGACAAATCTTATTTCAGGCGATTGAGGGCTTCAGTTGTTCTTGTGGTTTATTTTCATTACGAAATGACGATATCGGTTTTCCGGGTTGCCTGGGAGGTACTGACGCCGACGCCTACAAGTGTCCCGGACATTGTTCATATTCCCTTGGATGCAAAAACGGATATTGAGATCACCCTGCTTGCCAATATGGTCTCGTTAACCCCCGGGACACTCAGTCTGGATATCACAGAGGAAAAATCCCATCTCATTGTGCACGCCATGTTTGCCCGGGATCACGATACCGTCATTTTCGGGATTAAAAACGGACTGGAAAAAAAACTGCTGGAGGTGACACGTGGGTGATCTGATGAACATGGCTGTGATCATTACCTTCACCGGGTTGATAGTCAGCTTTGTGCTGGCATTTATTCGTCTGGTTTTAGGCCCGACACACGCAGACCGACTCATTGCCCTGGACTTGATCGGGTCCATTACCATCAGTTTTATTGCTGTGTTTACCATCACCAGCGGGCAGACCGCTTTTCTGGATATCGCAATCACACTGGCCCTGGTGATGTTTGTGAGCACCGTGGCATTTGTGACATTTATGAAATCCCGGCTGATTCAATCCAAAAAAAACAAAGAGGAGCCCCCATGGAAATCCTGATGACCATCTGCCTTCTCGCTGGTACTTTTTTTACCCTTGTGGCAGCCCTGGGTGTTCTCAGAATGCCGGATATCTACATGCGGATCCATGCAGCAACCAAGGCGGGCACCTTTGGTATCGGAATGATAGTGCTTGCGGTCGCCCTGTTTTTCATGGATATGGCTGTAACCTCCCGGGTTGTCGGTATTATGATGTTTTTTATCATGACCACGCCGGCTGCGGCCCATCTACTTGGAAAAATTATAATGAAGTCCTCTTATCGGATGTGGCGTAATCCTTTTCAAAAAAATGGCCGGTAGAGCTGTTTCGCCTTTGTTGAGATTGCCGGGGCCAAGGGCATATGATGCGGTATTTTAAAAAAAACAAGGAGTCTCCATGAAATGGATTCGGCGTGTCAGTGTCGCCATCGCTTTGCTGGTGGTCTGCTGTGTGATTCTTTTTTTCTTTCTGCCCCGGTTTAATGATTACCAAGATGACGGACAATTGAATCTTGCCGGTCTAAGCTATCCCGTGACCGTAACCCGGGACGATTCCGGCATTGCCTATATTCATGCTGAAAATATTGAAGACCTGTTGTTTGCGCAAGGGTTTGTCACGGCCCAGGACCGGCTGTTCCAGATGCAGACGACCCGGATGTATTATGAAGGACGGATGTGCGAACTGGCAGGGGCGCAGGCCAGGGACCTGGATGTCCGCATGCGCACCATCGGAATTTTACGTATGGCGAAAAAACAGGCCCGGATATTGAATCCGGATTTGCGAAAACATTTCCAGCACTATGTGGACGGCATAAATACCTTCATAAAAGAATGCCCGGATGACCTTGCTTTGGAATTTTGTATGGCCGGGATCAAACCGGATTTATGGCAGGTGGAAGACGGCCTTGGTGTACTGTTTTATATGGGATATTCCACGGCAGCCAACCTGACCACGGAAATTATCTCCCAGATGCTCCTGGATACCCTGGGATATGAAAAAACCGCCATGCTTTTGCCTTTGAATATCAATGTGGATGACCCTGATGACAAAGGTTTTATTGCTATGCCGCCCAAGGAAAATCTTGGGTTGGCCCTGCCGTTTGACCCCGGTCTTTTGGCCTTTGCCGGGGACAGGATGCTGCGTGTGGGTAGTAACAACTGGGCCATGGCTCCGGAAAAATCCGTCACCGGGTCTGCGGTGCTGTCCGGCGATCCCCACCTGGATCCAAGAATACTGCCGGGGGTTTGGTATCCGGCAGGACTGATTTGCCCCGGCATCCGGGCCGTTGGTGTTCAGATTCCCGGCATTCCGGGGATGGGTGTGGGGCGCACCGAACACATTGCTTTGTCCGCCACCAACAATTATGGTGACATGGTGGACCTTTATATTGAAACCGTTGATTCGGGAAATCCGGACCATTATCTGGAGGGAAGCAATTCCATTGCCTTTGGACATATTAAAGAACGTTTAAAAATTAAAGATAAGGAGGCACCCGGCGGCTTTCGCACAGAAGATCTGGATATTCGGACCACCCGCAGGGGACCGGTGGTGTCTAAGGTTCTTAAGGGTCTGGACAGCAATAAGGTGTTTACGCTCAGATTTGCGCCGGTTGAGTCCATGACCCCTGACATTGGGTTTTTGGATCTGCTGACGGCAAAAAATGCCGAAGATCTTTCCCGGGCCATGCAGGACCTGTCCGTGGCCTGTTTTAACTGGGTATTTGCGGATACTTCAGGCAATATCGGCCACCAGGCATCCGGCCGGATTCCCATGCGCAGTAACGGCGGCACGTTTCCCCATGTGGTCAAAGACAGCACAGACAACTGGCAGGGCTGGATTGCCCCGGAGCAGATGCCCGGGCAAATCAACCCGGAAAAAAAATGGATTGGTACCTGCAACAATAAAACCGTGGACGCCGATTTTCCCCATTATTATTCATCCTGTTTTGCACCGTCATTCCGTTATGCAAGGCTAAAGGAACTCATGACGGGCAAATCCAAGCAGGCACCTTTGGATATGTGGCAATATCAAAGGGATACGGGCAATGTTATGGCCCGGCGCATCGCACCGATTATGGCACGGATTCTTCTGGCAAACGGAGATACAAAAGATTTGGGACGGATTTTGGCGGATTGGGATTTTAAAGATGATCCTGAAAAGGCAGGGCCTTTGGTTTTCCAAACTATATACCGGCATTTTGCACTGGCCGTGTTTGAAGATGATCTGGGGCCACAAAAGGTTTGGACACTGTTGAATGCCTGGTATTACTGGCAGGAACGCCTCCTGCAGTTTGTGCTGGCCGGTGAGAGTCTGTTTTTTAATGATATAAGCACAGCCGGTAAAACAGAAACCATGGCTGATCTTTTTGTCCGGGCAGCCCATGCCGCCCGAAAAGAGCTGTCCCAGGTCCTTGGCGATAACCCTGCTCAATGGCGATGGGGGGATCTGCATACCCTTGAACTGGTTAATCCCCTTGTCCGTAAAGGGCGGCTAAAGGCCTTGCTTGGCACAGGACCTATGCCCATGGGCGGATCCGGTGAAACTTTGTATCGAGGGTGGTATGATTTTGACGCCCCCTATGCCGTGACCCATTGCGCATCCTTGCGTTTTGTGGCGGACATGGGAGATGATGAAAAGCTCATGGCGGTGTTGCCGGGCGGGGCGGCAGGCCGGACCTTGCATCCCCACCAGAAAGACCTTGTTGACGGTTTTATGGATGGTTCTGTTCAGTACTGGTGGTTTTCAGATGCCGCCATTAAGGCTCATGCACAAAAGACCCTGACATTGGTGCCGCAAAGTTATTAATTCAATAATTAGGAGATCATTTCATGGCTCGTCTTTCAGCAGAACAAATAAAAGAAGTAGTCTTAAAATTCATTCCTCTTTCGATTCAAAATAATATTTTCATAAAATCATTATTAGCTGGTGCAACTGCCGTTGGTGTTTTGCTCAGTATACCGGCATTCGCACCTGTTGGTGTTGTTGGAGCTACAGGTTGGATTATTGTTTATGCTGTTACGGGCGGCACCTTTTCTTATGAAGCTGTTTCAAAAGCATGGAAGGCATGGAAAAATTTTTCAGATCAAGAACGAGAAATTGCGGATGAAAAACTTAAAAGGATGAAAAAAGCACTTGATGATGGTGACATTAGTGAAGAAGAATACAAAAAACGCGCAAAAGAACTTTTAGAAAAGATAATAAAATAGCAAATGATTATAACATGGAGTTACACGATATGACCCTTCCTCCACCGCCCAATGCCCATGCCGTGGCAGTGCTTATCCTTGCCGTCGTAGCATTGATCCTGTTTACCCGTGAAAAGATACCCCTCGAGTCTTCCAGCTTCCTGGTGCTCATCGGTCTGGCCGTTGGGTTCGAACTCTTTCCGTTCCAGGTGGACGGGAGCGTTTTACACGCCGTGGACTTTTTCCAGGGTTTCGGACACGAGGCGCTGGTCGCCGTCTGCGCCCTGATGATTGCCGGACAGGGAATTGTCCGCACGGGGGCGCTGGAACCCGTGGGAAGGGTGATGGCACGGCTCTGGAAGGTGAGCCCGAGCCTTTCCCTGTTGTTGACCCTTTTGGTTGGGGCCTTTATCAGCGCGTTCATAAATAATGTCCCCGTTGTCGTATTGTTTCTTCCCATTTTGATCAATGTTTCCCTGCGTACGGGTATGAAGGCCTCTTCCGTGTTGATGCCCATGGGATTCGCTACTCTGCTGGGGGGCACGTGCACCACCATCGGAACCTCCACGAATCTGCTGGTAGTCTCCGTGGCCTCAGACATGGGCTTAAAGCGGATGGATATGTTCGATTTCATGGTGCCGGCGGCCATTGCCGGAAGCGTCGGCATCGCTTATCTCTGGCTCGTTGCGCCTCGGATTATACCGGAGCGTAAACCAACCCTGGCAGACACCTCTCTCAGGGTTTTTTCCGCCCATCTTGTCATTATAGAAGGAACCCCGATTGAAGGAATGACGCTGGCCGAAGCCAGAAAAAAAGTCGATGGGTCCATGAAAGTCATGAGCGTAGAACGCGGGCTTAACAACTTCCTGATACCTTTTCCCACCCTGGTACTGAAAGCTGGCGATCACCTGATTATCCGTGACACGCCCGATCGTCTGAAGGAATTTGAAAAGGTGCTGGGGGGAACGCTCTATGCGGATGACGCCATGGTCGCACCTGTTGACGATGAGCACCCGTTAGAGGATGAAAATCAGCAGATCGCGGAGGTTGTTCTTGTTGAAGGCTCCCGGTTTGCGGGAAGAACTCTTAACGGAATTCGATTCGCAGATCGATACGGGATGATTGCGCTGGCCATACACAGGGCGAACAGGCACCCGAAAAAGTTATACGATAAAATCGGGGATATCCGTCTGAGGGGCGGGGATATCCTCCTGGTTCAGGGCCCCCGGGAACAGATCGCCGGTCTCAAAAAAGAAAAGGATTTTCTCGTGCTCGATGCCACGACGGATCTGCCTTTTGAAGGGAAGGCACCGGTGGCCCTGCTCATTATGCTGGGCATTGTTGTTTCGGCCGCCGTAGGGTTTCTGCCCATCGCTATCAGCGCACCGCTCGGAGCGCTGATGATGATCTTAACCGGATGCCTGGAATGGCGAGATGCCACGAATGCACTGAATGCGCAGGTCATCCTTATCGTGGCCGCAAGTCTCGCCATCGGCGTTGCGCTGCTCAAGACCGGCGGTGCGGATTACCTGGCACAAATTTTTGTGACTCTGGCAGGGGACACTTCGCCGACTTTCGTGATCAGCGGGCTGATGCTTTTGATAGGCATTCTTACCAACATCGTTTCCAACAATGCAGCAGCGGTCATTGGCACCCCCATCGCCGTTTCCATTGCTACCCAAATGGGGCAACCACCCGAACCGTTTGTCCTTGCGGTACTGTTCGGTGCAAACATGAGCTATGCCACCCCTATGGCCTACAAAACCAATCTACTTGTCATGAACGCAGGAAAATACCACTTCAATGACTTTCTTCGAATTGGCGTGCCGCTGGTCCTGATAATGTGGATTACGCTTTCCTGGTTGCTTCCGACCATCTACGGTATCGGGGCCTAATAAAAGGGTCAAGTCTGCTCTTGACTCAGTTTTGTTGATTTGGCTATTAAAATGGCCTGTTCAGACCATTGGGTATAACGAATTCAGGGGACCTCTATGTCCCCCTGAATTAGAAACCGACCTTGCCGCAGATCATTAGTTTCATTACCCCTTCTTTTTTTGGGATTTGAATAAATTTATGGTCTTAACAGCTCTTTTTTCAGGACATTGGGAGAAAGCCTGATATCATCGGCCATGCCTGTCCAATGCCGTTCCATGACCCAGTCCGGCCGGTTTTCGTTTCCGATTTTCATAGCTGCTTTTTTTGTCAGGTCTTTATAAATTTCTGTACAGATCAAATCGTAAAAAGGGGCCAGGCGAATCTGCCGTTTATAGTAGAGAAAGGACAAATTTTTGACATGTCCGTCCATATTACCGATAAGGTAATTAAAAAAGGCCCATTTCAGGAGAAGTTGAATATCTTTTACCGGGTTGGCGGAATATTTCCGGATCATTTTAAAACATGCAGGGAACCCCGGCCCGCCTTCGGCCTGGTATTTCAATTATCAGATGGGTCCAAGTTTATGGACAACCGGTGGGCACAAAAAGCGTACCCACCTACCGCGCTGAAATGCTATCCATTCTTGTGTGAACCCATACTGTGCATTTAATCTTGGTTGTAACTATGTTGAAAAACCATTAGAACGAGCATAACATTGGGGAGTGGTCACGATTTTCTAATTTGTATCATCTTTCAAATCAGTGTAAATTGGCATTATGCTAAGATGTCCAAGACTAGTAGTCCCCAACATCCCTTTTAACATTATTCAAAAGGGGGGCAGAACAAGCAGGCTTGTTTCTTCGCCAATGATGCCTACTTGTTCTTTCTTAAATGGCTTGAGGGGTATGCATTAATCTCGGGTTGTCTGATTCACGCTTACGTTTTTCATAGTGGTTTTCAGATACCACCATTAAGGCTCATGCAAAAAAGACCCTGACATTGGTACCGCAATGTCATCAAAATAAAAAAGGAGGGTTCTGATGAGAAGAGAAGCCAAAATGGAACATTTACATCCCGTATTTCGGGAAAAGGTAGTTTCAATTACAAAATTATTTAAGGATGAGCAATTACCATTCAGGCTTTTTGAGGGATTCCGGTCGCCCCAGCGCCAGCAGTATTGGGCGCACAAGGAAAGGCCGTATTGTCACCAAAGCGAAACCATGGCGTTCATATCACCAATACGGGGTCGCCGGGGATTTTGTTTTGTTTATCGACGGTAAATGGAGTTGGGACGACAGGGGCGAACGGCGGGTGTGGTGGCATCGACTGCACGAATTTGCCCACAAAGTCGGGTTAGAACCGTTGAGCCAAATATCGAAGAAGAAAAACTGCCGAGATATAGAGTCATCGCACGCCGGGGGCTCCGGCTTCGTGAAGGGCCTGGAACGGAATACGATATCGTCGATGTGTTGCGTAGCGGACAGGTTGTAACGGTGGCCGGCATGAACGGGGACTGGTTCCAGGTGGATATAGAAGGGGATGGTCTTGCCGATGGATATTGCCACAGTGGATTCCTGGCGCGTCTGACATAAAAAAACGCCTGCCCGTTGCCGGGCAGGCGAAAAAAAGGAAAAGAACAATGCGTTTTATTGTTCTGCCCCTGACCTAACACTATTTTTATTTAAAATCAAACTCTTTTGACGTGACCGTATCTTCCATGCGCTGAACCCGGCGGTCAATATTGTCAAATTTTCTTTTAATCCGCTGGATGGCCGAGGATCTTGAACGGGTATAGGACTGATAAAATTCTTCGTCTCGTTCATTTTCCAACGGAATAACAGGCTCAGGGTTAAGCAGAAGTCCTGCAACAAAATATAGGACACCGACCGGCCAGAAACCGGTGAATAAAAACAGGACAAGTACGATAACCCGGGTCCAGAATACCGAAAAGTTGAAATGTTCTGCCAAGCCCCGGCAAACGCCGAAGATAATGCCTCTCCTGGAGCGGTAAAAGCCTTCGGATGCGGTCAGGCGGTCCATTTTCTGACGGAGTCCGCCATCTCTTGTCCGCCCCCGCATGCCGGCACCTGCACGGTGATAACGGTTTTTATGGTATCTCATTTTCTATCCTTTCAGGCGTGTTGAAAACAACCGTTAACGAGCTGTTAACGGTTTTGGTGCCCACGTTCGATAAGTATGGTTTCAAGGGCTTCAATCCGTTCCTCCATTTTTGGCAGGGCATTGTAAATGTCCTGTATCATTCTTGTCTCTTCGGCCTGGGAGTCTTTCTCATTCTTTGAAAAATTTCCGGTTTTGGCTGCCCGGATAATGCCGATGATGATTATTCCCAGAATGACCAAGGCAAGTATTGACCCGCCGACATTGATGATTGCAATGAATATGCTGCTCATATTCCTCCTTTGGAATTGTCAGAGTTAGGCTCAGGATTTTGTATCATTAATTGCACCGGATTGGGAGGATTTCAATGCATTGAGTTCATTTTCGATCTCCTCGTCTGCCGCCAGGTCATCAAAAGCGGTTTCAAGGCTGGAGCGTCTGCCAAAATCAACCAGGTCAGCTTCGGCTTCCATACGCTCAATATGATTTTCCATTTCTTCAAATTTCTTAATGACTTCGGTGGAGTCTGCCCTGCGGATTTCCTGTCTGGCCCTTTTCTTATGCTGGGCCCGGATATGTCGCTGGACCAGCATGCGCTGTTTTTCCCGGGCGGATTTCAGCTTGTTTTCAAGTTCCGTGATATCGTTTTTGTACTGATCCACTATGCCTGAAAGGTCAACGAGTTCTGTTTCCACCACTTCCAGTCGCTGGCTGAATCTGCGTTTTTCCATCAGGGCCTGGCGAGCCAGGTCATCGCGTCCCTTGGTTACTGCCAGTTCTGCTTTTTCGTTCCAGAACGCCTCTTTTTCCCGGGCTTCCTGCCCTAAACGTTCCACTTTTTTATGATTGGCAATGGTCGCTGCACAGGATGATTTAAGCTCAATCAGGGTGTCTTCCATTTCCCGGATCATGAGTTTGATCATCTTTTCAGGATCTTCGGCTTTGTCCAGCATGGCGTTAATGTTTGAAGATACAATATCTCTGAATCGTGTAAAAATACCCATTTTTATTCTCCTTGTATAAGGGTTTGAATTTGTTGCGCCTGTTATTTTTAACAGCAGAAAGTGTGCCATACGATATTATATCTGTATTTATTTTTAATTTCAGTTAGTTACGTTTTTATGGGGGTTTTTATGGGTGGCTTTATTAGCTGTTTTATGGTATAAAATACTAAAAATTAGTTTGATTGACCATTATTGGAGGGATGGAATTGGTATATACCGATTCGACGGATAACCGCACCGGGTCTGTGAGCATGTCCGAAGCTCTGGGCCAGTCCGAGACGTTTTTAAATTTCCAGGAACAGATCTCCCGGGTTGCGCCCATTGAGCGACCTGTACTGATTTTAGGAGAGCGCGGCACGGGCAAGGAACTGGCTGCCGCACGGCTTCATTTTTTATCCCGGCGCTGGCAAAAACCTTTTGTTACGCTGAACTGCGCTGCCTTAAGTGCCACCTTGATCGAATCCGAGCTTTTCGGATATGAAAAAGGTGCATTTACCGGGGCTGGTACCCGTCGGATCGGGCGGTTTGAACAGGCCGACGGCGGCACTCTGTTTCTGGATGAAATCGGAAATATCCCCATGGAAGTCCAAGAAAAGATTCTTCGGGTGGTGGAATACGGCCGCTTTGAGCGGGTGGGGGCTGTTAATCCTGTCCACACCGATGTTCGCATTGTGGGGGCGGCTAATGTGGATTTGGCACAGATGGCCCGGCTTGGCCATTTTAAGCAGGATCTTCTGGACCGTCTCTCTTTTGAGGTGATTTATGTTCCTCCATTGCGGGTGCGCACAGGGGATATCATGCTGCTTGCCAATCATTTTGCCGGACGCATGGCCTTTGAACTGGGGTTTGACCAAGTGCCGGAATTTGGGAGAAAAGCGGTCCAGAGTCTTGAGTCCCATGCGTGGCCCGGTAATATCCGGGAATTGAAAAATGTGGTGGAACGCGCTGTATATAAAACAAACGGCCCGGTCATTACCCGGATTGATTTTTCACCGTTTGTATCGCCATACGGACCCCTGCCCGGGCCTGGGACGCCGTCAGTGGGACAAGCTGAAAGCCGGGCAGCCGATTTATCTGCTGATAAAAAGTTAATTCGAGATACACAAAAGGCATTGGGTCCCGATGAAGATGCCGCTTTGCCACTGGCGGAACTGACTATCCTGCCGTTGAAGAAGGCTGTGCTTGCCCTTGAACGCTTCCGCTTATCCCAGGCCTTGACCGCAGCCCGGTTCAATCAGAAACAGGCCGCAGCAAATCTTGGATTATCCTATGACCAGTTCCGGGGCCTGAAAAAAAAGCATGGGATGTGATTCCCCTTACTAAAAATCATGAATATATTTTTTAGCGTTAAATCGGATTGTTACGATTAATTTTGTTTTAAAAGAAACCGGGCGGGTTCACTGGTCTTTTATGAAACCCGCCCGGTGTAACCGCACTGGATGGATAGAGTCCGGTATGGTTTTATGGTCTAGAAGCTGAAGGTTACTTTGGCAACACCATAGGTAAAATCTTCATCGGTACCCGCGTTATCATCGGCACGAATAACCCTTGCAGTTCCATCGACCATGTGGCCTTCTATTTTGAATATCATATACTCGTTGATGTCAAACCGAAGGGACAGGGCAAAATCCTTTTCCCAGGCATCGCTCCTGACAGCAAGGTCATCACCGTCCCTATCGTTTTTATCCGCGTAAAATACTGAATAATAGGCTCCAAGTGAGAATAGGTCCGTGAATCTGTAGGAGGCGGACAGATAATATCCCTCGCTGGTAGTGGAGATCTCCGGCAAGGTCAGGCTAGAGTTGCTCACGATAGAATCGGTTTCATAACGCTGGTATTCGGCGGCGACTACAAGATTTTCCCAGGTATATTCAATACTGGCGGTATAAAAGGTATTGTCTGATTCAGTATTTCCCGAAAAAGGCCCGAACCCAAAATCAGCGTCCATAGGGGTGTCAACGGTACTTTGCAAAGCGGAAATGCCTATGATGAGTCCTTCCAGGGGGGTGTTCCAGCGCAGGGCCCCTGAATAGGTGATGTCCGAGTCTGAGTCACCAGTAACGACAGTATCGAAAACATCAGTGCGGTGCTCGAAATATTTTTCAAATCCGCTGTCGTTGTCAATGTTGACCTGACCTGCAATGGCCTGGTATTCCAGGCTGCCTGCAGAGGATAAATCAATAGTTCCGTACAGGCCGACGCCGTTGGCAGCAATAACCGTATCCCGGAGCAGGTCGGGATAAATGGACTGGGGCATGACAATATTGGTTCTGAGCATGTCAATATCACGGGTTTCATTATAAAGGCCCAGGGGTAGTTTTATTCTGCCGGCCCGGAACCCCAGCCAGTCCTTGAATCGATAATCCCCATAGGCCCAGTCAATGGTGACCTTGTTATTTCCGGCATCCCCAATATCCCTTGAAAAGAGCTGGATGCCCAGACGGAGCTGCTCGGTCAATTCTTTTGAAAAATTGATTCCCACTTCATTATACTCAAAACTGCCGTCTGTGGAATTGTGTGCTAGGTAATTATATTCATCACTTATGATAAATCCCTGGGAGATAAACCCATGTATATCCACGCCTCCCAGTTCCACTGCAAATGAGCTGGTGGTGATCAGGCAGGTGCCTGCTAAAATAATTGCTGCAGCAATTCCGATAATTCTTTTTTTCATTTTATATGCATCTCCTTATTGTTCACTTAAGATTTTTGCACCGGGCGTGTCTGTTTCGGCGGAAACATATCCGATTACCCCGGTTTTCCCAGTCACATAGGCCAGCAGTTCGTTTTCAGAACCAAAACTTGTGGGGTTTTTTCCCTTACCTGTAAACACCTGTTTTTTCCAGTAGGTTTTAAACTGGGATGCGCTCTTTTTGACGTAGGATTTAAGGAAATTTTTGTGGACGTCACCGGATTTAAGCACAACAAATTCAACTGGATTTCCATCGGGCCAGGATTTGGTTTTACCCAGGAAAATTTTTTTCACATCGGCCTGGTCAATGGAATCCACAGGCGTACTTGAACTGGTAATGACCTTTACACCGCCGGCCCGGGCTGGGGACGCTGCTAACATGGGGATCATCATGAGCAGCGCCATGGTGATGAGGATCAACCATTCACGTTCTTTTTTCATTCTTTGCTCTCCTTTTTTTGCATGATTTTAGTTTTAGTTGTAGGGGGCTGCCCGTTTTTTCTGCTGTATCATGCATGGGCAGAAGTGGATAAAAAAGGCAGCTTTGATATCCCGGATTGTTAATTTCAAGAACCCGGGAAAAATTATTTTTAATTTTAAATTTGAAGGTTGAATTTTAAATTTTAAACCGGCTCACAATACCATTAAGCACATCAGCTCTTTTCTTCAAATCCTGGGCATTGAGGTTTACCTTTTCGGAACTGCCTGAAATTTCGGTTCCAGATTGATTCACCTCGTGGATGATATTATTAATCTCAGCGGCAGAGGTGGAATTGTGGTTTACGTTTTCATTGACTTCCTGGATGCCCTGGGATGCCTGGGCAATGTTGTCTGCAATGTTCCGGGTGGTTTCGGATTGTTCCCCCACGGCCAGAGCAATCGTGTCGATATTTTCATTGATAGTGGCGATCACCTGTGTGATCTGGTCGATTTCAGTACCGGTAGAATCTGTGGTCTGCTGGATTTCGAGAACCTGGCTTTTGATCTCTGCGCTGGATTTAGCGGTCTGCAGGGCCAGTTCTTTTATTTCGTTGGCCACGACGGCAAATCCCTTGCCCGCACTACCGGCCCGGGCAGCCTCAATGGTGGCATTCAGGGCTAAAAGATTTATCTGCTCAGAGATATCGGTGATCGCCTCTGTGACTATGCCGATGGATTTGACAGAGGAGACCAGTTCCTTCATTTTGTTTGAGGCGTTCTGGGCCTGGCTAACAGCTGTATTGGAAATGGTTTTGACCTGGTCTGTATTTTTGGCGATATCGTTAATAGTGGCGTTCATCTCTTCTGCAGCAGATGCCACCATTGTGGTGTTGGCACTGGTTTCTTCCATGGCAGCAGCCATTGAGTTGAGGTTTTCGCTCATTTCCTGGACTGCGGAGGAGGCTGTATTGGATTTGTCCGAAAGTCCCTGGGATTCTTCGGTCATATGGGCGGAAAGGTTGACCAGGGTATCTGAGGCAGTATTCAGGAAGGTGGCATTTTTTGTAAATTCAGTGATGATGGACTGGAGGTTTTCAATAAAGGTGTTGAACCATTTGGCTACATCACCCATTTCGTCTTTATTTTTGATATCAAGACGTTTGGTCAGATCCCCTTCAATGTTCTGGAGCATGGTAACGGTGTTTTTGATTGGGCCGATTACCGCCCGGGTGATGATTAACCAGGCACTGGCAACGGATACGATAACCACGGCAAAAAACAACCAGATGTTCATCATCCTCTGGTTTTTTGATGATTTGCCGATATGGTTTAGATTGTCCTTGAGGGCTTGTGTCAGTTCGGTTTTGTACTGGGTGAGTTTTTTCTCAATCACCTGGGTTTGAGCCGCTAACGCACCCATTTTTTCAGCATCCATTTCAGCTTCTTCCCGGCTGATAGCACCATAATAGGACTGGGCCGTCTGGGTAAATGCTGCCAGTTCTTTGATGGTCTGCTGCATATCTTTTTTAAGGGGTTCGCTGATGTCGGGCATTTCAATCACGGATTCAAGGCTGGCACGGACTTCATCCGCTTTTTCTCGGGTCATGGTGAAAATGGATTCTTCTCCCATGAGGATGGCATCATTATAGCCTTTTATCTGTTTTTCAAAGGAGTTAAAGGCTGTGTTGCTGTGCATGGTTGCCGGAAAAAGTGCATCAGAGGCCACGATTAGTTTGTTTTCTATTTTTAACCCCAGGTAAAATCCGGCGACCATGGATATAAGATACCCTATGATCAGGATACCCAGGCTGAACCATATTTTTTTGGCAATGCTCAACGATTTCATTAATTTTTACTCCTGATAGAGGTTTAAACCTTAAATTATTACAATAATTATGTTGTGCTATATACTATTAATTCTATACATTTCAGACAGAGAACTTAGCGCGTTCACGCGCGGGCTTTTACGCGATGATCCAGTTTTTCGTCAAGTCGCATATATACTTTTGTAGGCGGTTCTATTCGCACCAACGGCCGAACTGGCCGATCTGGTCTTTCACCGAGGTTAGGCCACAACAAATCATGAAAGAAACTAACTGGTTAGTTTAGTTCTTTCATATAAAAGTTCAATAAAGGAGGATAACATCAAAGTGAGACTCATCAGAAAATGTGGCAAATTTAATAATTTTTGAAAATTCGCCCTTATCTCCAAAAGCGATAAGGTCACCAGGTTTCATTTTTGATATAGCTTCCGTGTACAACATTTGGGTAACAATCATTGTTTCTTTTCCTTTTTATATTGCTTGGAAATAAATTTTTTTTCAAAATCAGCAGCGCCGGAGGCGGGCAAAGAAATTGTAACTTCATGGCCAGCACCGATGCAGCGGGTTGATAATATCTTAGGCCCATACTCAAAATAAACCCTCCCATATGGTTTGCCTTTTCATCCGTCTTGTTCGTTGTGACAATGAGCACATATTTCAATATGCTCCCATGATAACGCCTTGAATACGCATGAAAATTTTAAACCATATTTTGGAAGGTTTTATTCCGATCATCGGCCTTATTCGGCCCCGGGCGTATTGGGTAAATACATTGGTCCAGAATATCACATTGGGCTTGATCCGGTCATAAACCGAAAAAAGCTTTGTTTTCTTAGGGGGGTGTGTGGGCTGTGCAGTCTTGCAGGCTGGACCTGCAATACCACGAACACAGATTATAATGAGGGTGAATATAGATAAACAGCCCAATTGTTCTGGGAAACAGACCATACTAACTCCCCAAAAATAGAAAAAACAGATTGAAAAAATTATTCAGGGAATATTCAAGGAATAGTAATATCACACCAGAATCTGATTTTAAAGAATTTTATAAAGAGGCCAGCAATTCTAAATTTATTAAAGTATTATCTTTCCTGCTTGCTTTTTTCTTGCTCTTGCTCTGAGTATTTTCGAGCAAGAGCACGAGCAAGATGGCAGACCGACTCAAATTTAGAATTGTTGTAAAGAGGCTGACAATGTGGATTTGGCCCAGATGACCCGTCTTGGCCATTTTAGTTAGGCCCATGGTTAAAACGTGGATGCGATTATCAGGTGATAGGATTGTTTTGGAACAGAGTCCAAAGAATCATTTTTTCTTGTGGGCTGGACCACGATGAAAAGCCAGGTCAGCCCATGGCTGTTTTATATGAAAGAACTAAACTAACCAGTTAGTTTCTTTCATGATTTGTTGTGGCCTAACCTCGGTGAAAGACCAGGTGGGCCATGGCCGTTATAGAAAAAGAAAACAAAGGGCCATAATTATCGTAGGTACCAGTGCATAGGTGAGTAGTAGTAAGGGCGAGATACCGTTACTGAAATAATTTTTTAGAAGGGCCTGTCCAGCCGGGTTCGGTGCATTGGCAATTACGGTAAGACCACCGCCGGTAACAGCACCAGCCACCACTGCATATTTCAGGCTGTCGGTGAAACCAGGTACCAGAGTACTCAGATAGGTAATGGCGGCATTGTCGTCAAAGGCCGTGAGTAACATGGCGCTCAACATGAGAGGACGTTCTCCAAGGCTGCCAAGCACCGGGGCGATCCACCATCCCTGAAGGCCGCCGTGGATAACCAGTCCGCCCAGGAAAAAGCCGACCAGCATTGGGGACTTCAGGTTGATATTGTTCTGAAACGGCCAGGTAACATGGCTAAAACCGATAAAAAAGAGCAGGCCGGAAACAAAGATAGCCGGGTAGTGTGCATTGGCAATGGTCCAAATCATAAAAGCAACATGGACAGCTATAATCCATCCGGGGACATCTCCGGAACGTTTGTCCCAGTTCGGATTGTTGAGCGTGGGTCTTTTATCTCTGGGAAGCAGACCCGGGACGGAAACACTCATTTGTTGAATCTTAAGGTCCTCAAACTCCTGCTCAAAGCTCTCCTCCAATAAAGTGCAATCCGTGTCATCCATGTAACAGTCTGTCATTGCGGACGCTTTGGCAGAGTCTTTAATTTTCTGGAATTCTTGCTGCAGATCGCTGCCGATCCGCTGTTCTGCGGTTCTCAGATTTTTTTTGAGCGCATCGCTATGAATATATTTGTCTGTGATTTCATTTTTCAGCACAGACAGCTTGAAGTCCCTTTCAAGCTTGGAAAATTCTTTTTTGAACACCAGGAAAACCAGTGCGTTGGAAATAACAATGCCAATAACAGCTTTCCAGCCAAAGTTAGTGAGCATGAATGTCAGATTCCAGTCCCAGGGCGTTGCCACCATAAGGATCGGTGGCGCGGCAAAATTGGTAAGGGTTCCGCCAACCGAAATGTTGACAAAAAGAAGGGCTATGGTGGCGTATTTAAGCGCGTTATGGGGGTTAAGTTCATAAAATTTGCGGGCAAGCAGCATGGCCGAAATCGTCATTGCTGCAGGTTCCGTGATAAATGAGCCTAAGATGGGACCCAGGGTCATAATTGTCAGCCACCAGGCTGCCAATGTACCTTTGAAAATCGCTGCAACACGGCTCATTATTTTTTCTGAAAGATTTAAAATAGGGCGGGAGGAAGCAAGGGTCATGATGACCACGACAAACATCGGCTCAGTGTAGTTCACGCCGCTTATATAGCTGATAAAGGTGTGCCAGTCATAGAAGAGAACAATCGCAGCAGCCAGCGCTACAGCCCAAAGGCCGAAAACAACCTCAATTTCGCCCAGAAAGTGAAAAATTTCTGCACCGAGTCTGGTGGAGTTTTCCGAGGCCTTTCCTGCTTCAATTTCTTTTTGGTGTTCCGCCTTCCATTTATGTGCGTAGTAGAGAAATCTACTGCTCAGAAAGGTGTGGAGAATAGCGGCCGAAAAAATTAGAAAGGCAGCCAGGTTAAATGGCGTATGAATGATACGGTGTTTAAGGATTGCTACCACCCCTTTGATATCAGCATCATGGTAACTGGCAAAACTTGGCGGAAAATTAACAAGCGCATTATGAGAGTCCGAGCCTCCCCCTCCTGCTGCGTAGACAGATGCGGTGGACAGTAATACAAAAAATAAAAGGATGATTGCAGATCGTATTTTCATAAATTCCATCACTTTCTTTTTCACTTCAAGTTCCCGGTATTTGACATTAGGTTGAGAATATTGTGTAAAAATAGCTATCTGTTCAAAGATTTAAACGAATAATTTATCCCGTTTACCGTGATTTGACAAGAGGAATACAGATGCTTTTTGGGATTTTATCCAGACATCCATACACCATAGCGCAGCCGCCATACAATGGCCGGCAGAACGGCTATAATCAGAAAAAGAAGTTGTGCCATGATGATTTTTTTTGCTGCCTGACGGCCAAGACTCAATGCGATCCGGTAAATGCCGGTGTCGTGTTTCACTAAAAGGGGAAGTATGAAGAGTGTAGACCCCTCCATTCCTATAAAGGCCATCCCGCCATAAAGCGGATAACCGACCAGATGATGTTCGGGAAGGAACAGGCACCATGGGCAATGGTGATGAAGCACTTCATAGTGATAGGCTGACAGAACATTAACCAGTATCAGTGCTGACGCCGGCAGCCACAGCCAGGTGATGGCGGCCAGTGCGGATCTTTCCCAGGGATGGTCAATCCTTGAAACGCTTAAGGCCACTGACACAATTAAAAGCAGCGTGTTAAGCACAATGAAAGCAATGAGCCACACATTATCCCCCAGACCGAAAATACTGGTTGCCTGTTCTATGGTTGAAAATTGATCGTAAACAACAGCACAGCAGTCGACCGGCTGGTTCGGCCTGATCCCTGCAAATGAGTCATAGGTTTGTTTTAATGTTAATACAGCCACCACGGGAACGGTCAGGAACAGGCGGGCGGATATTTCAGTTAACGGCATTTCAGCAAGCATTCGATTGAGCTTGTCCAGTTCATACCATAGTTTCATCAATATTATTAAGAGACCGTTATACAACAGCAATCGAGTGCTGCCATCGGCGGACATTGCCTGACACACGCCGGTACCGCACATTGCGCCGGGAATATCCTCATGAAAGATATTGGCAATACCGAAAATAAGCAGCAACCCGGAAAATAAGAATAACCCGAAAGCGGCTCTTCCCAGTATGGAGGCGCCTTCGGCCTTAGTTTCCAGCGACAATTGCCGATGGTCGGCGACAAGCGGATCCCAGTTCAGTGCCGTGTTCAACCATGCGGGGCAGGCCGCAAGCAACAGAAGCAGTGCCATAAATTGTGATGATATGACGGCCAGCAATAGGGGGTGCCAAAACATGATACGCCTCAGGAACTCAATGGGTTTACTCGATCATTAAGGTTTAGTACACCGTTTTTCAGCCGGTAGCAAAGGGCGTTTTCCGGGAGTGTATCCTGGTTTAAACCATGGGCTGCAACGATCACAACCGCATCTTGACAGGCATGATGATACAGCAGAACCATCATCTGTCTGCTGCTGTCATCATCCAGGTGAGCAAAGGGTTCGTCCGCAAAGATAAAGCTCGGCTGGTTTACGATTGCCCTGGCAATGGTTGTTTTCTGGCGTTCCCCCCCTGAAAGGGATTTGGCCAAGCTGCCGGCATGGTGCAACAGCCCTACTTTTTTAAGTGCTTCCATGCTTTGGCGTCGGCATGTGGACAGGGGCTGACCCAGGGGGATCAAGGGCAGCATGATATTTTCCAGCACCGTTAAGTCATGGAGAAGATGATCGTGTTGAAAAACAATGCCCGCTTGCCGCCGCCATCGTTCCCTGTGGGGTCCGGTCCATCGGGAAACCCTTTCATCGTTTACAATCACCTCCCCCGATGTCGGCCGGGTGAGTCCTGCCAGGATATTGAGCAGGGTGGTTTTTCCGGCACCAACAGGGCCGGTGATAATGTTTATTTTTCCTGCCTGAAAACGGACATTGATCTTGTCCAGTACACTGCGTTTTTTTTTGTTTCCCATGGGGAAGACAACGCAGATATCGTGGCATGTAATTGCTGAACTCATCGACTGCCTGCATCTTTGATCATATCATGAACATCGGCGGTTGCCCCTTTTAATGCCGGTAAAAAAGCCGACGCAAGCATGGGTACCAGCATCAACCCTGCCATTTCCAGCACAACGGTTGCAGCGCCCGTAGGTTCAAGGTAAAGGGAAGGGGGCAGGGTGTTCCAGCCAAGAAAGAAATCAGCGGCCCAGCCTGCGCCGGGTCCGTATACCAGAACAAAAGACAGGCAGATGCCCACAACGGCCGAAGGCAGGCAGACAGATAATTCCCGATACAGTTGAAATCGGACAATATCACCTGTGGTCCAGCCCATTGCCTTCATGATGCCAAGATCCGATTGCCGGCCCATTGATTTTCGGGTGTTTACCGCAACCAGAAGACACAACGCCAGCACAGCAGGAATCACTGCAATGGCCACAAGCGTCCTGCCGCGATTCAAACGGCCTGCATAAAGCCCTTGGCTCTGTAATCTTGTGACACATTTCACCGGCCAGGAAAATGAAGCGGTTAGGTCTGACAAGATGGCGTCCTGCTCATTTTCATGGAAAACGTCAATGGCCAGGTCACAGGCATAGCCTTGGGGAAGGCCGATCAGTTGTCGGGCATCCTCAGGATTCATCAGTACCAGGTCGTGGGTAAACATGCTTGTTTTTTCAGGTAACCGATCAATGACCTGATAGTTCCGGCTGATTTCGCCGTTCAAATTCAGGGTGTCGGTAGATGGTCCGGTGGAAACGCCAAAGCCGATGATCACCTGACCCGGCTCCGGCAATCTGGTCAAGCTGCCGGCAAGGGCTTTGGGTATTTTGTTTTCTAATACCCCCACGATGGTCAATGGTCCATACGGGCCATTGACCAAGCCCCAGATTCTGGGCCTTACGGAAATAACCCCGACAACGTTTTCTGCAGCCAGGACCGACGCCTGAACCGGCAAGGGAGAAAAACCTGTGGCATCAAGGCGTCTCAGGATAATGGCGGGTGTCGTTTTTAATAAGGTGTTGAGCGTATCATGCAGGGCCCGTGGAAACAGCAGCAGGGTCCCCAATATTGCAACCGTCAATGTCAATGTGATGCCAAGGAGAAGGGATTCAAAAGGCCGCCGCAAAAGATCCCTGAAGGCCCATATCTGCATGGTATTAAACATCAGTCTTTTAATGGCATCCCTCCTTTTTCCGGTTTGAGGCTGCCCACCATGATGCTTTCCAGGGAAAAATCCATCAATGGCAAATACGGACTGTGACGCCGGTCAATTGCCGGACCTGAATAACCGCTATTTCGTAATGCATGGCCTGATGGAAGAACGGCAGGGGTATGGAGTGCTAAATAGGTGATCCACATCTGGGTTGTTTGCCGGGAATCGCGATGGATAGTGAGTATGGTTATAACAGCAAGAGCAATAAAGCTTACCAGGGTTATCACCATCAGGCCATATCTGGATGTGTCCAATCGGTCGCAGGGTTCACGCTTCATTTATTCTGCTATTTTTTTGCCTGTCATTTCATACCACTTGTCATCATTCAGGTCCTTGAGAAGAACCTGGGTTTTACCGCCATGCCGGTTTTTGAAAACCTCCAGGTGACGTTCATCCAGAACAGGAACGAGGGCCGGCCCCATGGGGCCAATGACATCCGAACCATATACAAAGATTGCGTCACGGCCGTCAATCTGCCGTCCGGAAAAGTATTCTCTAACGATGGGGCGTTCAAGCATATCCTTTGACGTACCCAGATATATTTCAGGGTGCATCCAAGAACGAATCATACAACCGGTCGTGCAAAAATAATAAGTGGTTGCATTTTTTAACTGGATGGCACAATTAAATTTTGGATACTGAATGACAGTCATGCCGCAAACCGGACAACGATCCCCGGGACTTACCTGCAATTGCCTGTTTTCGTCTAAGGGCTTGAGGCCGCTCTGGGGGTGTTTCCCGTCGAAAGCGTCAGCTCCCGCTACAGGCAGCAATACCAGCGCAAATGTAAATAAAAGTGCCATGGTACCCATTATTTGTTTAGTGAAGCGCTTTAGCAAATTCCCTCCTTTTTTGGGTGCAAAGCTTTTTCAAATTATCTTTAGGCATCAGTCCGAAATAACTTAACCTGGGAGCGCGGGCGTCTCGTTCGCATTTTTACAATACTTGCGAACATGCAGGCGGGACGCCCGCGCTCCCGGATATAGTAACATGTCCAAGTTACTTAAGACCCGTTCCTTATTTTTTAAGCAGACGCTTCCTTGGTTGACGCAATACCAATCCCTCGGTACTATACTCAAAAGTGATAATCAACCCAAATCAATTCATGTCCCACGAATGGAACCCTTGAATGATGCAAGCATCCTCCCTGTTATCCTTATTTTTGTTGGGCCTTTCCGGAACAGGCCATTGCCTCGGCATGTGTGGTCCGCTTGTCCTTGCGTTTCCCGGTAAATCAGGGAAATTCGATTCCCATCTATGTTACCATGCCGGCCGGATTATAACCTACACAGGCATTGGTGTCCTCATGGGGAGTCTTGGCCTGGCGCTGGCAAAACTTGCCTCGGTTACAGGTCTTGACTACCTGGCAACCCTGGCCCGCATACAATTGGTTTTTTCTTTGCTGGCAGGCATCTTTCTGGCCCTCTTTGGCCTTGGCCAGCTGGGCATCCTGGGGCAGTCTGAATGGCTTATGGTGTCGAATCCCCAGATAATACCGGGTTACCGTTTTATTGTTCGTTCAGCCTTCCAAAGATCCGATCGCTGGTTAATGGTCATTACCGGAATGTTTATGGGCTTCATTCCTTGCGGCCTGTCTTTTGCTGCCTTTTCAAGGGCATTGGCTGCCAGCCGGCCAATGGAGGGCGGATTGTTTTTGCTTGCATTTGGTCTGGGAACACTGCCGGGACTGCTGCTTCTGGGTACGGGAGCCTCTGTCATCGCCCGCCGTTACCGGCGGCACTTTGATCTTTTTTCCGGCATGCTCATGATCGGCATGGCCGCATCTCTTCTTTTGGATGGGATTGCAGCCCTTTTTTGATCATTCAGTTGTTTTATATACCTTGGGAGGATACCGCCACCCCGGCACAATTTTTTCAACGCTGACCCCACCATAGCCGACGGCAGTGCCGCCGTTTTCAGCAGCAAAGCCTGATGCTTCGGCGATTGAGTTAAAGGGAAACGCCTCATACCCCATGGGGCCGAATACCTTTGACGATCCGATCACATAAAATGCGGTTCGGCCACTGGTCCACATGCCGGAATTGCGATCCACCACCCAAATTAAAAAAGGTTCCACCGGCGTATCCACATACAGGGACTGCTTTCCCATAAATGCGAATAAACACTGGGTCGAGCAGAAGTGGTATGTTTTCCCATTTTTTATTTGTATCTGACATTTGCCATAGGGGTAGCGGGCCGGAAACATATTGCAGACCGGACATCTGTCTGTCTCGGACGGTTCAACGATCTTGCCCTTTTTAAGCTGCCGGGCCTTGACCATCTTGTTTTCTTTTAAGACGCTGGATTTAGCCGCAGCAAGTGCACCCGGGAAATCAACGACGTCACCACCGCAGTTCTCGGCAAATTCAATGGCCTTGGTCTTGTCATCAAACACGATTTTGGACACCGGACTCATGGTGCCTGCCGCAGTCGACCCCAAAACGACAAACGCTTTGTCTGCAGGTATCATCTTTCCGGGTTCGTGATACACAGCGAGCATAATATCGGTTGGGGTTTGGCCTGTTTTTATAATCCAGTCGGCCAGACAATGAAAAGAGCAGACCTGTTCTACGCCCTGAAGAGGCTTAAACTTGATCCAGGTTCGCGCCCACATTGGCCGAACCATACCGCAAACCGGACATTGGCCTTGGAACTGAGTTTGCGGCGGCATCAAGGGATGCAGTACGTTACAATCCATTGCTTTGGCGGCAGGGAGAAATAAAGACAGGGATAAAGGCGTTAAAGACAGGGTTTTTAAAAATTGGCGACGTTTCAAGGAGCTCATTTTATATCTTTTCAAAAGGAATCATTTTTCACAGCCGGACAATCCAGCGGGTAATGGCGGCAATCAGGGCAACAGACAGCAGTCCGCCGCACCAGAGCGCCGCAAACCAGAGCCATTGTTTGAGGTTGTCAGTAGGAGGTTTCATGGGAACTCTTGCCCCGGAATATCCAGTAACAATAACCGGTATAGGCAAGCACAACCGGCAACATGATCACTGCCCCTATCAGCAGAAGGGACTGTGATTCCGGTGCGGCGGCTGCATGGCGAAAGGTCACCCGGTAGGGCACCAGCCAGGGCCAGGTACTGACGCCGATGCCGATGTAATTCATCAAAAAAATTCCCTGAATCAGGAAAAAGGGCCGGTATTCATTTTTGTTGCGAAGATCCTTCCACAGCATCCAAAACAGGACCAGGCACGAGACCGGCATGACACTGAGAAAAATGAAATTGACCGGATCGAACCACAACTCTCGGATTCTGGTATCCATGATCGGCATACAAAGGCTTACCAGACCCATGAAAAGGGCCACATGCCAGAACAGATATCCGGTGCATTTACGAGCCCACTCCTGGGTCACGTCTTCGGTTTTCATAATCAACCAGGCAGCACCCAGGAGGGCATAACCGGCCACCAAGGCAACCCCGGTCATGACGCTGAACGCATTGAGCCAGTCAAATGCTCCGCCGCTGAACGTTCTGCCGGTGACGCTGACTCCCTGGACAAACGCGCCCAGTATCATTCCCTGGGTGAGTGTGGCAACCAGGGAACCCAAATGGAAAACATAGCCCCAGCGCTTTTTGGATCGGTCGTGGGCCTTGAACCTGAATTCAAAGGAAACCCCCCTTAAAATCAGACCCAGGAGCATCAAGATGACAGGAATGTAGAACGCCGGCATCAAAATGGCGTAGGCCAGGGGAAACGCGGCAAAAAGTCCGCCGCCGCCCATCACAAGCCAGGTTTCATTCCCATCCCAGAACGGGGCAATGGATTGCATCATGCGGTCCTGACATTTTTCAGACGGTGCAAAGGGAAACAGGATGCCGATACCCAGATCAAATCCATCCAGCAGAACATATAAAAAAATGGCAGTACCGATCAATGCATACCAGATAAGAGGCAGATCAATGAACCCTTCAAAACTAAACATGGTCTTCTCCTTTTGCCGTTACAACATCTGAAACAAGGGGTGGGGCTTCAATACCATGGCCGCCGTATGGGATTTCCGCTTCGGGAACCGGTCCTTTTTGGACAAGGCGGATGATATAATAAATGCCGGCACCAAACACTAAACCATATATGATGATAAAGGCAAGCAGCGAAAGACTGATATGGATACCTGCCACCGGGGAAATGGATTCAGACGTTAAAAGAGAGTTATATACGATATACGGCTGGCGGCCTATTTCCGTTACAAACCATCCTGAAAGAACCGCAATAAACCCGGCCGGCGTCATCAGCATACACCAGCGGTGAAACCACGGGCAGTCAAACAGGCGCTTTCTAAAATACAGAAAAAGGGCAAGAACTCCGGTCAGAATCATCAGCATACCCACGCCCACCATGATCCGGAAGGACCAGAAAACAGGCGCAACCGGTGGGCGGCGGTCTGCCGGCCATTCTTTTAAGCCTCTGACCTCTCCGTCCGGGTGATGGGTGAGAATAAGGCTGGACACTTTAGGGATTTCAATGGCAAACCGGGTGGCTTCCCTCTCTTCATCCGGCCAGCCGAACAATACCAGCGGCGCACCCTTTTGGGTTTCCCACAGGCCCTCCATGGCGGCCACCTTGACCGGCTGCTCCTTGAACGTGTTCAGGCCGTGAAGGTCTCCGAACAGGAGTTGGAGCGGCGCAACAAATATCGCCATGAGCATGGCCATGCCGAACATGACCTTTGCCTGGTCGGTGAATTTTTTGCGATACAGATAAAAGGCGCCGACCCCGCTTACGGCAAAGGCCGTTGTCAAGTATGCCGCAACCACCATATGGATCATGCGATAGGGAAAGGATGAATTAAAAATAATGGCCAGCCAGTTCAGGGGATAGTAAAGGCCGTCATCGCCTATAAAGAATCCCTGGGGGGTCTGCATCCAGGAATTGGCTGATAGGATCCAGAACGCGGAGACCAGGGTGCCTGAGGCCACAATCACTGTGGCGGTAAAATGCATTTTTGGGCTGACGCGGTTCCATCCAAACAGCATGATTCCCAGAAAAGAAGCTTCCAGGAAAAAGGCGGTCAGCACTTCAAACCCCAGAAGAGGGCCCAGAACATTGCCGACTTTATCGGAAAAGACGGACCAGTTTGTGCCGAACTGGTAGGAAAGAACGATACCGGAGACAACCCCCATACCGAAGGTCACGGCAAATATCTTTACCCACATCCGGTAGACATCCCTGTACGTCTCATCACCGGTTTTCAGCCATCGCCATTCCACCACGGCCAGCCAGCTTGCAAGGCCTATGGTAAAGGCTGGAAACAAAATATGGAACGATATGGTAAAGGCAAATTGAAGTCTTGCAAGTAGGGCGGGGTCCAAGTGAAGTATCATGACATTTTCCTTTGCTTGACCGATTAACTTACGATTTTTCTTAAAAACAATACAATTTGAATTTAGTTCTGTCAAACTCTTCTTTGTTTTCCCGGTTATTTTACCGGCCCTGGAAAAACGCCCATAACACCCAGTTGAGATGGTTGATTGCCCTTGACATGATATGGCCTTAAACGTATTTATGGTGAAAAGCGCGTCACGCAATGATTAAAATGAGGATGTGGAATAATGGTATTTTCTTACAGCACCAATGCGTTTGTTAAGTATTCTCTTTCCGAGGCAGTTAAATTGATCGCTCAGACAGGATTTAAGGGGGTGGAGATCATGTGCGACAGACCCCATTTGTATCCCCCGGATGCAAACAAACAGGATCTTGAAGAATTAAAGCAATTACTTAAATCGCTAAATTTAACGATTACCAACCTCAACTGCTTCACTCTTTTTGCCGTGGGCAATACCTGGCTTCCTTCCTGGATAGAGCCGGATGAATCAAGACGGCAGGAGAGAATCGACCATACACTTAACTGTCTGGATATCGCCCATTCCCTGGGAAGCCCGTGTATCTCAGTACCTCCCGGCGGACCTCCGGTTGAAATGAGCCGGGACGCATCATTGAAACTGTTCCGCCAGGGGCTTGAACAGGTAATTCCCAAAGCAGAGGCCTTGGGCGTCTCCATCCTCATTGAGCCGGAACCCGATCTTTTAATAGAAACCAGCAGCCAGATGAGTTCGTTTATCAAGGATTTTTCATCCCCAAACCTGGGGGTTAACTTTGATGTGGGGCACTTTTACTGTGTGGGTGAGGCGCCGGAAGCAGCCCTTGACACTCTGTTTGATAAAATCGGCCATATCCACATTGAAGATATTGCGTCCACAAGAAAGCACCACCATCTCATCCCCGGCCTGGGTGCCATAGACTATGATGCATTTTTTAAACGACTCGGAGAACTCAACTACACCAAAGATGTTTGTGTTGAACTTTATACCTATACCGAAGCCCCTTGCGAGGCCGGAGTGAAAAGTATTGAGACGTTAAAACCCGTAATGGAAAAATATGGGTTTTTGGTTTAATTATGAACAATAAAATAGCGTTACAAGAAGACCACACCCAGGAGACCATTGTCCCGCTGACATTTAATCAGGCGTATCATTACCCGATCTGCTTCACCCGGGATATTTTTAACACTGGCAATCCCGTTCTCATCAACACCCTTGCCGGTAAAAACCAGACCGGGCCAAGGAAAGTAGTGGTGATGATTGATGACGGGTTGACCCACCAGAACCCCCAGCTTTTAAATGATATTGCTCAGTGGTTTGAATTCCACAAGGATCTTGTTTGCTTGGCCTGGGAACCTATGGTCTTTCCCGGCGGTGAGCAGGTAAAAAATTCCTGGGACCATGTGCACCGGGCAACAAAAAATATGGATGATTCCGGCATAGACAGGCATGGCGTGGTCATTGCCATGGGCGGGGGAGCCCTTCTGGATATGGCCGGATTCAGCGCTTCCATCTTCCATAGGGGGATACAGCTGGTACGGGTTCCCACGACAACCTTGGCCCAGAATGATGCCGGCATTGGTGTTAAAAACGGCATCAATCAATATGGCAAAAAAAATTGTATCGGCACATTTTATCTGCCCATAGCGGTGATCAATGACTATGATTTCTTGGAAACTCTGCCCTTTGAGCATTTTATCGGAGGGGTGGCGGAGGCCTTTAAAATTGCTTTGATACGCGATAAGTCCTTTTTTTTATTTCTTGAGAAGAACAGCGCATTGCTGAAACAAAGGGATTCAAAGGCCATAGAAGAAACCATTGAAAGATGCGCCCGGCTTCATATTGATCATATCGCCCACAGTGGTGACGCCTTTGAAACAGGGTCATCACGGCCGCTGGATTACGGACATTGGTCTGGCCATAAGCTTGAAATGCTGTCCGGGTTTGCCATGGGACACGGCCAGGCCGTATCGGTTGGCATTGCTCTCGATTCCTACTATGCATGGCAGATGTCCCTGATTTCCCGGGATGAACTTGACCGTCTCATCACATCGTTGATCAATTGCGGTCTCCCGGTCTGGAGCGAATATCTGGAGGCCACAGACGCTTCAGGTCGCCTTGAAATAGAAAACGGGCTTGAAGAATTCCGGCAGCACTTGGGGGGCAGGTTAACGTTTACCATGCCCCAAGGCATCGGGAATAAATGTGAACGCCATGAAATGGATTTTGACGTTATCAGGCAGGGGATTGCATTTCTTAAGGGCCTGTAAAAGCCTGTTTAAAAATTAGGGGATTGGTTCTCATTCTCATGTGATTGCAGCCGATCCATCGAGTTTTAGGAATGAGTCCGAAATAAGTTAACCTGGGAGCGCGGGCGTCCCGCCTGCATCTTTAAAGCGGGCGGGACGCCCGCGCTCCCGGGCATAACAACCGAGTCACCGAATTGGTCAAACAGCAGTGAAGCTTGCCAGATAGTTAACCATGGAATTTTTACATAAATAATAATTCCGGGTAATCGGGTTGTATGAAAACCCCGTGATATCAACCTGTTTTAATCCAGCCTTAGAACAGGCCCTGTTCAATTCAGAAGGTTTGATCAATGATGCCCAGTCATGGGTACCCTTTGGCAGAAGCCCCAGAACATATTCCGCACACACCACAGCCAGAAGAAAAGACATCAGATTCCGGTTGATGGTTGCAAAAATAACGATCCCCCCGGGATTCAGAGCTTTTTTACATGCACCAATGACCGATTCATAGTTTGGCACATGTTCAAGCAGTTCCATGCAGAGAATAACGTCAAAACCGGTTTTCGTGAACCGGGTGATATGTTCAATGTCTGTGTTGATATAGCGGATGTCAATATTTGATTGTTTTGCGTGGGTCCGGGCAATTTCCGTCATATGTGAGGATGCATCAATACCGAGGGTCTCGGCAGCCTGCCGGGCAATCCTTTCAGTGAGTATTCCGCCGCCGCAACCCACATCCAGCACCCGTTTTCCCTTAAGATCCGTTTGCCGCATAATGTATTCAAGCCTTAAGGGATTGATATCATGAAGAGATTTCATTCTTCCGTTTTCATCCCACCAGTCGGTTGCAAAATCGTTGAATTTTTCAATTTCACTCGAAGAGATATTGTGTGTCATCCGGTTCCTTGAGACCCCCTGTCTATGGTTTTATTCCAGGCGCTTTAGTCACTAATTTCTTGAAGTTTTAACCTGATCCGTTTATACTTTTTGTCCATGCGTGATTATTGCAATGGGTTCACAGATGCTTTGATGCAGCCTTTGTATGTTTATGGCGTTCTACTATAAAGATCTGGTTATCTACAACAATAATTTCAAAGAATCACTGCATGGGAATGCGGCTTTAGACAGGGTGATGACTTGGCTTTAGGGGCCCTTAATACGGTATTTGATGCTTAATTCTCCTTTTGGTGGGGTGGTAATTGAAATCTGCAATGTCCTTTTATGACACGATAGTTCCGGCAAAACTTCAATCTTTTTTTGCGCTGTCACGTACCCATCATGGCGTACTTGATATGATGGCACCTGTTTTTGCCGCCCTGGTTTATCTTGGGCATTTTCCCGGTCCAAAGGTTGTCCTGGCAGGGATTATTACGGTTTTTTCCGGCTATACGGCAGTTTATGCACTCAATGATATTGCCGGATACAGGGATGATAAAAAGAATATTCGGCCGGCTGACCAAAAAGGAACTGATCTGGACTCAATCCTGATCCGGCACCCCCTTGCCCAGGGCGTGATCAGCCTGAAATCCGCTGCTGTATGGGCAGGTTTCTGGTCTGTTGCAGCTTTGCTGGGTGCCTGGTATTTAAACCCTGTCTGTATCCTGATTTTTCTGGGCGGCGCGCTGTTGGAAATTATTTACTGCTTTTTGTTGAAAATCAGTTATCTCAGGATTGTCATTAACGGATTTGTAAAAGCGGCAGGTCCTGTTGCCGCTGTTTTTGCGGTGGATAAAAGTCCAGATGCCCTGCTCTTATGCTTAATTTTTATTTTCTTTTTCCTATGGGAAGCCGGGGGGCAGAATATCCCCAATGATTATACCGATATCGATGAAGACCGGCAGATAAATGCGAAAACCCTCCCTTTGGTGTTTGGACGTGAAACGGCAAGTTTTCTGATCATGGGGTCTCTGGGTGCCGCGTTATGTGTAATGACGATCGTGTTTTTTATGTCGCCGGTTGATTTTAGCTGGTTTTCATATCTGGTTTTCGGGACAGGCTCTTTTTTCCTATTGATTCATCCTGCGCAAAAGCTTCGGAAAACAGGGCTAAACCAAGCCGCAATGATCCTTTTCAACAAAGCAAGTTATTATCCGCTCTTTCTTCTTTGTGTGGTACTCATGGATTTGTTTCTGTAAGAAAGTTTTTTTTTGATGAGGGAGCACTGAGGATGACAAAATTTGCTGAATCTGTGCTCTACCCTGATCACTGTTACATAAAAAATATGGTTTAGGCGGCAACTTTATTGAAGAACGCATATATCTATCCCGTGTATAGTTGCCGTCTGGTGAACGAACTCATTATTTATAGAGGAGATTTTATGAAAGGGATTATCTTTGCATTATCGATAGTAACGCTCATTTGTATATGGGGATGCTCCTTGAAGGCCCCCTTCTTTTGGGGAGAGAGTGCTTGCTGAAGGCGAATCGCGAATCGAAATTGCAGATCTGTGGGAACAAGGCAAAAATGAATCGCAAAAAGGTGAAAAACAAGTATTGAAGGGTCGAAAATTGGTCGAAAAAGGCCGTTCGGATTTGCGTGAAGGGGAGTCGTTCATCGCCTTCGGAAACCTGGCGGTTCAGAACAATCGTCAAGCCTACCAGGCCCTTTTTCAAATTTCCCAAGGCACCGCTTCTGCCGAAGAGGCTTTCGGCAGAGCCGCTAAACTAAAAAAAAATGCAAACGCCTGGGAGGATGGTGAAGAGAAAATAAAAAAAGGCAATGGGCTGATTCATCGTGGCAATGCTCTAATAGATGAGGGTGAGTCTGAAATTCGAAAAGGTCAGCAATTGATCGAACGGGGCCGAGATAAAATGCAGGAGGCGGAGAGTCGCTACCACCAAAATTCCGAATAAATATATAGGATCAGGGGAACCGGAATGATGAATAAATGAAAGTAGAGAACAGAACGTCCTCCTGGTTTTTTGCTATGAAACAGATGCCGATGTCTCACAACAACCGCTCAAAGTAAAAGACACACTCTGGACTTTTGGTGGCCGTTTGAACGGTTGGTGCCTGCTTATAAAAGATGTGATTTGACGGAAGCCGGAAGTGATAGATTGGGCTTGTCTCTAACTTCGCCCACTATTAGTCATTTCATAAAATGAGAGATGGCATTTGCTAAATTATCAACATCCTGAAATTGATCCATCAAAATTTGTGGGCCTTCTGGGCGAAGTTAGAACCAAGCCCGAATGGTGTATTGAAATGCATCGACTCTTCGACTACAGAAATGGACAGAAGCATTTGAGTTTTTCAGGAGGAATATTTTGGAAACACTGAGAGCCGTTTTAATATCCCGGTTGAGGGAATTTTTTGATGTTGGAAAACTAGGACAACTTCTGGGAGACTTTTTGATAGATACAGTGGTTGCCCTCATCATCATGTCATTATTCTATCTGTTATGGCGGATCCTCAATCGTTTTATAAAAGGATGGCTGTTCGGACGTTTTAATAAAACCTCTGCTGCTTTTGCTGAAACCATTATAAAGTTTATTCTGTTAAGCCTTGGCCTTTTGGCAGCCCTCACTTCTGCCGGAGTAAAAACGACGGCGCTGCTGGGCTCATTGGGTGTCGCCGGTTTAACCATCGGGTTCGCTCTGCGTGATACGATGTCGAATATCATTTCGGGATTTCTGATTTTTATGGATCGGCCATTTACGATTGATGACTTGGTTGAAATTGAAGGTCGATACGGGCGGGTGGAACGGATTTCACTGCGCTCGACCCGGATTATTACCAATGACGGAAAAATGCTGGCTGTTCCCAATGCGGAAATCATGAACAAAACCGTCACGTCCTACACCAACTTTCCGCATTTGCGATTAGACATACCCGTGACAGTGGCGGTTACTGAGAATATAGACAGTATCCGGTCGATTTTAATTTTGCTGGTAAAGGAAGATAATGACTACATGATTGATCCGTTACCATCTGTTGTGGTAAGTCAGCTAAATGATTATAATGTGACAATTGAACTGAGAGTCTGGCTGAAGAATGAACGGGAACACATCGCTAAAAGGTTTGAATTGCGAGAAAAGGTGTTCGATACTTTAATGTCGGCCGGAATAGAGATGCCTTTTGAAACCATTCAGCTCGCACCACACAGAGTGACCGTCGGGATGACGGACGCTGTCGATTAAAAATAGAATTTTAACAGAAAATTTCTTATTTTCTTTTTCCTGTGGGAAGCCGGGGGGTAGAATATCCCCAATGATTATAAAGATATAGATGAAGACCGGCAGATAAATGCAAAAACCCTCCCTTTGGTGTTTGGACGTGAAACGGCAAGTTTTTTGATCATGGGATTTTTGGGTGCCGCTTTATGTGTAATGACGATCGTGTTTTTTATGTCGCCGGTTGATTTTAGATGGTTTTCATATCTGGTTTTCGGGACAGGGTCCTTCTTCTTATTGATTCATCCTGCGCAAAAGCTTCGGAAAACAGGGCTAAACCAAGCCGCAATGTCCCTTTTCAACAAAGCAAGTTATTATCCGCTCTTTCTTTTGTGTGTGGTGCTCATGGATTTGTTTCTGTAAAAAAATATCTTTGTTGCAGGCCAGCAAACAAATCACCGCCAACATACATCCCCTGGGCCACACTCCCCCGGCCAAGGTCTTCATCCGCGGTCTCTTATGAATTTTATGATCAGAAGAATCAGCGGGAATAAGTGAAAGCATAAATCGAAAATATCAATGGGTTTGGTGAGAGTACCATTGCTCAGCATTAGAATTTTTTCAACCACATGAGGCATTGGCGTCATTGGAGCCGCCAGCAACATTATGGTAAAAACGATCAGCAGCGAATATGGGATTTTATCCAGGAATTTTAACATGGCTTGATGATAACATTTCTATGGACAATTTCAAATAGGGAAGCTCTTGGACGGTCTGGAAGATGATTTTTACAAAAAATATTTCATCAATATCCAAAGTTCCAGTGGCACAATGTTGAAGTAGTCAACGCCTTACCTGGAAATGTTTTCGGGGTTCAATTATAGACATATTGTGGGGGCTCCGATTCCTCAAAGTTTTTGAAAAACTATAAATTTAAATCGCGGTGCTGACCGGCGCCGTGCGCCGATCAAGCAAACGGTAGTTTGATTGATCGGTGTGCGGTGTCCGGTCCAGTACCTTGTTCAGGCGCCAGAGGCGACTGGACAAGGTACTGGACGAAGTCAGGACCGCGATTCACGGCGGCGGAGCCGCCGTGAACGTAGTGATAACCGGCCCGCGCGCTGTTTGCGGGTCCGTGTTTATTAACTGGTTATATCATTAGTAATTATAGGATTCCAAATTCACCTCTGAATAATTTTGCCTAAGATAGTTTAATATACGCTGGTAACTTTCACTAAATCTTAACGAATAATCCTTAATGATATTTGTTAAATTTGAAAGATATTCAGAAGGCAGGAATTGATTGTTTTTATATACTCGATTATTGATTGTTTTTGAGAAATGCAGTATCTCTCTATTATTGTATTTGCATCTACCGGTAATTAAATTGTAGAGCGAGAAGTAATCACTTAGAAAATTATCGAAATGTTTTGATAGTTCATTGTTGTTGAAAGGATACATGTGGGGGCAATCAATTTTAAAATTTTCAAACGTATCCCCCAATATAAAATAGTCAATATCTATGAATGTAGGGAGTGTATGTATATGAGAGAGTAATTGTGTAAATGGAGAATAATCCATAAGCAACTGAAGAGCTATGGTATCACGCCTTTTCTCAGGTAATTTATCTATATTTTTACGGATATAACACTCATGCTTTTTTTTAATTTTCAATAGTTCATCAACTGTGTATGTCTCAGGATCTTGGTCAACTGTTGTATGGTGGTTCGCACAAAGTAGAATTAGATTATCGTAAGAGTCTCTATCACTTAAGGATGCTGTACCTCGAGGACCATTCTCTCGCTTGGCAATTATATGTGCCATTTGTCCAATGTTAACATTGTTTTCGAAAAGTTCTGATTTGCATATATTACATCTGCCTGCTGATAACGAATAAAGCTTTTTAATATCACGATTGGAAATAGTCATATATTTTGCCTTGAGATATAACAAATTGATCTTTGGTTTCCGTTTATCTTCCGTATTCACTTATCTAACGGGATAACATCCGAAAAGTAAGAATAACCAGATCTGCATAAGGGTTTAAAAAACAATGGTAAAATCATTAACATCATTTGGAAAGGTTTGCAAAATTTTTTCTTCTATTTGCAATTTAGTTGACCGACACTAATTCCCAGACAGGCAAGAATAACGAAAGTAGTCAACGCCTTGCCTGGAAAGGTTATCGGGGTTCAATGATAGACATAATCAACAGCTCTTCTGGCCCAAAATAAAAGGGCATTTAACAGGGTATTAAATTGACGATTGCAATTTTTAACAGGGATGTTTAATTAATTCAATTGAATACACCGCATGGTTTACACAAAAGCGGATAGTCGTTCAACGTGGTAGGGTGGGCATGCTTTTTGTGCCCACCGGTTGTTTATAAACTTGAACCCATCTGATTTGTTATTCAGGCACAGAATGTTAAGTACAAGAACAGAAATAACTTCCGGTTAGGACATCTTGATAAAACAAACCATAAAACTCTATAAAAACAGTGTATTGTAGACTGTCTTATCCACTTGTCTTAATAGGGATTTATTTTTTTACCCCTACTTATACATACAATGGTGGGCAACGCTGCGCTTTTGCCCGCCTTACCTGACTTTATTCTATAGGTTAATCAATTTGGAGAAGGTATTGTTTAGGAGGTCTTATTGAGTTAATTTTCACAAAAACTCAAATAGGTGGATAGTTCTTCCTTCATCTCTTCCGGTGAAATTCCACTAAGCAATATCTCTCTTATTTTGTTTGAAATCGTAAATATAACCCCCAAACCATCATCATTCATCTCCTTAACAGTATCAACATATTCGGTTTCCATCTTAGAAATATTGTCGTATAATCCTTGGATTTTCTCTTCGGTAGATAAAAGGTTGAATCCATTTTCATTAGCATTCACCTTCTCTTCCAGTAGTTCGTTTTCTTTATCGGATTTCTCTTTTTGCTTTTCGAAAACGTTTGTAATCTTTGCTACAATAATGCCGGATACAATTGTCCTAGTCTGAACCCAAATTTCTGACTTTAGTTCTATTCCAGCAGATACTGCTAATTGTTCGAAGGATATTAGTATACCATATGCCACCATTGCCTCTATTGATAGTTTAGTCCCTTTTTTTACAATATCAAGAACAGGAGAAGACAATGTTGTGTTGTACAATGATTGTAGATGACCCTCTATGGTATTTCCAAAATTACTGTATTGTTCTATTTTTCTTTCACGTTTAAGTGTATTTAAATAGCAGAGCGATTTATCAGGAGAGCACAATGTCGAAAGATGTTCCATCACAAATTTAGCTGGATTGTTACCAAACGCAACAATCATTCCAACATCTTTAACCGCATCGAGTATTTGTTCGTGGCCATCGTCGTTGCAATATTTAACTTGAGATTCCGGAGAAAAATAAAAATTAAAGTTTGTAGGTATGTCTATGAAAAAACATTTGCCACCGGTTTCAATGAACCAATCATTCGATGAAATGAGATGTATTTTTAATTCTTCATCAGATTTTCTGAGATTATTCAAAACTATTTCTAAATCTGGAGATGGCCCTTGTGTGATAAGATTTCTATAGGCCCATTCTGAATCTGAGACTCTTTTATTGGTTAAAAATTTCTGTATCCTTTTATTATACTCTAATGCCTTCTCGATGTATTCGTCTTTTTTTATCGTTAAATATTTACAAATGTAGAAACCCTCCATTGCATGTAGCCAGTTTAACTTTGTTCCAATTAGCATTTTGGGAATTTCTGTAATATTTTTTTCTGAAAGGCCTTTCAACCCACTCCTGCCTGCTGCGAAATAAGCATCATATAACCTACCCTTATCACTAATAATTCTCCTTACTTCCTTTAAATCAGATTCTGCTTCATCAAAAACCTTAGGGTTCAAAAAGAATTCTATAAAGATTGGATAGTTAGAAACTGTTCCAAAAATATTTGCCCACATAATAGCTTTATTTCTGACGTTTAATTTTGATGAGGCAAACTTTATGGTATAGTCCCTATTGATTGATCCCAAAACAATAAAAGTTGATGAGAGTTGGTACTTCTGTGCTATGGCCAAATTATCTAAAAGGGCGATAATATTTTTCTCATCTTTACCTGTTTTTTCAGATATTTCTTTGGCTGACGTAGCTATACTGTTATCTATCATTAAATCGATTTGGTTGGAACTAAGGTGATCTATCAAAATTCCAAAGTTGGCTAACTGACATATCGAATTCTCATCAAGGTAGTTAATTGCGAATTCAAGTGTAGGTAAAAAAACAGAGAGATAAGACTGATAAAAGACCATTAACTCACTAAAAGTTGATATTTGTGTAGCTTTTTCTACCATGAACCACTCAACTTTAGTAACTTGATTTTCCAAGTTAGCAGGCTCTTCACTCATTGCTATCTCCAGAGGTTATTGTTTTTGTGCTGTTAGATATAAGCTGGATGATTACATGCCACCTAAAATATGCAAGCGTATCACAATTGACTGTATTTGTTGAAATTTTATTAAAAAGTTGGTGAGCTCAAAAAATAGGTAACTCATTGAATTTGTATGTCTTTCAAAGTATCACTGCAACTTTTAGGTGCCACGCTTTCCAACCGATAAAACAAATAATTGACCGAACCAGGTTATTTTGTTTTATCCGATATTTAGTAGCATATCATGAAGAAACTATTGATACCCGGATCGCCTATCACATTTAGGTTTGCTTGATTGCATACCAATACTTGCAAACATTGTAAATAGTTTTCAATGTTGCATTAGCAATTTAAAACATCATTCTTTGGAAATCATGATAACTTGCATAAATAGAAATTTCAGAAATACTCATGTTGACGAATGTCATCCTTAAATGGAGAAAATCGAAACCCCACAATCATGGTATAAAAGTTTACTGTTTCTACTCGATGTTCGAGTTTTTTGAAGTTGACATCAAAATGTGCTAAAGAAGTTGAATTTTTGGTATAAAATTTTAACAGAATTCATAGATAGAGATGCTACTCGAACGCCCGCTGCCCTTTATTGAAAACTATCTTGAATGCATAAATCAAGAATTGATGAAAAAGAACCCCAGTTATGGACTATCCAAAAAACAAAAACTGTGGCTAAGCTTCTGTTTAAGTGGCGTTTTGTTAACCAATAGTATTTGCTGGAAACGATTTGAACGAATCAGTTTAGGGAAATTCCGTTTTTCCGCTCTTTCTTGGATGTTCCGAAATTCAAAAATCAGCTTCGATGACTTACTGCAACAGAGTACGTGTAATATTTTGAAGCATTATGGCATAAAAGAAGGGGTTCTTTGCATAGATGATGTAGACCGTGCCCGATCAAAGTCCACCAAAAAGATATATAAAGTTCACAAGCTTAAAGATAAACTTACCGGAGGTTTTTTAAATGGGCAATGCATTGTCTTTTTATTTTTGGTAACACCTGTGGCCTCTTTCCCTGTGGGGTTTGAATTTTATCATCCGGACCCATTGTGGAAAGAGTGGAAAAAGGAAGATGATCGCCTTAAAAAAAAGAAAATTCCTAAGAAAAAGCGTCCCAAGGAGCCGCAGAGAAATCCTGAGTACCCAACGAAAGTTCAATTGGCCCTTGTGCTTTTGAAAATATTCCATAAAAAACATCCGGACATTGAAATCAACGCTATTTTGGCAGATGGTCTTTATGGGCACGCTGAATTTGTTGATGGCAGTTCCCTTATCTTTGGTGGTACTCAAACCATTACCAAAATGAAGTCTAATCAAAATGTACGGTTTAAAAATCGCATAATTTCTGTACAAAAATTTTTCGAATCTTATCCTCTGATATCTCAAAAAGTATCGGTTAGAGGTAAAGAGGACATTGAAATTTTTATCTCATCGGCTCGTCTGTATGTGCCGTCTCACAATGCAAAGCGTTTTGTTATCGCCATTCAGTACCCTGATGAGAAAAAACCACGTTATTTGTTAGCCTCTGACTTAAGTTGGAGAACATTGGATATTGTTCAAGCATACTTTTTCCGCTGGTTGATAGAGGTTTTCTTTGAGGACTGGAAAGGTCATGAAGGATGGGGCAAACTGACCAAGCATACAGGCGAAGATGGATCTCGGAGTTCCTTGATCCTGAGCCTGCTGTTAGATCATGCATTGTTCTTCCATCATCACCAGAAAGCCCGCTTGGAAAACAAACTTCCTGCATGGAGTGTGGGAAGCCTATCCCAGCGGATTCACACAGAAGCTTTAGTTCAATTTGTCCAGGATTTCTGTGGAAACGAAATTAGTGAACAAAAGCTTAATAAGTTAAAAGAGCGCATTGATAATATTATTCCTTTCAATCCTTCTACAAAACATATGAGCAGCCGTACTTTTCCTCAAATGAAGTCATCCCCATCTTTGGAACGCTTCCGGAAAAAAGTAGCCTGATTCTAATCGAGGATTGTTTGGCAGTCAAATTCAAAAAACTCGAACATCGAGTTTCTAATTCTAAAACAGGCCAGACTGGAAGAAGTATTGTGGGGTGATCCATTTAGATGCCCGGGCAAGGTCTATAACGTGATAAGTTCGCTTTAAAAAAACTTCAAGCCATAATATAAAATCAACTTGAGAGATACCCTGGTGAACTGGTTTGGTATATTTAACTAAATATTTTTAAGATCCCTTCAAAACCCATATTGTAGATTCCCTCTATGGCTTCCTTCGATTCTTTTTCAGATGCTCCCTTGGGTTAAAGCTACTGGACCACATCAATTCTGATTTACCATTGCCAAAATCAGTAACTTGCATCGTCGATTTATAGGTCTCCACCGGTAATGGACCATCAAGAATGGAATGAACCAGTTTCATTTTTGAATCGTACTGCGGTAATTCAAAATATATGGTTACAATTTTTTCCTAAAATTGTATAGTCAATTATCACGTAATTTCAAGAGATCCATGTGAGATGCTGCCCAACTATTCTAAGACTGTTCTGATTCACAGGTGGATATTGATCTCTTTTGTTTCGGTACAGGCGTTATATGTTTAATTCATCATTTCATTAGGACAACAAAAAGTAAAGTTGGCAGGGCCTCGAAAAATCTGGAAGTTGGGAATATGGGTGGCTGATATACAATTTTCATAAATATTTTTTGAGCTTCCCTATGTATCATTAAGAGTTTTTTTAGAATCATCGTGTTTCAAACTGGAGATGTTTTATGGAGAAGATGGATACAGATGTCGTCATTATTGGAGCCGGCATTTCCGGCTTGGCCTGTGCAAAGCATCTTATGCGTTCAGGTAAACGCTTTTTGATTCTCGAGGCCGGTAGCAGCGTCGGAGGACGGATAAAATCGGATGTGTTTGAGGGGTTTATTCTTGATCGTGGATTTCAAGTGTTGCAGACTGCGTATCCTGAGGCCCGCCGTCAATTAGATTATAATGAACTGGATCTAAAACCCTTCTGGCCGGGTGTCGCTGTCCGGGTAGATCGCAAGTTGTTCTATATCTCCGATCCAATTAGACGACCGCAGGACCTCTGGAGTACATTAACGTCACCTATCGGAACCATTTCGGATCGTTTGAGAATTCTGCAGCTTTTTATTGAAAATAAATTTAAAGGGGTGACTGGTATATTTAAATCCACTGATACCAGTACGATAGAATTTTTAAAATCATATCATTTTTCTGATCGCATCATCGAGCGATTCTTCAAACCATTTTTTGCAGGCGTTTGTCTTGATCCTGAAATAATGGCTTCGAGCAGAGTTTTTAGATACCTGTTCAATATTTTTGCTTCCGGAGATGCCGCAGTTCCGGCAAAAGGAATGGGTGAAATCCCTATTCAATTGGCGTTTGATATCCCAAAGGATAAAATCAAGTTTGGTATGAGAGTCGATTCGATTGAAAAGGGAAAAGTTATCCTGACAAACGGGCAGGAAGTCAATGGTAAGACAATTGTTATTGCAACAGAAGGCCCGGAGACTCAACGACTGTTAAAGAGATCTGCTAAGGCAGTTTCTAAAAGTGAAAAATGCATTTATTTTTCTACTGATAAACCACCGATCAACAGACCTTGTTTAATATTGAATGGAAACGCAGAGGGGCTGATTAACAATATTGCAATACCAACAATTAACGCACCCTCCTATTCATCCTCTGGAAAACATCTTGTTGCTGTCGTTGTAGTAAAGGGTGCATTTATAAACAACAAATCACTGGAAACGATGGTTATCGAGGAATTGACACGTTGGTTTGGAGAGTCTGTCCAAAATTGGCGACATGTGAAGACATACGACATTCCCAACGCTCTGCCGGATCAGTCTCCACCGATATCAAACCCGCAAAAAGGATTTACCAAAATTCAGGACGGCATTTACACCTGCGGAGAATACCAAAGCCTACCCGGCATTCAATGGGCTTTATTGTCCGGGCGCATGACGGCCGAGCAGATTATAACCGGGGAATAATTCATTTAATAAGTCAATTATTCATTCGACCATCGACATACATCTGAAGGTGATGGATAATATTTTCCCGGCTGCGTCACCGATTTTAAACCGGACGCTTTTACCAGTCCTTTTAACATTTGAATGAAAACATATTGGTGAAATGGATATAAGACATACCAGTATAAAAGGCCTATTAAGCCTTTGGGCAGAAAACGTGATAGTAAAATGATTTTGCATTGCCCATTATCCATGTGCTCTATTCTAAATTCTAATAGTGCTTGCCCAGGGGCTTTCATTTCAGACAATAATAGTAGTTTTGATTCAGGCACCATCTCAAGCACTTTCCAGAAATCAACTGTATCACCAACCTTGAGCACTTTATTTGCCCGACGGTTGCCGGATAATCCAACACCTCCAGCAAGTGTATCGATACTACCACGAATTTTCCATAATTGATCTGCACCATAATACCCTGTCCGTCCACCGATTTTTTCAATGAATTTCCATAGATTGCCGGGAGTTCCTTTTACGATAGATTGATATCCGCAGGAAAAAAGGGTGCCGCCTGAATAGGACGCATCACCATAATGTGACCATTCAGGGTGTTTGGTTTTACTGCCATCAGCTTTGCAGGTGTCGACCTGTTCCTGGATGACCGGCTCAAGCGCCCTGCGAATTGCTTCCGAGCACGAGATTAGATCCTGAGAAATAATTTGGGTGATACTGTCCTCGGTGCAAATCGTGGGAAGACTTAGTCCTTCTGCCAGGGGATGTGCGATGGCGGCAGGCACCGGAGTCACAAGATGAATCCAAAGTGACGATAATTTAGGCGTTAATACAGGAACCGGAATCATAATTGGTGAAGGTAAGTTTGCCTCTTTGGCAAAGATGCGGAATAAATCCCGGTATGTCACAACCTCAGGTCCACCAATATCGAATATTTTTCCTTTTGTCTCAGGGTATTCTAAACAGCCTTTTAAATATCCTAAAACGTTGGTTATCGATATCGGTTGTGTGGGCATACTTACCCATTTAGGTGTGATCATTACAGGTAAACGCTCAGCAAGATATCTTAATATTTCAAAGCTGGCACTGCCTGATCCCAGGATCATGGCGGCTCGAAGTACCGTTGTTGGAACAGGTCCTTCCATTAGAATTTTACCAACTTCATTTCTTGAAATAAGATGTTTGCTGATATTTTTATGGTTTATGTCTCCGAGGCCGCCTAAATATATAATATGCTCTAATCCTTCCTCTGCAGCGGCTTGAACCATGTTCTTCGCCCCAGTTTTGTCTGCATTTCGGTATTTACCTTTTTGGGAAATCATAGAGTGGACAAGATAGTAAACCGTCCCACATCCTTTGGCCGCGTTTTTTAGCGACCGTATATCCTGGATATCTCCTTTAACCAGTTTTACATTTTTATCTTTTCCCCATGACCGGTCCATCATTTTGGTTATGGAACGCCCCATGGTTTTTATCTTGTAGCCGCTTGCCAATAATAATGGGATAAGACGGCCGGAAACATAGCCTGTTGCTCCTGTTACCAAAATGGGTTTTGTATTATTCATCCGGTCTCCCTGAAATAATTTATTGTCAGAATCAAAGAATGGAAATGGTGTTCGTATATGACTTATACTTATAAAAAGAGTGAATAATCAAGAAAATGAGTATCATTTTTTTCCAAAACTTATATAGTTAATTGATAGTTACCTATTTCATTCTTAGTTCTTGGCAATATTTAGCGGTTTATATTTTAATTAATGGAGGCTCCTAATGCTTACACCCATCAAAATAGGCATCAGCTCCTGTCTTTTAGGAAATAAAGTCCGGTATGACGGTGGACATAGTCATGACAGATTTCTGACTCAGACACTCGGACTGTTTGCAGAGTATGTACCTGTCTGTCCCGAAGTTGAATGCGGTATGCCAACCCCTCGTGAAGCGGTCAGGCTGGTAGGCCCCACCGAGAATCCCAGATTAGTGACACAGAAAACCGGAAAGGATAAAACAGAACAGATGCAAACGTGGATAAAGGGCCGTTTAAAAGAATTGACCAAAGAGGACCTCTGCGGCTTTATATTCAGGAGCAAATCTCCCAGTAGTGGTCTATATCGCATTCGCGTCTACGGTGATGACGGTAAAGTGCGAAAAAATGGTATAGGCCTATTTGCAAAGGCTTTCACAGACGTTTTCCCAAGGATACCTGTTGAAGAAGCAGGGCGTCTCCATGATCCTAAGGTGCGTGAAAATTTTATTGAACGCATTTTTTCACTTCAGCGCTGGAGAACGCTTTTAGGTCAAAACAAATCATTAGGTGGGCTTGTAGAATTCCATACAAAAAATAAACTTATTATACTGTCACACAATCAGGACATATATCGAGAAATGGGACGGCTTGTTGCACAGGGCAAAAATTATGATTTGAGCGGGTTGTTTGACAGATATGAAGAACTCCTTTTAAAAGCACTGAAACTTAAAACAACGTTAAAGAAGAATATCAATGTTTTTCATCACATGTTGGGATATTTTAAAAAGAATTTGAGTGGAGATGAGAAACAGGAGCTATTGTCAGTCATCGATCAATATCGATCTGGATATGTTCCTTTGATTGTTCCGATTACATTAATCAAACATTATGTCATGAAATACGACCAGCCATGGTTGAAAGCCCAGACATATTTAAATCCACATCCTTTTGAATTAAAGCTCAGGAATTATTTCTGAGCTTTTATACGATGACATTGATATCCTTATGAAAATGTATGGAAAAAGGTTTTATAGATAAGTTGTCCCAATTAAGTATGGGATTGCGGTTTGTTTCTGGATTCTCTTTTTACCAGGAGCAGGGCGTTGCATGTCACGGAAAAACTGCTGAAAAGCATTGCCGTTGAATCGATGATGGGATTTAAAAATCCGGCAGCGGCTACCGGGATGCTTTTCCCTGTGCGTAATTAGAGGACCATCTGTCGGGAAATTCTTAAATCAGATCATTTACCGTCAAACCGGAACAACTTCAATCCCGTTTCCTATTTCCCGTGAATCATCCCAGATGACAATGGTCCCCTGCGCAATACCGAATTTATTCAGAACTTCATCTAACCCCGGACTTCCCGTGCAAAGGTATTTTCATTGGATAAATCCCAGCATACCTGAATGAGTTGTACATCCCGGGTTGTTTTATGCCTGGCAAAAAAAATAGGGGGACATCATACAATTAGTCTGTCCCCCCTATTTTTTTTTGAAGTCATCAAACATTAAATCTAAAATTAAGCACATCACCGTCCAGCACTTGATATTCCTTACCTTCAAGACGAATCTTACCGGCTTCTTTTAACTTCAGCTCGGATTTATACTCAAAAAGATCGGTACAATGATATGACTCTGCCCTGATAAAACCCCGTTCAAAATCGGTATGGATGATTCCGGCAGCCTGGGGCGCCTTGCACCCTTCAGGAAATGTCCAGGCCCGGACTTCTTTCTCACCGGCTGTAAAGTAAGTGTTTAATCCTAGCATGTCATACCCTGTGCGGATAAGCTGATCAAGCCCGGATTCGTCGAGCCCGGCAGCTTCGAGAAATTCGTTTTTTTCCTCTTGAGAGTCGAGATCTGCAATCTCGGATTCTAATTTCCCAGATATGACAACCACCTTGGAATCATCTTTCTGGGCAAGTGCCTTTACCTTTTTAACATATTCATTGTCGGAATCCAGCCCATCTTCATTTACATTGCAGCAATAAAGCTGTTGTTTCATGGTAATGAGATGAAGATCTGAAATCAGCTCTTTTTGAATTTTATCAAGTTCAACACTTCGGGCGGGCCTGCCCTCTTCAAGGGCGCTTGATATCTGTTTTAAAATCGGATCAGCAGCCTTTGCTTTTTCCGATATTTTCTTATCGTGGGACTTCATCTGTTTGACAAGATTATCCTGCCTTTTTAGAACCGTCTCAAGGTCAGCTAATGCAAGTTCAATTCCAATTGTTTCTATATCACTTGCAGGATCCACAACCCCGTTCACATGAACAATATCATCGTCATCAAAACAACGAACCACATGGATGATTGCACCCACCTGTCTGATATGACCTAAAAACTTATTTCCCAGGCCTTCTCCTTTGGACGCACCTTTGACCAAACCTGCGATATCAACAAACTCAACAACCGCGGGTACCAGTTTTTGGGGTGTAATAAATTCAGTGATCATCCCAAGGCGTTTATCCGGAACCTCCACAATGCCCACGTTGGGTTCAATTGTGCAAAACGGGTAGTTTGCGCTTTCTGCAGGTGCAGATGTAAGCGCTGAGAATATAGTTGATTTCCCCACATTGGGGAGCCCAACGATTCCACAGTTTAATTGCATTATATTATCCTTCTTCCATAAAAATATAAAACCCGACATTGGCATTTGCCTAGGTTGAATTATCTGTTATCAAAAAAAGGGGTTATACTATAATGTACGAAAATTTCAACACATATTGAATTGGCCTATTTTGTGAGTTCGACCCAAAATATCCAATTACGTGCGTTGACCCTGGTGAATAAGGCGTTTTTATGGTGGTCCCTGCACTGATATGATATGATGATCAGATAGATATATTAACAATAAGGAAAATCCATGTCCGAAGAAACCACGCCCTGGAAGCAGGCAGAAAAATTTTTGAGAAAAAGTCAAAATCGGCCATCTTTAAGACAGCCCCATTCTTCATCTTCAAGGCAGTCTCATCCTTTTATAGCAAAGGACCCTGACGCTGTGGTAGGGCAGTTCCAGGATCTGACTGTGAAGAACCTTTCCGACTATGGGGTATATTTAAGTTTTGGCCAGGACCGGGTGCTTCTGCCCAATAAGTACGTGCCGGAAAATGTTGCTGTGGGGCAGACAATTCGTGTTTTTGTCTATACTGATTCCGAGGACAGGCCAGTGGCAACCACATTGGAGCCTGCCGGGGTTGTGGGCGATGTTGTGGGACTTAAAGTCAAGGATACAGCCCCTTTTGGCATTTTCATGGATTGGGGCCTGGAAAAAGATCTTCTGGTTCCCCGCGGTGAACAGGAGGGGCGGATGGAGCCGGGTGAAACCCATCTGGTCAAGATTTGCCTGGATAAATCCACCCACAGGATTTATGGGTCCACCCTGATGTCGAACCTTGCCTCTGGTGATGCCGGGGAACTGTCTTATGGGGAGGCTGTGGACTTGATCATCCATAGTATTTCACCTATCGGCTATACAGCCCTGATCAATAAAACCTGCCAGGGCATGCTCTATAAAAATGAGACCTTTGAAGACCTCTCCATTGGTGACCGGTGCCGTGGGTATGTCCTTCGTGTTCGGGAGGACGGTAAGGTGGATTTAACTTTGAAACAGCCGGGATACGCCTCGGTTGAAGGCTCTGCCCAGAAAATTATACAGGTACTTGAGGCTGGTGGAGGCGTAAGCCCCTGTCATGACAAAAGCCGCCCTGAAGAGATTCAAGCAGCATTTGCCATGAGCAAAAAGGAGTTTAAACGGGCCGTGGGCAGCCTGTATAAACAAGGCCGCATCACCCTGCACAAGGCTGACGGGATTCGCCTGAAGTCATGACAAAGCTTATGATTTGCAAATGAGGGACAGACCACGTTTTTATCCATGTTTATTGTTGAGTTTTTTCATTAATCAAGAGCGCGGTCGGGTGGGAACGTTTTTTGTAGCCACCGGTTGTCCATAAACTCAAGCCATCTGATTTATCCGCTTCATTTGATTTGTTGGTTTTGGCAGAGGAGATTCATTATCAGTTTGATTAATGTGTCTTTCTGTTTTGGATCAGATTCTGCAACCAATAATGTGAGTGCCGCAAGCCCAGTATCATTGATCACTGGTTGCCCGGCCTCGGATAATAAACGGCCATTGCGATGTAAGAAATCAATAAACAAAAAAGCACCGCTCCGCTTGTTTCCGTCTGTGAAAGGATGATTTTTAACGACGAAATAAAGCAAATGAGCAGCCTTACTTTCAATCGTTGGGTAAGCAGGTTCACCAAATACACTCTGGTCAAGGTTTCCGAAAATACCGGCAAGACTGTCCCTTTGGGATGGGTTCGCGAATAAATCGGAGGCCTCCCCTTTGGCCTTCAATTGATCTTTAAGTTTAAAAAGCGAATTCATTGCATCTTCTGGATTTGCCAATTCCCCGCCAGTTTGACCTTCCGGTTCCTTAAGTAATCCTTCATCATACAGTTGCAGCCATAGAAAGGTCTGGGTGTATTGGCTGAGAATATCAACAAGACCTCGCCCCATATCTGTCTCCATAGAAGGCGATTGAGCAGCTTTCTGAATTAATGCCATTGCATGTTGAAGTTCAATAGCATTTTGTTTGAAACGCTGTTGATTAATGCTGTAACCCCTCACAAGGTATTCTTTAAGGCGCTGAGTAGCCCATATTCTAAATCGAGTCCCTTTTTTTGAATTGACTCTGTAACCAACTGAAATTATTGCATCAAGATTATAAAGTTTGATTTTCCTGCGAACCTGACGTTTGCCTTCCTGCCGAACTACCGAGGATTCCTCGGTAGTTGTAGATTTCTCTAGTTCTTCGGATTTATAAATGTTTCTTAAATGTAGCCCGATAGTATCTGAATTTTTATCAAAGAGCTCAGCCATCTGAGCCTGGGAAAGCCAGATAGTGTCTTTTTCGAGGCGGACTTGAATCTGTGTCTGTCCGTCAGCGCTTTGATAGATTTCGATTTGTTTCTTTTCAGTCAACCTTGTGTATCCGTTTCACAAAATTCATATCATATTTATATTCACCGAATAGCATGGAATTCCCCTTTTTTGATATAAAAATAATCGCTGTGCAGCCGCCGCGAACTTTAAAATCACCGGTTTATCCAGTGGATTTTCTGGTTGGTATTAAGTATCATGTTTCTCGAACTGTTCCAAAGATGAAGTCACTCGTTAAAGGTTCATTTATAGGTTCATCGGCACCACTTTTTTGAACCTTCAAATTCCTGCGAACAATCACAGTAAAGGTACACCCTTGCCTGTCATCGACAAAATCAATATCTTTCCATTCGGCAATTGCCCGCCTAATGCCTGATCCCAATCCCCGGTAGGGAACAATTTTTTTTGCGGCAAATGATGCCAAAATAGGATTTCGGATATTTGAATTACCTGCTCTGATTTTTTCAATGGTTAAATTGCTTGGAAGGTGACCAGGACTGATAATCTCTATTCTATTATCAAAAATAAAAATCCTGGTTACGGCGCTGACAAAATAATCCCTATGAATCAGGGCATTGACCAAAAGTTCTTCAAAAACAAGTTTTGGAATTTCCGGCCTTCCAATAGAATTAACATCTTGATTGTCTTGAATTTTTTTTAGATTCCTTAGAACAAATGCTAAAGCATCAGTGAAAACTTTTTGAAGGGGACCGAAAAAATCCTCACTGTCAATGTAAGTTGAGGTTGAGACCTCATTTCCCGGAAAGCATATACTCTTTACAATAAATTGAGGCTTGACCCATTCCGGATGTTGCCCAAACAGCAATACACCTGCAAGATTTAACAAGCCGTTTTCAGTTGCCAGATTCATATTCTGAAGCAAATTGACCAACGAATCGGAATCCTCCGGCATTTCGACACCATATATTTCTTTAAGGAAATCTCTGAACCGTATCCGATCAAGTTTATCTATCCCCGATTTTGTGGGAACTTCATCGCCATGAAGAAGGTCTACGCTTTGAAACAGCCTTCTGAGTTCTTCTTTGGAATTTATCCGTTGTTTATCTGCACCGGTTTTCAGCCAAATTACCCCGTTTTTATCAAAATATAGTTAGGGGACAAATTATTTCTTCTTAGGCCTGCCCGGTAACCCTGGTCGAGGATTCCGTCCGGTAATATTTTCAATAATAGAATAGAAACTATCAGGCCCAAAAGGCCGTCCGGTTCTGGTTCTCTCCTCCAATATAGGTTCGTGGCGATCTGTTGATGATAAAAACGTTTTCCAATCATTAATGTTTGAAAACAAGGGGCTTTTTTTAACTAAAGGATCATCGCTTATTTCACCGCAATGATAAGCGGCACTGGACCATTTATATTTCCAGGGAAATTTAACCATTTTTGCTTTGACGGGATTTTGTTCAATATATCGCAGAGCAGTGAATAAATATTGATCGGTATAAACCGGGCAGGATGAAAAACGGCCCTGAAACAGAAACCCACGTACATTCTCTCTGAAATTTATCATTCGTGTATATTGCCGGTGAGCCTCTCCAACTGCTTTGGCAAGACTGTCCTCTTTTTCAGGAACAGCAAGAAGATGCACATGGTTTGTCATCAGGCAATATGCGAGAATGGTTAGGCCGAACCTGCTGCTTTGTTCTTCTAAAAAATTGAAATATTCTATTCTGTCTTGATCCTTGAAAAAGATATCCAGCGATCGGACACCTCTTTGAACAATATGATGAGGGTAACCTGGAATTACTATTCTTTTTATCCGTGCCATGAGGACAATTATACCGTTATTAGCAAAATATAAAATAAGAAATGGTATTATGTCCCCTGAATTACAAGTGCAATTTGCTTCTCAAATGATTTAGTCGAAATGTAGAGCATCTCTTCCTTCTTCACATAGCGCAAACATCTGCGGCTTGTCAGCAGAATGGTTTCGTTGGGATTAAGTGGTATGTTTCCAGAATTCCGTGCCTTTTTATAAGTATAAAATCTGGAGCCTGAACTGGGTTATTCGAATCGTTCCAAGAGTCATTTTATGGTTAATTGATTTTTACCGCTTTCTTTACTCATGAACAGGCATTTGTCTGCCTCTGCCAAAAGATGACGCTTGTCGCCGGCATCTTCAGGATATGTGGCAAGGCCGAAAGAGGCTGTGAGCTTTATGTTGAGACCTTCTTTTATCATAAAGTTGGTACTGCTGATTTCCTGCTTCATCTTTTCTGCCTTGATGCGTGCCGTATCTTTGCCTTGATCCGGAAGGACCACCACATATTCATCTCCTCCATAACGGACGATGCGATCTTGCGGTCCAAGCTGCGTATGAACCGCCTCGGCAACTTCCCGAAGCACTTCAGCACCGATAAGATGGCCGTGGGTGTCAACCACGCTTTTAAAGTTGTCCATATCGAAAAAGACAAGTGACAGCTCTCTTTTTTCATGGTGCTCAGGTTTTAGATAACGATCAAGGAAATTATGCAGGAAACGGGTATTGTGAAAACCGGAAACATCATCTGTAAGGCTTGCCGTTTCCAGCCGGACGTTAGATTCTTCCAGTATTTTCTGGTATTCGACAAGCTTCCGCTTGTAACGCGCCTCTTCATCTATATGCTTGCGAAGTTCCAGCTGGTCCATGATCTGACGCGTCAGGGCTCGAAGGGATTCCATTTGCACTTCAGTCAGATTGCGGGGCTTTCGGTCAATAACGCAGAGGGTGCCCAGCGCCTCTCCATTTACAGTAACAAGGGGCGCACCTGCATAGAACCTTATCTTTTGCTCGCCGGTTACCAGTGGATTGTCTGAAAAACGTTCATCGTCGAGGGTGTCCGGCACAACTAAAACATCAGTTTCAAGGATTGCATGGGAGCAGAAAGAAATGTCGCGCGGTGTTTCTTCAACTTCAAGTCCGATTTTGGACTTGAACCACTGACGATTACTGTCAACAAGACTGATCAAGGCAACAGGGGTACCGCTTATATGAGAAGCCAGCCGGGTAATATCATCAAATGACAGCTCGGGCAGTGTGTCTAATATATTATACCCTTTCAGGGCCTCCAAGCGTTTAATTTCGTTTTTCGGTAGTGATGCTTTTTTCATATTTTTTGATGCTTTCAGTATAACTTCCAACATCACCGGTGAAACCAGGTGCATGTTGATTGTTGTTTTTTCTAACAAGAGTCAAATGAAGATTTGACCCCTTTGTTTTAATTATTTTGCCCTGAGAAAATCGAAATTCGGAATCGGTAATACATTTTTTCTGGGTCCCAGCCAGACCACCTCAATTGTACTGCTGACAGCAGGTTTTGCAGCATTCTGTTTCCAGGCTTCATGGTAAAAAATTACCCTGTAGTCCCCTTCTTTTTCCCATGTCGTTCTTATATCCAGTTCATCCCCAAAAACAACACCATCATGATACTTGATCGTAATGGTGTACACGGCAAAGGTATTCCGATCATTATGCCATTTATCCGCCATTGTATCAATCCCGATGACCGATTCTCTTGCTCTGGCAAAATATTTTAGATAATTGGCGTGATACACAACACCTGAATGATCCGTGTCTTCATAAGATATTTGAACTGTTAAATGGTGCGGTTTTCTGTCTGTATGGTTCATGTACTTTATCCTGACTATAGTTTTTAAGTTATGATGCCACTTAAATTCATTTGTGAAATAAAATCAAATAAAATCGGGATAGGCTTTGATGTGGAGGGGCTGATGATACACTCAGCTATCATGCTTTGCATACTTTACATGAATTAAATGAAGACTTCACCCCTTTTTTTAAAAATAATTTGACCGCGATTTAGTCGCCATGAACCTTTGAAATCTGTGGTATATCCGGCTGCATTTCACTTGTTGGAATTACGTATGGCAGAGCGAAGCGAAGGGGACTGGGTTCCACCAAACTTGCTTGAGGGTAATACAGTTTCAAAGTTGTCGCAGATTTTTGAAAAATCCACCCCCAGCAGTCCGATCCAATGTAACTTTAAAATCAACGGCTTATCTGGTGGATTTTCTGATTGGTATTAAGTATCATGTTTCTCGAACTGTTCCAAAGATGAAGTCACTCGTTAAAGGTTCATTTATAGGTTCATCGGCACCGTTTTTTTGAACCTTTAAATTCCTGCGAATAATCACAGTAAAGGTACACCCTTGCCTGTCATCGACAAAATCAATATCTTTCCATTCGGTAATTGCCCGCCTAATGCCTGATCCCAATCCCCGGTAGGGAACAATTTTTTTTGCGGCAAATGATGCCAAAATAGGATTTCGGATATTTGAATTACCTGCTCTGATTTTTTCAATGGTTAAATTGTTTGGAAGGTGACCAGGACTGATAATCTCTATTCTATTATCAAAAATAAAAATCCTGGTTACGGCGCTGACAAAATAATCCCTATGAATCAGGGCATTGAGCAAAAGTTCTTCAAAAACAAGTTTTGGAATTTCCGGCCTTCCAATAGTATTCACATCTTGATTGTCTTGAATTTTTTTTAGATTCCTTAGAACAAATGCTAAAGCATCAGTGAAAACTTTTCATCCGTGCCATGAGGGCAATTATACCGTTATTAGCAAAATATACAATAAGAAATGGTATTATGTCCCCTGAATTCTTTGTCCCGATTCGATTCCATGGTTTAATAATGATATCTGCATGAAATGATTGTGATATAATCGTCATCGGCAGCATAAACCAGGCGGTTTGTATCATCAATTCTTCGGGACCAAAAACCAGACAAATTTTCTCTCAATGCTTCAGGTTTCCCTATACCCTCGAATGGCTGCCTCATTGTGTCATTAATGAGTTTGTTGATTCTTTTCAGTGTTTTTTTGTCTTGCGTTTGCCAGTAAATATAATCCTTCCATGCTTCTCCGGTCCAGGCTAATCTCCTATTCATCGATTAGATCACTTTTCTGGACTTTCCCATTTTTAAATTGTTGAATAGATTTTGTTAAATGTGCCGCATTGGCAGGTGATCTGAGAAGGTAAAAAGTCTCCATGAAGCTATTGAAAGTTTCCAGTGACATCACAACAGCATCTTCTGAATCACGACGTGTAATGATAGTATAATCAGCATCGTCAACCACTTGATTCAATACTGTTTTTAGATTATTTCTTGCTTCGCTAAAATTAACAATTCTCATAACATTCTCCAGACTTGTTCTTTTTATTGCACAAATATAATCATTAATTTTCAACTTGTCCAATATTTTGTACAAGTAAGGCTGTTTTTGTCAGTGGGGTCAGTGCTCTACGCGCTCAGCGGGCTCTCAGTGCTCAGTGGCTCAGTGGAGTGGCTCAGTGGGTCGGGCTCATGTAATGAATTGTAATCATGGTTGATTTTATAAAAGATATATCCTATTTTGATCTTAAAGCCCCTTTTGGGGAAGTAAAATCATGATTTTAACAAACAAGTGAATACGCCCTAAAATAAAAATGCCGCGTGCAAAAAGATTTTATATTCCAGGTTGTGTATGGCACATAACCCATCGCTGTCACAAAAAAGAGTTTTTGCTGAAATTTGCTCGAGACAGGAATCGTTGGTCAGATTTGCTTTTCAGGGCAAAGCAGAAATACGGACTTGAAGTTTTAAATTACATTGTCACTTCTAACCATATCCATTTGTTGGTATCAGATAACGGTAACAGAGATACAATCCCAAAATCAATACAGGTTATTGCCGGGCAGACCGCTCAAGAGTATAACATAAGAAAGAGACGGCGAGGTGCTTATTGGGAGGATCGTTACCATGCAACGGCAATCCCGGCCGATACCCATTTGGTCAGTTGTCTGATTTATATTGACATGAATATGGTGCGAACAGGCGTCGTCTCTCATCCATCGGAATGGCGATGGAGCGGTTACAATGAAATTCAAAATCCCAAAAAGAGATATACCATTGTAAATTACAGTCGGTTAATGGAGCTTCTTGGATTTGAATCTTTAGATGTATTAAAAGAGGCCCATGGGCAATGGATTGAAGAAAGTCTAAAAAAAGATAAACTGGCCCGTGAAGAAAGATGGTCCCGGAGCATTGCAGTTGGAAGCAGAGAATATATTGAAAACATACAAACTAACCTCGGCATAAAAGCGATTCACCGTAAAATACATGAAAGTAAGGGCAGTTTTGAACTTCGGGAGGACCAGATCCCCTACACGGCTACTTTCGGCACTGAAAATGAAAGGCTAAGGCATGAAAACACCTATGAATGGGACCCTTTTTAAAATTTTAACAGATAGTTACGTGAGCCCGACCCAAAACCGCCGTGACAAAACCGCCCGTTCAAAGACCGCGAAAAGAAAAAGTGGAAAACCATGACACTGGATGCCATGGAGTTTATCAGAAGGTTTTTGCAGCATGTTCTTCCCAAAGGATTTATGAAAATCAGGCATTACGGATTTCTCAATCCCAACAGTGCATTGTCCATTGAGAAAGTCCGTGAACTCATTTCATTCATCCATGACATTATCTCACTTTTGATTGAAATCCCGGAACCGGAAATTCCTGGTATTAAATGCAGCCATTGCGGACATGATTTGAGATTTATGTTCTTTGTAAAGCCGGAACCAAGGTGTAAGCCCGGATAACTGCACAAGACGGCTTCTTTCGGTATTGGTCAGTTTTACAAACAGCCTTATCAATATATACATAGGGCATGTTTCGTTACCCGTGCGCCCAATTGCCGGTATTTTGAGTCTCGGCCTGGATTTTAACGACTAAAAAGGGCCTGACTTTTGGTCTTTGCATCAGGAGAAAGGCCCTCTTTTAAAATTTTTATCGCATCTCATTTTTAACACATCCCGCAAACCGGGAACCTTTCCCCCTATAAAAACTCGCGGCTTCTTGAACCAAGGATTAGTACCGAGCTTCGCGCCTCAGCACGGTTACTAATCCTTCATTTGTTAGGCGCCAGAGGCGACGCGACAAGGTGCTGGACGAAGTCAGCACCGCGATTCACGGCGGCGGAGCCGCCGTGAACTTTAAAATCACCGATTTGTCCGGTGCATTTTCTGGTTAAAATTATGCCTCATTGTCGGCATGTGCTGGTAACGTTTCTGTACCACGGAAGTCTTCACCGTAACCCCACCGATAAGATGTTGAAAAATAGGGCAACCCTCCTATAAGAACAGCTGCTTCCATAGCTGATCCAAGTAAAATTCCCACAATATCAGAGTCAAGCTTTTTAGCGACGCACTGTTTCAAGGCTTCATCGGCGGCCTCTTTTTCTTCACGAGAGCCACCATAGTAATAGGCTCGGTCATGAACAACACAGCATTCTCTCCAGAATAGAGTTTCACCGAAACGATCACGGATTGCCTGCGGTAATTTGGCATAACTAGCGGACATGCCGCCGCTACAGCCATCTGAGTGTTTTTTTGGGTCAAACTCTGGAATGCCTGTAAGTCTCACCCAAAGATCAGGTTTCGTACGTCCTTTGATAGAATTAAGAATTTCTTGGGTACATTTGAAAGTCATCGCCTTTTCTCCTAAATTATTTGTTAAAACAATTAACAGTAAATGGCAGATATATGCTACCGACGTAAGGTGGGACAGTTTGAACCAGTTGAAGAGAGTCTTCCAGCACGTTAATCTCAAAAAAAGAGGGCTTCCCAGAAGATCCTTATTCTACAGGGTGTCCGGGCTTAAACCGGTAGCCAATAAAATAGGTTGTGGCTTCAACGGATCATGTCATTTGACCTATGAGGGCAAGGGCGTCATCTATTGCTCCGATCAACTCAACCACTCTTTGGGCTGTAGCTATGTCGTCTCTGATATCATCGGCTGCATCCTGAGCTTCGGTTTTTATTTTACCTATATCGACCAATAATGACGGTTTTTTGGCAAGCCAATCATCTAAAATTTTTCCGCGTAGTTTGGTAATATCCCTCTCCATTTCCTCAAGCTTTTTATCAAGTTTATTGGCTTCATCTTTTTTGCCCGCCATAAGGAGCGCGAAATGCGCATCAGAGGTACATCTGAACAAGTCCAGGCATTTGTTCAGACATCTGATATTTTTTTTTAATTTTACATCAGTCATGATTTTTCCTCCAAATATTTAATATCAGTGAAGTTTTGTGCGATGATCCAACATTTCGGGCTTCTAATTTGCAGCTTGTTGTCGTTGTTTTTCTACTACTTCATTTGCCTTTCTCAGTTCATCATTGAGCGTTCTGAGGCGAATGATATTCGCTGCAAGGGCTCTGAATGAAATTTGATCATTATCGAGTGAAGCCGGCAATTGTCGATGAGCCAAGGACAAAGAATCATAAGTTTCGGCAAGGCCTTTCAAAAGGTTAAGGGTACTGCCCGTCACAATGCTTTCGGCATATATTGCTTCTGCTTCTGTCCGTCTCTCCGAATCGGACATTCCGGGTAATGTCTTCCTTACACGATGCACGTAAGACTCATAAAAGCTTTTTACATTCCCGGCCATGATGAATATGCCACCTTTTCCATATTTGAGAATATTATCCACCTTAACCTGGTTATTCGTTATAACTTCAATTAATCTCTCTTTTCTTTTATACTCAATTAGGTTTCTGGCAGTTTCCCCAGTAACAGTGGCGAAAAAAGCCAAAGTCTCCTCAGGTGGTCCGTCCTCTCCCTGCTTTGGCGGATTAATAGCCAACAGAGCATCCCTCACGTTGTTATTAAGGTCCTCCGTCAGTTTATTAAAAGCCTCCGTTTGTATAAGGTCACCGCCAGCCAGCGTGACAAGCAAATTCGTATAGTCAATAAAGCCTTGGTTAAGCTCCAATATGCCTGACTGAAATTGTCCCCACTTTATGAAATCAGGCATTTCATGTTCGCCGAAACTAAAACCATGTGAAAAATCAGAATCTGAGTCGAAGGTTAAAAACAATCCCGAGATCTTTTTAGCGTCCTTGCTGTTTTTTGACATCCAGAAATCTTTTTCTTTTTCGCCCAGATTTGTGGCTCTGTTTTTGATTACATCCTCTTTGGATAAAGCTGTTGCCAACTCATTGAATGTTTCAAAAGGCTTTGAGTCGACCCCCGCGCAAGCGGTTAACCACAAAGCCATGAGTCCTAAAATGAAGGCGTAACCAATCCGAGTTTTGCCAAAAATCAGGCGAATCGTATTAAATCTCCTATTGTTGAAAATGATGCTTTTTAATTTCATAATGACCTCCTGTGTAAAAATTAAAAGTTTGGAACTTTTCGCTCAGACGTGCAAGCTATTTCAAATGGTTATGTATGATAGCCCATAAAAAAACTCCAAAATCCAATATGCGCCTAAATTAAAATCCTTTACAAATTAAAATCGTTAAACCTAACAAATATGATACATGGAATCTTTACTATTTAAATGAGAGCCATGAGATTCGAAAACTGATATATAAAATATTAAGAAAATCAATTAATCAATTAGAGTTTATAAAATAGCTCTTATAAAAGAAGATATACTGGGATATAAGAATGTCAATGATATAGAACTTTTTGGCTTGCTTCTAACTTTTCCTAAGAGGCCTAATAGTCTTGACATGTCAACTTAATATGTTGATGTTTTAACAAATTTGAATCTCTTGTGTTATGCAATGACCAATAGTGGGCGAAGTTAGAACCAAGCCCGTCAAATCAAATAATGCCTTATGTAAAAGGAGGGACACACCCAAATTAACGCCAGGCAATTTGTGATTGATTAAAAATTCATTAACAGAATTTCATATTTTTTAGCCGATGAAGGCTGAAGATGATTTCTGGGTGCTGCAATTAAGTATGGGATCGCGGTTTGTTTTTGGATTCTCGTTTTACCAGCAGCAGGGTGTTGCATGTCACGGAAAGACTGCTGAAAAGCATGGCAGTCGCAGCGATGATGGGATTTAAAAATCCGGCGGCGGCCACCGGTATGCTGATGATGTTATAAATCAACGCAAATACAAGGTTCTGCTTGACCTTACGATTCACGCGTATGGCAAGCGATATAAAATCAATGATCTGGACCGGGGTCTCCTGCATCAGGGTAATGGCAGCAACACCTTCACCCGGGTTAAGACCTGAATGGACGGCCATGGCAATATCGGATTGGCCCATGGCAGGGGCATCGTTTACACCGTCCCCAACCATGGCAACTTTTTTGCCCGATTGTTTAAGTTTTTTGATAAATTCGGCTTTTTCATGGGGCAGCAATCCCCCATGGGTATGTTCAGCCGGGATCTGCACAAAGGTTCCGGCAGCCAGGGTGGATGTTTCAGCATCTCCTGAAATCAAAAAACAGTTGAGTCCCATTTTGTAAAGATCTGAAACAAGCGTCTTTACACCTGTTTTCATTGAATCTCCCAGATGGACAGCGGCTACAATCTTATCATTCGCAGATAAAAAAACCGTTGATATGACCTGGGCACCTTGCCTGGAAAACGAGACAAAAGAAGGTCCTTCCGGAAGGCTTTTATTCATAAAATCCATGCTGCCGAAACAATAGGTTTCATCCTGGAACCGACAACTGATACCGTTGTCGTGGTGATTAACATCTTTAAGTTCCAGGAGCGGTATGTTCCGGCTTACCCCATAGGCTGATATGGTGTGGGCAATGTAATGGTCCGAGCCTTGTTCCATGGCGTAGATTACCTGCCAGGCCTTTTGCTCTGAAAAATCGTTTGCCGTGTCCATGCCCAGCACCTTCAGCTGGCCCGTGGTCAACGTCCCGGTCTTGTCAAACACAACGGTATCCAGTCCATCAACCCGTTCAAATGCTTCAAAATCCCTTACCAGGATACCCTTTTTCCCGGCGGCGGACACGCCGGCCACAAGGGCAAGGGGGACGGCAATGCCAAGGGCGCAGGGGCAGGAAATGACCATGACGGATATCCCCCGGTTAAAGGCGTCGTAGGAGGTCAGCCCGTATAACATCCAGAAGAAATAGGTCACCACGGAAAATCCGATAACCGATGGGACAAAAAATTTTAAGATGTTCTCAAACCGCTGGGTCTGGGCGGTTTTTTCCGAAAGACTGTTTTCCATGATGGCAAGCATTCTGCCGAGAATTGAATTATCCCCCACTTTCACGGCTTTTACCTGAATCTTGCCGGAAATAATCCGGGTACCGCTTTTGACCGTGTCCTGCAGCCGGACATTGACAGGTTTTGCCTCTCCGGTGATGGATGACTCGTCAATGACGGCAGCACCCTGGGTGACAATGCCGTCTGCAGCCAGAATTTCTCCTTCTTCCGCCAGGAACGAGTCCCCCTGGGACAGTTGCTTTATGGAAACATACCGTCCCTTGGGAAATTGCGCGGCACAGATTCTGACTTTCTGGGGAACCAGGGAAAAAAATTTCCACAAGCCTTCAGCAATTTTGTTTTTTGCGGACTGTTCGAGCATCTTTCCCGTCAATATGAGCAGGATCAGCATGGATGCGGCATCAAAGTAGAGATGGATGCTTCCCCGGTAAAAATGAAACAGGCTGTAGGTATAGGTTGAAAATGAACCGGTGGATACCAACGTTTCCATTCCGGGACTTCCGGATGTAATACCCACAAAAGCCCGTCTGTGTATTGGATAACCGCCGTAAAATACAACAATGGTGGCCATGATGCAGACCGGCCAGGCCAGCAGCTGAACGGCGCGGGGTGATAGCTCAATGAAGAATCCGGAATAGATGGCCCAGCTGAGCATCATGACGTTCATGGTTAAAAACAGGGTCACGCAAATGCGGATAAATTCTTTTCTGCTTTTCGGGGATTTTTGATCAATATCAGCAGACGGGTATCCCAGTTTTTCAATGGCGGCATGAATTTTTTCCGGGGAGGTTTTTACGGGGTCATACATCACGCTTCCCCGGTCGCTGGAAAAATTGCACGAGGCGCTTACCACGCCCTTTGACCGGGTGAGTGTGTTTTCAATTATCCATGCACAGGCCGGGCACCACATATTTTGAATCTGGAGATTAAGGGTCAGAAAATTTTCGGAATCAATGGGGACCTCCCCATCCATCCCGGATACCTTTTCGGCAGGTATTTCAGGGATACTTTCCGGCGATGCCGACGTTTCTATGGATGTGTCCGGGACAATACCTGCGGCAACACATTGTTTGTAAAGGTCGGTTTCTTTGAAATCTTTTGTATCTTTGTACTGATCTGATTCCATGAGCATGGCATGGACCATTTTGCATCCCTGGCAGCAGAAAATGTCTTTTGACGTCGCTTTAGAAACCTTAACATTGAGGCCGCAAAGGGTGCACGGAACTGTTGTTTTCATTTGTAAGGGACTATGATGATCCGTGGCCCATTTTCTGTATGTGCCGGATATATTGGATAACCGCTTTCCGGCTTTCAACAGACATGGAACTCGCCAGGGCAGGTGCCTTTTTGCCGCCATAGCTGATAAAGGCAAACAATTCCTCATCACTCATGGCAACGGCTTCCACACCGGTCAGGTCCGTGGGCAGCGGGGAAAAACTCTGTCCTACGGTGCCAAGCCCGTCCATTTTGGGACCGTGACAATGGGAACAAAATGCTTGATAATCCTTTTCACCTTTTGCCAACATGGCTTGGGCGGGTTCAACCGGTGTCAGGATAAAACCGGTTTTCAGCAGTTCCCTGATCAGTGCCTCACTTTTTTGGTTGGCAATGGTTCGTTTGTCCATTATAAGCTCCGGCTCCTCGTGGGGCCGGACCACCGGGGTTTGATACATTCTTCCGGCTTTTAAATTTGAATCATACAGGGTAATGACCGTATAGACCCCTGTTAAAACCAGCGACGCAAAAATTGCAATAACCAGTACCTTTTTCATCTAATTGTCCTCCTTGCCGCTGACATGCTGGCCCGAGGGATTTTTCGGGTATACCGCATAGGGAGATTCCGAAGGAAGGCTTTTCACCGGGCGGTAGTCCCAGGTCGGCACGCCTTTGTCCGCCACTACCACATAAGAGGAATATCCAACACCGAGGATGATGGCAATCATGACCATGATCCACAGCCAGGTACGTAAAAGGCTCTCTTTATTTTTGGTATTAAGTGTGTCCATCATTTTATAATATTACCTCCGAAAGACCGTAATACAGAATATAATAAATCGCCCATAGAATGGTGCCGCCCACGATCAGGGCGATGATCATGGGGAACGGGCCGTTGGCCTTTTGTATGCCGTCGACAAAATTCTGGACGGCTTTAATGTTGGAGACCCGGGTTTTAGGGCCGAGCATGGGAAGAACCGACAGGGTCACGCCAAACAGGATTGCAAAGATAAGGGTCACAATGATCGTGGCAAGCACATGCTGGGTGTTTAAAAGTTCGAAAAATCTCATTTGTCAATCCTTAGTTTTTGGCCTCTGTTTTGGGTTTTTATAACTCTCCCGGAAAAATCACTGCCTATTGGAAAAAAAGGGCATAGCCCACCAGGGCAAAGCTTGCCCCAATGGCAGCAAGGGCCAGGTAGAATACACAATACAGATCACGTCCGGCCTTTGTTGACGGTACTGTCTGTTGTGCGGTTTCCTCCATGGCCAGAAACCTTGCCCGCTGCTGGTCGGCGAATTGTCCGGTTTTCAATGCCCATACAAACACGGCAACGCCGATAAACAGCCCGGTCAGGATATATGCCAGAAAAAATGGATAATACATTTTTCTATCTCCTCCCTTAGGAATCAGTCGGAATTAACTTAACCTGGGAGCGTGTGCGTCCCGCTTGAATGTCCGCAAGTATTGTAAAGATGCAGGCGAGACGCCCGCGCTCCCGGAGATCTCTAAACGGGTTATTCATAGGCCGCATCAATTCCTTTGGGTTCTTTATTGGCATCAATCTCATCGATAAAGTATTTGGCAATATAGTTTCCCACATCCCATATTTTTTCTGATTCCAGTTCCCGTTTAAAGTAAGGCATGGCCGTTCCGGTAATGCCGTTCATGATCTGATAGTAGATAATTCCCCCGCTGATTCCCCGGCCTTTGAGGATGGTAAAGTTCAACGGTGGTGGATTCAGATAGGGCTGGGCCGGGCCCATGCCGTCTCCCACGGGGCCGTGGCAGCCAAAACAAAAATCCTGGTAGATTTTTTCCCCCCTTGCAAGGCTCGCCTCCGAGGCCGGATACGGTGTAGGGATTTCCCGCCAGCCCTTGGGGACATTTTCATGAATCCATGCAACGTTTTCATTTACACCCGCATTATATGCGTCAACGGCTCTTTTTTTCCAGAGGGTTTGTCTTTCCATTCGCAGGTCTGCATTCTTGAGCCCGAGACTTTGGGTATACCGGATCAATATGTCCAGATTTTTCTGTTTTAAAAATTCAAACGGCGGCATGACGGACAGGGGGCGTGTATATCTGGGGTTTGTAAAATGGGCCTGATGCCAGTCATCCGGATGCTCTCCGCCTTCCTGGGACAGGTCCGGGCCTGTTCTCTGGGAGCCTAAGAGGATGGGGTAGTCCTTTAGATAATCCCCGGCCTGGGCTATCCTTTCCGCCCCCAGTCCCCAGTCCACCGATCGGATTGACTGGGTATGGCAGTAAACGCATCCGTTACTGATATAGAGGGCCCGTCCTTTTTCTTCCATGGCCGTGCGGGTTCTGAACAGATCCGAAGGAATCGTTTTGCTTGTGTCGGCATAGGGAAGAATGATGACGACCGATACCACTGCGATAAGGATAAAAAGGCTGCCGAAGACAATGGCCGCAGGTGTCATTTTCATGATGTTTCTCCGGGAGTTGGAAAGAGTGACCTGAAAATATTATAAAACCCTGACAGGGCGGACAGAAAAATTAACAGCCCCAGGGACGCCCGGACAATATTGTATATGTGGATTTCAGGGAGCACCCGGTACACGGTTTCTCCGTTCAGCCAGGCATTGCCCTGAATGAGTCCGGAAATGGTTAGCACGATGGTAAATCCGACCACGCCGATCAATACCATCCAGTATTGAAAATTGGCCAGGAATGGACTGAAAAGTGGTTTCCCCGTTATTCTCGGGAGGGTAAAATAGATACCTCCCAGGGCAATCATTCCGGCAAATCCTAAAACACCGACATGGGCGTGGCCCACAACCCAGTGGCTGAAGTGGGTTACCCGCTGGACATCGGGCAGTGCCATCATGGAGCCCCGGATACTGACGATAAAGTACATGATGGTCCCGGTAAAAACAAATTTTCCACCGATATCTTCACTGATCAATCCAAGCTTTCCCCTGGCCGTGTACCAGATATTGATAAGAAAGGCCATCACCGGAATCACCATGGCAATGCTGTCAACAACGGCGACCACCTTGAGCCAGGTGGGAACCGGCACCTGCAGCAGGTGATGGGTTCCGATATGGGTATAAATGACGATCAGTGCCCAAAAGCCCAGAAGAGACAGTGTATGACTGTATAGCGGTGTCCGGCAGACCTGGGGAATAATATAATAGGCAACGGCCGCAGCCAGGGGCGTCAACAAAAGTCCAAACACATTGTGGCCGTAAAACCAGAGGAGAATGGCATCGGGAATGCCAACCAGGGCGCCGGAGTCCGGCTGCCAGATAACATTACCCAGGCTGTAGGTACAAATGGTGAGAAGAATGCCTGCCAGCACATACCAGACAGATACATACAGAATTTTTTCCTGCCTGTTTTTTACCGTCATCAATAGATTAAATAAAATCAAACTAAAGGCGATGACAATACCGACATCAATGGGCCAGATCATTTCCGCGTATTCCCGGCCCTGGGTAAAGCCTGCGGCAAGACTGACCACCAGGGCGACCAGGGCAATATTCCAGAGGATAACCGTGAAAACACCCAGCCGTTCACTGTAAAGCTCGGTGCGCAGCAACCGGGGAACCATATAAAATGCACTGCCCAGAAGGCCCGGGGTAACAAACCCGAACAACACCAGGTTCACATGCATAGGGCGCAGTCTTGAAAAGAGGAGCCAGGCAATGTTGCCGGTTAAATCAGGAGCCACAAGCTCTATGGCCGCAATAAATCCTGCCAGCGTGGCCGTCATCATCCAGGCAGCGGAGGTCAGGCAAAATCCTCTGGCTGTAATGTAGGTAGCAGTATCGGGTTGGGTTGGTTTCTCAGGCAAAACAAACACTCCTATATTAGTTGTGACAGGAAAGCCAGCAGTCTAAGTTCGCTTCTTCTTTCCTGTGACATTGGACACAAAACCCCATTTTAAATTCGTGGCGCTTAAGTCTGTCAGTTCCTGCAACGTCCCCGTGACAGGCTTCACACTCAAACTCTCTTTTTATGTGGCGTTCATGGTTGAACATGACATGTTCGGGTACATAAAAAACCTTTTTCCACGGTGTGGGTGTCTGGGTATCAAAGTAATTGTGCTCTTTTCTGATTTCCGGGTGATTGGGAATAATAAAGTTGTGGCAGTAAAGACATTTTTCAACCGGCGGTATCCCGGGATGGGCCGACCGGTCCACATATGAATGACAAAAACGGCAGTCAATTTTTTTGTTGCCTGCATGGAGTCTGTGGCTGAAAGCGATGGGCTGAACCGGCCCTGCATTCACATGGGGCATGATATAATAGGCATAGGCAAATAGAACAACGAGGATGATTAAAGCACTTAAGACAACCAATTGGATTTTATTTTCTTTTACCTGGGCTGGAAAAGAGTGAAAGTGGGAGATAAGGGTCAGGGGCTTGCCTTTTGTTCCCACCAGAACAACCAGAATGACAATAGTTAAGAGTGTCAGGGATGCCAGTATTATTATTTCCATTAAGCCACCTCCCCTGAATTAATATTCAAGCTTTCCGGCAATTCTTTGAAATAGGCTAAAATGCAAATACTAAAGAGGGCCAAAAAACCAAGGGTAATGATGATTTCACTGATGCCGATGGGAAACCCCGCCGGATCGTGTGCAAGTAAACTGGGGCCCAAAAGAAGAAAATGCTCAATCCAGAGTCCTGCCAGAACACATGCGCTGACGACAACCATACACTTAGGGGATTGTTTTATTTTTTTGCTCAAAAGGATAATAAACGGCAGGATAAAACACCCGAGAAATACGGTCCATGCCAGGATGCTCCAGGGGTAGGTCATGGTTCGTTTAATGATATAGGCGGTTTCTTCGGAAATATTCCCGTACCAGATCACCACAAACTGGGAATAGAAAAAATCCCCCCATACAATGCTGAAGCCGAAAAAAAGTGTGCTCATGTCGAGCAACTGGCTGGGGGTAAGGGTAAAGGGAACCTTGGGGTTTAAGTGAAGCAGTGTTACCAGAAGGATAATGGCACCGAACCCGGCAAATATGGCTTTGATAAAGGTGTAGGCCCCAAACAGGGTGGAATACCAGTGGGGATCTGCGCTCATGACCAGATCAAAACCGATAAGGGACAGACACATGGCAAAGGCAAACATATACCAGCCGGCAAAAACCGTCATCCGTCGTTTGATGATTTCAGGGTCCTGGGGACATTGTTCAAACCGCTTGAATAAAAATGCTTTTAACCGGGTATTTGGGGCGGCTGTCTTTAATTTGAATTTAAAGGAGTGATACAGGTAACCCAACCCAAGGCTGTAGAGAATCAAAAACGCCACACCGTCCCGGGCAAATAAAAAGGGAACATTCAACCACACTTCCTTGCCGTGAAGATCTTGTCCGGCCCACGGAAATACGTAGTGCTGTCCGATGAAAAGAAGGATAAAAAGCACAAAGGAAACAGGGAAAAAAGCGGAAAACGCCTCTGCCACTGCTGCAAAGGTATGGCTCCATTTGGCTTTGACAAAGTGCATAAGGGTTGAAAACAAAAGCCCCCCGAACGAGAGGATGGTAAAAAACATAAAATTTGTCAGGTAGGCCAGCCAGGCTTTTTCCGGGTGGCCCGTTACTGCCAAAATAATGAAAAACAGGAATCCTCCACCGGCAATGAGTGCCGGAATAAAGAACACACTCTTTTTTAAAGGTGCTGAAGGTTTTGTTAATGCCGTGTCCATGGACGTCATTTGCTTTCCCTCTGTTTTTTAATAGCCCCTGTGTTGTCGAGCAGATCTCTCAGACTGTCAGCATCTTCGGGCGTTGAAGCCACTTCAATCCCATACATAGTGCCTGAGCATTCCGGGTCATAATTTTTTTCATAGTCCGGGTCTGGAAGCCCCACCTGGGTCACTATGCCCAATACATTTCCAATCACGGCAAACAGGATGGTAAACTCAAAGGCGACGATGAAAAAAGGTATCCAGGAAATAATGGGCTTTCCACTGACAATGAGGCTCCATCGGGTGGACGTAAAAACGGTAAGGGCGAATCCGGAAAAAAATCCAATGATCCCGCCGGTCAGGGTAAACCATCCGATCCTGCTTTTTTTCCTGCCAAGCGCCCGTGCAAGGGCGTTGCTGGGAATGGGGCTGTGAACTTCTGTTACCTCAAAGCCCTTTTCCTGTATTTTTTTTACGGCAGCCAGGGTTTCTTCCTGGGTGTTATAAAGGCCTGTGACTATGATGGCATCCGTATTCATCAATCCTCCAAAAGGAAACCCCGTCCTTTAGGTCGGGGAGGAATTTTGGATTGCTAAATTATACCCGTTTTGACGGGATATGATTTGGCAATAACGCCAGGAAACACCCTGGACAGTTCCTGTTTTTGTTTGAATATTAAAGCTACCGGTTTTTCGAACAGCAACCCTGCCAATATAAATCCCTTGCTTTTTGCCTTTTGAGACTTCAGCTTTGACAATGTCCCCGGTGGCAAAACCATGCACAGCCTTTTTCCGCATTAAATAACCCCGGGGGAAACCAGCAGCATTGACTCTTGTTCTTTGGTAGCTGCCTCGGCCCATGGCTTTGATCAAGAGGACGCTTTGTTTCCAACCGGCAACTGCATTTGTTTTGCCGGTACAAGCTGCATCCAGGCAATGAGTTTTGGGGATATTGAATCGACACCGGTTATATTTGGTCCTGCCACCGGTTGAACATTCCACTGGGGCCAATTGCTTTAACTCAAAAAAGATGGCATTCCTGGTGGTATTTACCGCTGCGGTTGCGGCCAAAGAAGGACGCTTCCCTTCAAGTAATCGGTTAAGGTTACTGAGCCTGGTTTTATCAATATTTTTTCGACTCTTACCCAAAACCTCAGCCCATTGTTCCGGCTGGTAATTGTTTTTGGCTTGATTGCAGGTCCTACAGCCAATAACCATATTTTTAACACTATCTGTGCCTTGGGGGCCTTTTGCAGGATTTTTTGGTACAAAATGCTCAATCTCAAAAATTGGATCTTTGCTTAAACCTTCACAATAAACACATTTGTGACCATATCGCTCAAGTAAATATTCTCTAACCTCATATCCAAATAAAGCCCCTTGCTGATACTCAACACCTGAAATATCCGGATTTTGAAGCTTCTGAATATCAAACTTCACCCGTTCCAAAACAATGCCGGAAACGGGACAAATATTTTGATATTTCTTAACCCAGGATGTGACATTATCCACCCGGGACCGCAGGCTTGGTGGGAGCCACCCTTTGGGTCGAGTTCTGTTATCGAACCGGGGCTTTCGGTACCACAGATTCTTAGACCTGCGTCTTCTCCGATAATTAGCTCTTTGTCCCATTTTCTTACGAATGGCATGTCCTCTATGGGTTAATTCGGAAAGATGGAGGATATGACTTGCCTTTACACTTTCTTCAACCCGTACAACTGCCATTCCAGTTGTATTGGCCCCGGGATCAATTTTAACATTAATAGGCTGAACATCACTGTTCTCTCGGGTTCTATCAATGAGTCTAATGGTAAATGGGAATTGCTGATGAACCCTTGCCTTATCTATAGCCAAAAGCTTTCTTGCTCTGGCTGGATGGCACGGCATTAAAGGTTGACCCCTCTTGTCCAATACAAAAACACGGCTTACGCCGTTCTCAGCTAATGCTGGTAACGGTTCTGCCTTGGCATTGGCAGAACTCTCCCCTCGGGACTGTTGCATAGCGGCTGTATTCCCGGACCCGTTTCGTCCGACCCCTCGGTTGTCTGCAACCCGGGATTCAAGCGGACGGGACTGAGGAAGCATCCCGTCGTTGGTTTTTAGCTCTCTATACAACTTCTAATATTCTCCTTTAAATAATTTTGCCAATAGTTAAAAATATTTCCCTGGTCAACCGATCCCTAACGAGCAAAACTCGGTTTCAATCTCCGTCCTTCAGGGCGGGGTAGTTGACGAATTACTCCACTTTATGATGAACCATTTCTTTCATTTCCGTCATGGAAACCGACGGCAGGTGCTTAACAAACAGCAAAAACAGGAAAAAGAAAAGGCAAAAGGCACCTACCATGATTCCTCCCTCAACCCATGTGGGGCGGTAATGCCCCCAGGCATTGGGCAGAAAATCATGGGCAACGCTGCCCGCGATGATGACAAAACGCTCAAACCACATGCCGATGTTTACAAAAATGGAAATGATAAATAACGGGATGACATGGGTTCTGATTTTTTTTGATAAATACAACAGGGGGATGACGGTATTGCAGACCACCATGATCCAGTATTCCGGCGCATAATGACCAAACGCCCGCCACCAGAAGGTTTCCATTTCAATGCTGTTGTGGCTGTACCAGGCGATGAACAGTTCCGTGGCATAGGAAAATCCCACAATGATGCCGGTAAAAACAATGGTTTTTGCGATGCTTTCAAGTACATTCATGGTGATCAGCGCTTCGTACTTGAGAATTTTTCTCAAGGGAATACATAAGGTCAGCACCATGGCAAGGCCTGAATGAATGGCCCCGGCAACAAAATAGGGCGCAAAAATGGTGGTGTGCCAGCCGGGTATTACGCTAAGGGCAAAATCCCAGGACACTACGCTGTGGACCGAAATAACAAGGGGGGTGGCAAGACCGGCAAACAAAAGATAGGCCCTGGAGTAGTTTATCCATTGCCCGGTTTTACCGGACCATCCAAGGGAGAGTACCTTAAAAATTTTTTTGCGCATGCCATGGGACCGGTCCCTGATGATGGCCAAATCCGGGAGAAGCCCGGTATACCAGAAAAGACTACTCACCGTGAGATAGGTGGAGATGGCAATAACATCAAACATCAGGGGCGATTGAAAGTTGGGCCATAACGTTCTTTGGTTGGGAAGGGGCAGCATATAAAACACCAGCCAGGCACGGCCCAGGTGAATAAAAGGAAAAAGCCCCGCAATGCACACGGCAAAGACGGTCATGGTTTCAGCAGCCCTGGCAATGGGGTTTCTCCATTGTGCCCGGAACAGAAACAAAATGGCGGAAATCAGGGTGCCGGAATGGGCAATTCCCACCCAGAAAACAAAGTTTATCAGATAGGTGCCCCAGTGGACCGGTGTGTTCATACCTGCCACGCCTACGCCGACAATGATCTGGTAGGCCCAGCAGGAAGCACCCATGATGGCGCCGCAAAACAACAAGGCGATCATGCACCAGTAGGCCTTTCCCGGACGGGTCAGCGTGTCCAGGACCGTGGTATTGATTGTTTCAAAAGTCAATTCAGACATATGTCTAAAACCCCTAATTGATAATTCATAGTTCCTGCACTCTTTTCTTCAAATAAATAACAGCAGGTTTGGTATTCAGATAGCCAAGCACCTGGTAAGCTCGTGATTCCCGGGCTAGAATGGAAACCGCACTGTTTTTGTCCAGGAAATTACCAAAGGTCAGTGCATTGGCAGGGCATGTCTGCACGCATGCCGGCTGAATCTCCCCGTCCCGAATCTTACGGTTTTCATTTTTTGCCTGATTGTGGGCTTTTTTAATACGCTGTATACAAAATGAGCATTTTTCCATGATCCCTTTGCTTCTGGCGGTGACATCGGGGTTGAGCTGAAGGTCGAGAGGCTTGGGTCTTTCCCAGTCAAACCAGTTGAACTTTCTGACTTTGTACGGGCAGTTCTGGGCACAGAACCTTGTGCCGATACAGCGGTTGTAAACCTGGTTGTTGAGCCCCTCCTTGGAATGGTGGGGGGCGTACACCGGACATACGGCCTCACAGGGTGCCGCATCGCAGTGCTGGCACATCATGGGAAGAAAAATCAGCCGGTCTTCATTGTTTTGATCCTGGTATCGTTCAATTCGCAGCCACGCCATTTCACGGCCTTTTATGATCTGCTCTTTTCCCACAACGCCGATATTGTTTTCCGCATAACATGCAGCCACGCAGGCGTTGCATCCCACACATTTGTCCAGATCCACGATCATCCCCCACCGGTAGCCGTCATGTTCGTGGGGGGCGTAAATATCTCGTTTTTTATCGTATCCTTCTTCGGTTGGCAGGGTTAACGGGAATTGGTTCATATCCAGGCCCCCGCCCTCTTTTTTTCCATGCCCGTCGGACTGACCGTGGTCGGCAGATTTACCGTGTCCGTTTTCGCTGTGGCTGCTTGCCACGGTCATGGACAGGGCAATTTTTCGTTTGTACTGGGACCGGCTGCCATCTGTCTGGGGAAGTGCTTCAACCTTGCCGGTCCGCTTAACCGAAGTGGGGGTGATTAGATAGGAGAGAAAATCAGAGGTTTCAAGATTTCCTGACAAAAGATCAACCGGGTTGCTGCCAAATCCTTGGGCATACCGGCCGCAGGCATTATGCCCCTGGCCCATTTGCATGACCATGACTCCTGAGGCAACGCCCTGGTAGGAATAGACCGGTGCTGTGATGGCGTGGTCGCCTGCTTCAATGGTCAGGATGTCCCCGTGTGCGAACCCACGTTCTTCAAGGGTTGCAGGGTGAATCATGAGCATGGTTTCCCAGGCAATACTGGTCACAGGATCGGGTATTTCATTGAGCCAGGACTTGTTGCTCCCCCGGCCGTCATAGAGCCGAAGTGACGGAACCGCCAAAAAATTCAATTTTGGTTCTTCAGAAAGTTTGATGGCGTGAAGTGCTTTTTTAAGCGCCTTGATGGATTCCGGGTCAAGGGAGGGCTTCCCGGCCCCGGATGTGCTACTGGAACGAAATATCCCGCCGGATTGAATTGTTTGCATGAAATGGGCTTTGCTCTTTTCAGGCATATTCGTATACAGGTAGTCGGCAAGATATTCATAGTAGTTATCAAACTGCCGGTCTTTGTCTGACAGGTCGAGGAACACATCGCCCATGGAGGGCGCCTTGGTGAGCCGTCCCATGGCAGGCTGGAGGGTTGAAATGCATGCCGTGTTGCTTTCATAACTGTCCCAGGTCTCAAGCGGCAGCTGCACCGGGAAAATAAGGTCTGCGTTTTTGGACGTCTCATCCATGACATTTGAAAAACTGACCTTGAAAATCTCTTTACGATTAAAAATATCCGTTAAATCAGCGTTTTTTGGAAACGTAAACAGGGGGTTGGTATTATAAAACAATAAGAGTTCTGTGGGGTCAGTGGCGGCTGCTTTGAAGAATTCGGCGGTTTCTTTTGCCGTCATGACTTTTTCAAGGGCGTGCCTTTGTTCAAAATCATACAGGGAAAGATCCTTGTCCAGCACAAGATTCATCAGGGTCGCGGCCATCTCCAGGGCAAAGGAGGCGTCTGCCGTTGTGGTGCCTGTTGATCCCAGAACCAGGGGGCGGTGGGATGCGAGCAGGGATTCGGCCAAACGGTTTTGATCCGCTTCCGGGAATCCGGTATTTGTTTCAACGATGTCAGACTGATATGGACTGACAACAGCCGTAAGTTCTTTTAAAAAAGGCCCAGGCAGATGATCTATTGTTCTGGTTTTCAAAATTTGGCGGATTACCCCCAAGGCCACCATATATTCCGTTCCCGCTGTAACCGGGAAAAATTTGTCTGCATTGGCGGCCGTCAGGGACATGTAGGGGCCTGCATGAACGAACGTCCCCTTTGTACCGTCTTCAGGGCTGTGCATGGATTTGAATTTGCGGATATATTCAACTGGTGACAGCCAGGTTTCTACAAAATCTGCGCCAAATCCCAGAATAAAATCTGCGTTTTCCATATGAAAAGAGGGAAGCATGGGCTTTGCAAACAGGGCGTGGTGGGCGGCCCTCAAGGCATCGTGGGAGTAGGGTTCGTATACGGCTGCGGGATTTGCGCCAAATGCCTCCAGGGTGGTTGCAAACAGGGCGGAAAGGGGTACTGATGTTATGCCGGTCAACATTTTGACGCGGTTGCTTCCCTTTTCTGATGCGGTGTGCATCCGCTTTTTCAGAATGTCAAAGGCTTGATGATAAGAGATCGGTTTAAATGTCTGGCCTGTTTTTAGTTGCGGCATCATCAGTCTGTCTGGATCATAAACAGACTGTAGAGCAGCCTGTCCCCGGATGCACAATTTTCCACGGTTCACCGGATGGGCGGGATTTCCTTCCAGCTTAATAACCCGGCCTTCACGGTTTTTTGCAAGGATACCGCATCCTGCAGGGCATTCCATGCATGTGGAGGCATACCATACCGCTTGCCCTGTTACAAAATCTTTCGGGGCCGTTACCAGTGAAAAAATATTTTTGTCATAGTCTGACTTGCAGCCACAGGCAACAGAAATGCTTCCGATTCCGGCCGTTTTAAGAAATGTTCGCCTATCCATTATGCGTCCTTTTATCGAAACGGTGCTGATATATTTTTATTTCCTTGCGGAATGAATCACTGCGATGCCATTTGTCAACTTTGTAACTTTGATATCCTTAAAACCAATATTTTGTAAAATCAGGCTTAACTCCCCGGGGAGTGGAAACGCGCGTATGGATTCTGGAAATGCCGTGTAAGCTTCTGTTGAACCGGTGATGAGTCCCCCGATTAAGGGCATTATTTTGAATGAATACAGATCGTAAAGATATCTAAAGAAAGGGTTGTCAGGTTTTGAAAATTCCAGGCAACACATGGCACCGCCTTTTTTCAACACCCGGAAGATCTCCTTGAAACCGGTTTCAAGATGGGTGACGTTTCGAATCCCAAATCCGATGGAAACAGCATCAAACGAACCATCAGGAAAAGAGATGGATTCAGCATCCCCTTGAACAAAGGTTACTCCTTTTATGGATTTTTTTTTCCCTTGTTCGATCATTTTTCGGTTCATATCATACACAACCGACATACCGTTTTTGCCTGTTCTGGAAGCGGACAACCTGGCTATATCACCCGTTCCTCCGCAGACATCCAGAATTTTTTGCTCCGGTTTGATCATGAGTGTATCAACGGCCCTTCGTTTCCATAAATAATGAATTCCGCCACTCAAAATGGTATTCATAAAGTCGTATTGTGTGGCAATGGAATTGAAATGCCGGTTAACCCGGTGACGCTTCTCTGATTCGGCATAGGTGGTAAACCCGAATTTTGCCGTCCGGGTTTTTGATACATGATTTTCAAACTGCTCAAATCGTTTTTTTCGATTGTACCATTTATCAATATCTAAAATCATTCTCTTGTCCCGGCCCATTTGATAGAGATGTTAACAATATAGTTGTCATAGCATTTGCCGAAAAAAATGAAAATATTTTTTATACGTTTTAAAAATCGCCCATCTGCCTGTATTGGATTGAATTTAAATCCAATACAGGGGGTTACAAGCGTCCTGAGCGAAGAATTGAAACTATCAACCAGAGTCCGAGAAACGTTGCGATAACATACCCTGTAACACCGAGAAGGCCGGTTAGTGATATTTCGGGAAAGCCGGCAAACCCAAAGTCCATGTCGAAAAGCTTCTGGGAAGAATTAAGAATCAAGGCCGCCGCAATAGTTGAGGCAGCGATTATAATCCCCATAACTAACCGGTTGATGGACTTTTCCAGGGTTTGTTGTATCTTGGCGGATGTTGTGTGTCGAATCTCCATGGAAAGGCTGTTGGCTGCTGCATTGGCAAGAAATCCGCTAATGCTTTCCGGCATGGATTGAAGATGGCCTGCCATTTTCCGGGCATCTGCATTGAATCGTTTGAAGAGTTGGTCTGGTTTTAAATTCTGCTTTAGCAGGTTTTCGGCATATGGCCGGGCAACTTGAAGAATGCTTGACGTGCTGCCAAGTTTTTTTCCAATGGCTTCGTTTTGAACAAAGGTCTTGAAAATCAGCAGGAGGTTTCTTGGCATCGTGATTCGGTGCTTGAGCACCATTTGTATTACCTTGTCATAGACCTCTTTGACCGAGATGGAGGGAAGAGGACGGCCATAAAAAGGTTCACTGACATCCTTTAAGTCGGCTTTGAATTCCTTGAGGCAAATCTGTTTCTTGTTTAAAAGACCCATTTCTTTCAAGGCATCCATAACCAAATCATAATCGTGATCCGCAAACCCAAGGCAAATATTGGCAAGTTCTTTCATCATTTCATCGTCCACGTAACCCATCAGCCCGAAGTCGATAATGCTGACCCGGCCATCTGCCATGACAATGGTGTTTCCCGGGTGGGGATCCGCGTGGAAGAAGCCGAATTCCATGAGTTGCCGGGAGAAGGATCGAAGGCCTATAAGCGCTATTTCACCGGGGTCGATGCCGGCGGCTTTGATGGCCTCTACCTGATCTACTTTGATACCATCGATATACTCCATCACCAGGACTGACCGGCTTGTGTATTCACGATAGACTTTGCAGATATGCATTTCTCGCGTATGCTTGAAATTAGTTCTGAATCGTTCAATATTACCGGCTTCCGTAAACATATCCAGTTCTTTGAAGATGGTCCGTTCAAATTCTTTGACAAGATTCACGACACCGAGCATTTTGCCGCGTTGAGAAAGATTCTCTATCATCCGGGCAAGATAATACATCAGCCGTATGTCTTTTCGAATAATGGGAAGGATATCCGGTCGAATAACCTTGACCGCAACCCTCTCTCCTGAAAAAAGCCGGGCCTCGTGAACCTGGGCCACGGACGCTGCGGCAATGGATTCGGAATTGAAACGATCAAACAGGGCTGCCAGAGGTTTGCCTAATTCCCTTTCCACTACATTGGAAATCGCAGATAAGGGAAGGGGCTGTACCTGATCCTGTAGTCTTTTGAATTCATTTACATATTCAAAAGGTAGAATATCATCTCGGGTGCTCAAAAGCTGTCCCAGCTTGATAAAGCTGGGACCGAGTTGCTCCATGCAGAGGCGGATCATCCTGGGAGACGGAAATTCGGTTGCAGCAGTATCTTTGTTCTTTTCTGGAGATCCGGGAACCTTGGACGCAACCCTGACAACACGACCGGTCACATCCTTGATGCCATACCAGACTACGACCCAGAAGATACACACAAGCCGCCAGAACAGTTTAACGTTCAGGCAAAGTCTCAAAACAATCACTCGTCAGAATCGTTGTCCGATTTGTTTTCGGACACTTTGTTCCATTTTTTTGCGATCTCTTTCAGTTTGGATCTGTCGGAGATATAATGTTCAACATAGCCGCAGTTGATACAAACGTAGTTATCAATGGGAGCCATGCTTGAAAGGCTTATGGGAATTGAATTACTGGCAAAAGGCCCGCCTTTCAGGAGACTGGCGATCGGTCCGTCTTTCACAATCAAATCAGCGCCTGAATAGACTTCACCGGAACCACATTTAGGGCAATTGGCGTTTTTCAAAATAACACCTCCAAATAATTTTAATATTAAGAATAAATTGTTGTATCAGTTGTCATTTTGCTTCCAGGCGAGGCAAATGCCCATTCATGAAAACCCACGGCGGATCGGGCGTCGGCCGTATTCGGCCTGAAAATTTCCTAAACTATCACAATCTGTCAAAATTTGTAAAGACTTGATTACATATATCATTTTTGTTGTTATCATGGGATTTTGCTTCGATCCTTTAATTTTTAGACAGGCTTTAAAGACGGTTCACCGGTATATGGGCCAGCTTTTCCTCCCAGTAATCATCTATCAGTTCTTTGTATTTATCCTGGGGGTAGTTTTTGCCGCAAGCGGCGCAGCGTATGATAACATGGGGGCAGGCGCGCCTGACAACAAGCTTTCCGCCGCATGACGGGCAGTGTTTGGTGGTTTTATCCATTTTTTTCCCTTTGTTTTTGTTTGGTCGGGCCTCTTTTCTTTTTCCCCCGGATAACATAAAATGAGCAGACTTGAAATATTTTCAGCAGATATTTTACAGGAGGTCCCTGCCATGTCAGATAAAAACGAACGTTATAAACGAAGTTACCCCATTTCCTGGGAACAGCTGCACCGGGATGCCAAGGCCCTGTCCTGGCGTCTGCATGACCTTCACCGCACATGGAAGAGCATTGTGGCAGTCTCCCGGGGCGGACTCGTTCCGGCAGCCATCATTGCCCGGGAACTGGATATTCACCTCATCGACACCATCTGCATCACCAGTTATGACTGGCAGAACCAGGGAGAATCCACCATTTTGAAATCTATAGACGGTGCCGGGGAAGGGCTTTTGATCATTGATGACCTTGTGGATACGGGAGGTACGGCTAAAATTGTAAGACAGATGCTGCCCAGCGCCTATTTTGCAACCATTTATGCCAAGCCTGCCGGAAAACCCCTGGTGGACGCACATGTCACGGAAGTAAGCCAGGATACCTGGATTCTTTTTCCCTGGGACTCAGAGTCCCGGTTTGTGGCGCCTATTGCCGGGAAATGAGATTTGAGCAACCTTTTGCATGATCGCCATTATGAACTAACGGTACCTTCTGAGTCAGATAAGGCGTTGGACGAAACCATATATATTGATAAATGAGATTGAATCTACAGCGAGTTATCGAACCTGTTTTACGGAAACGGATGTGTCTGAGATTGGGGGCAAGGAAAGATTTTGGTAGTAGTTGCAATTTAGGGTCTTTTGAGCAGTCCCTTAAAACTGCCTGTTTTCATTAAATGTAGCAACAACTTACCAATAAAAAAAGAAGCCAATGCTCCCCTTAATAAAGGCTTTAGGCGAAAATGATAGACAGATTGTGGAGTCTTTTATTCCTCGCAATATTTTTGAAAGTGGACTATTTTTAACGTCCGGGGCCTGCCACCCGGACATGGAGTAAACTCTCTCCACCGCTGGTTTTCATTGACAATTATAAATTACTTATAACTGAGACTTGGTTTGGGGTGTCTAAAAACGACAAAAAGTCTTTCCCCATTTTGGGACCCATTGACAATAATTGCCTGATCCAAAGCAGTTATAACTGCCCCTCTGGTGGGCAATTACACTGATGCACTGCATGATTCCGTCGCAAAAAGATATTTTATCCTTTAAATGTAGCTATTTGACAATTTTTGTTGTTAATGAAACAAAAAATGTAAATTTTAAAATGAATCTACTTCTGTTGTTTTCAGTGCAACCTCTTGAAAATAAAATGATTTAAAACCTATTTCAAACTTATTAAGCGACTGGCATGTAAGCTGCTTAGATATAAATCCTATAAAATCAGTGAAAAAGGCAAACCTCTCGAAAGAGTGGGACGCAAAGCCTCTGGCCCGGCAACATGGATGGGTAGCGAGGTTGCCATGAAGAAGGCAATTTGCCAAGTCCGTTCTTTCAAAAAAAATTTGGGCTTTGTTTGTTTAAAATGTGAACTAAATTATGAAATAGGCTCAACTGGCTGGCGTGAAAGACTATATCATTGCATCCAAAACTATTGAAACCCAAAATATAACAAGCGAAATTAAAGATTGATGACGCTGAATAGTAGTTTTCTGTATTTGGAGATGTAAACAACGTTGGGGGTCTAAAACTGGCAAAAAGTCTTTCTCGGTTTTTGGATCTGTTGAAAAATATTGCCTGATCTAAAACAGTACTGGTCAGCTTGCCGGGAAAAATTCAGAGCAAGAAAAATGAAGCAAAACAGCCTATTTTAGACACCCCGCATCATGTCGTAAACTGAAATATTAGGTTATTCCCCATACTGCTAAAGAAGTTTTGAAAAATGGCACGGTATGTGCGTGAATAGCGTTATTGTAGAAGGGTTGATCATACTCCAGTTAAAGTGCCGTGATAATCAAGGAGTTTTGATTAAGAGGGACGTTTTTTAGTTGATCTTATATATTAAGATCCTTTTTTATGTGGATGGTTGTTAACTATAAAGTATAAAGTTTTTGGAGAAAAAAATGTTAAAAAAAAGCAAACTGATGGTGTTTTTTTGTAGTTTATTGATCTTTGGCATTAGTATTAATTCTGCTATTGGTGAGGAGCTACAATTCGAACATGTTCTTAATATCGGTTCGACCGGGACCGGCCCTGGGCAGTTCAAATATGTAGAGGACTTCGCTATTGACTCTAACGGTTATTTGCTGGCAACAGATGCAGCACATGCCTGGGTCCAGGTGTTTGATAAAACAACAGGAAAATATATCACACGCTTTGGAGGCAAGGGAGATGAGGACGAAAACTTAGAGAAACCTGAGGGTATTTCTGTCGCACCGGATGGAAGAATTTTTGTTGCAGATTATACAACCGGTGATGTTAAAATTTATGATAAAAAATACAAATGGCTTGATACTTTCAGCGAATATGGTTCTGAACCTGGCCAAAATATAAAGTCTGAATTCACTGATATTTATGAGGGACTTTATTATATGCCTGAAGCAGGAAATCACAGGGTCTCTGTTTGGGATTTGGATGGCAATTTCAAATTTACTTTTGGTAAAAAGGGAACTGCTAAGGGAGAGATGAATAACCCGGAAGCAGCCAAGTTTAATAGCAAAGGTGAAATGATCGTCAGTGACCTGAAAAACAACCGAATTCAGGTCTTTACGAAAGATGGTGAGTTTTTGAGAGCGTTTTCACAGGAAGGTTCCGGACCGGGAGATCTAAAAGCCAATGCAGGTGTTGGGATTGACAAAGATGATAATATTTATGTCGGTGAAATCGGAAACAACAGAGTTTCCGTCTTTGATGTTCAGGGCAAATTTTTGACCATGTGGGGTAAAAAAGGATCGGGAAATTCCGAGTTTGGAAATATCCACGGTGTTCTTGTTGACAAAAAGACCGGATGGGTATACGTAGCAGACACGGCAAATGACCGTATTCAGGTCTTTAAACCCAAGCAATAATATTAGAAAAGTTCTATTTAAGAAGCGGGGCAGTAAATTGCTGGCCCGCTTTAGAAATAAGGGCTTGATCATAACTTCGGCCACTTTGTGTCCATCTCTTCAGGATCTGAAAATAACGCTGGAATTACAGGCTGCTGATAGTGTCATTAACCGTTTTTTCATGTGTGGCCCATCTTAATGACCAAGCATAGAAATAACAATAACGGAAGCAAAAAAATGTCTGCAATCATGAATTCTATACGTTTGAAAAAAATTGGCCGAATGACATTAAAATTAAAACTTATCATAGCATTTGTTTTTTTAATTGTTATGCTTTTTGTTTCAGGTGGCGGAGGCCTTTTATATATTGGCCGCATTCAAACAAACGTTACGAATCTCACAGAAACAGCTGAACCGTTACTCAGCATATCCAGCTCTTTAAATGAGAAAATGCAGAAAGCCAACACAGGACTTCTGGCCCTGTTAAGGACCATTGATTCGCAGGCCATTGAACAACAGTCAAAAGGGCTGGAACAAATAGAGAACGAGTTTAATATGGACTTGGATCATTTACATCAGGTGATCTCTTACGGGAACATAAGAGAGTTGAAAATTGACACCTTGATAAAAGCTGAAAAAATATTTTTTAAAAAAATATTTGACGCTGTTTTACTCCACCAGTTAAACTTAAAAAAAAATATAGAAATCGACCAACGGCACGATCAGTTTGAAAATAAGCAGGGTACCATAGATGGAAAACTAACACAGATTCTCAATCAAGCAAAAGCATCTATAAGTGAAAAGGAAGACAAGGGCAAAACACTTGCCCTATCTGGTGATGCAGCCATTGATGATATGGCTGAATTACTGGAAGAATTGTTAAACCAGGATTATTATCTGGTGGATGGCTGTACCAGTCTGAGAAACTATCTTTCTCAAATATCTGAAACTGTAGGATTGTACACGGCTCAATCCGATGTCGGAAAATTGCCTGATGTACTTAAAAAATACAAGAAGCTGGAGAAAAAGTTTAAAAAACGGCTTAAACGACTAAAAAGCCGGCTTAAAACCGATGAGCTAAAAAAACTGCACAAAGAAATATCTCAGGAGTTTACAGACTTAAATTCAGGACTATCTGGTGGCGGTGGATTGTTCGAAATACACAGCGAGATCCTTAACCTACTTGACTCAATAAGAGCAACACAGGATAGCCTCCAAACAGCAAGCAGAAATTTTCAATCCATCCTTCATGATGTCTCGGTTGAGGCAGGTAAAATTAATGAACACGCACGGTCACAAACCAACAATGTTGTAAATACAGCCCAAAATAATATAATTGTGCTGGTTGGCGTTGTAACGATCATTGGAATAATTTTAAGTGTGTTTCTTATTCGTGCTATTATAATTCCTATCTACAATGTGAAAGAGAGGATCAGGGATATTGCTGAAGGTGAGGGAGACCTCACTGCACGTATTAAAATTCGTAGAAATGATGAAATTGGGGAATTATCCTCGTGGTTTAATACACTCATGGAAAAACTGCATGAAATCGTTAAAAGCATAGCTCTGAATGCAGCAACGTTAAATACATCATCCTCAGATCTTTATAACTTGTCAGATGACATGGCTCAAGGTGCAAATAATGTGTCTGCCCGATCGGCTACTGTTGCTGCTGCTGCCGAGCAAATGAGTTCAACTATGAATTCAGTTGCAGTTTCTGCCAAAGAATCTTCTGACAACATAATTATGATCTCTGAGTCTGCAGAGCAAATGATATCAACAATCAATGAGATTGCACAGCATACAGAAAAAACTCGAGGTGCAAGCAATCAAGCTGTTGTTCAGGCAGAAACAGCATCAGGTAACATTGAACAGTTGAGGCTGTCTGCCCAGGAAATAGGCAAAGTTGTTGAGTCCATCACCGATATTTCTGAACAGACCAATCTTTTGGCTTTGAATGCAACAATTGAAGCAGCGAGAGCTGGAGAACAAGGCAAAGGCTTTGCGGTTGTTGCAGGTGAAATTAAAGGATTGGCGCAACAAACGGCAAATGCGACTATGGAGATTAAAGAAAAAATAGTAGGAATTCAAAATTCAACCCATGATACCGTTTCGGAAATAAAAGGGGTGAGCAGTGCCATTGACAGTGTTAATGACATGATAGATAGTGTCAGTGCTGCTGTTGAAGAGCAGTCTGCAACCAGCAAAGAAATCGCTGAAAACGTTTCACTGGCTGCTCAAAAAATTCAATATGTCAGCGATAATGTTGCCCAGAGTTCATTAGGCGCTACAGAGATAGCAAAAGATATTGATGATGTAAATAAATCATCAAGTGAAATGAAAAATAACGCATCGAAACTCCAAAATAGTGCAGATAGTCTAAACCAATTATCAGATACAATAAAACAGACAGTTGATCAATTTAAAATTTTATAATAACAATACGTTAAATTGTTTTTATTGTTGCATAGGAAAACCGAATTCCTGCTTTGGAATAGGTCTGCCAGAAATTGTTGTTAAACCAACCAAACAGGAACGAATGCCTGCATCAATCTGAACTGCCCAAAGACTCAAATATCCGAAACAGATCCATAAGGAAAATGGGCTACCTATTTAAGCCGGGACACCCGTCAAAACAAGGCTTCTCATGAACCTTCGGTTCATGAGGCTTAGGTACTGCAGAGCTCTTATCACCGGGTCGAACTGTCCCGCGTTATGTCGGTAGCCGGAAAATGAGTAATACCAAGGTGTTTACTAATGGTCTGAAGTTTCACCAACGCTGATGTCAGAAGAGGCAGGACTATTAAAAATAATGTGGGATTGTAGCCTTCCTTATCTTAGACGGAAAATTTCGTGACGGTGACGGATTTTCCCTAAATGTTTAATTACACCCATTAATCTATAATGCTCAAATATGGAAGGAATCGTTGACACGGGCCGTGGTGCACTTACCGGAGGAGCCTGTGTAATATCATATTTTGCGGGCAACAGATGAAAATAGATTTCAAAAATTAAAGAGAAGGAAAAGTGGATACTCAAATATCTCAGGGAAACAAAGACCGAATTGAGGCCGGTATTCATGGGAAATATAAAAAAGTTGCCAAAAATCCTGAAGGGCTTTTCAAATATCCCACAGGCAGGGCAGGGCTGGAAACTTTAGGATATAATCCCGAGCTTATACAGGGATTGCCCGAATCTGTGGTCGCCTCATATTGCGGAGTGGGTAATCCCTTTTCCATTGGATCGATAAACAAGGGCGATACGGTGCTGGACATTGGCTGTGGAGCCGGTGTGGACACATTGCTGGCAGCTATGATGGCAGGGCTTACGGGAAAGGCTGTTGGAATTGATCTGACGACTGAAATGCTGGAACGTGCAGTAACAAACCTTGCGTCAACCAGATTAAAAAATGTTATATTTCAAATGGCATCCGGTGAAAATATTCCCTTTGAAGACAATTTTTTCGATGTGATTATTTCCAACGGAGTGATTAATTTAATACCTGATAAATCCGCCACATTGAAAGAGGCGATGCGTGTGTTAAAACCTGGTGGGAGGTTGATGATTGCCGATCAGATATTGAAAGGCTCTTCAGAAACGGACGAAAGAAAGCGCATTGACAAGTGGGCACAATGAGAGGGTGGTGCGATACCGGGAAAGGATTTCCTGGTAATGCTTGAACAGACTGGATTTGAAGACACAAAATTAGTAGCGGAAACCGGTTTGAACAGTTCGCCCAAGACAAAAGGTACATTGTTTCAAGCCAAAAAACCAATTAAGACAAGGCGTTGTTTCCCATCTAACGGGAACAAAGCCTAAAATAAAGAGAACTGAGAAGCCTATGGACGCCGACACATCTCTTGATCATTATCAGGAATTCATGGATTCCATTTACACTGAAGAGAGAGCTCTTGGTCGGAAAATTAAGGGATACCTTCTGTCAATGGCATCCCGGCATGACGCGTGAGGCGGAAAACCTTTTAAAGGCGGCTAAACCCCCGTTTTGGCATGGTCTCCATTGTTCCTGATTCTGCTATTGCCCCAGATCCGTATGCTGGTGGTCCGGTCAACATAAACAGGTGTGCAGGGCAGCGAATTATAACGTGCCTGGTATACGCAAAAACTATTTAAATTTTAAATCAATATTTAAAATTTCTATTGCCATAATCAATTGGATAAAAATTGTCATGGATGGCAGAAAACGGTGGATGTGTAATCCGTTTTGTATTGTGTGAACCCTGTTATGAATAATAAAATGTATAGGAGGTAGCCGGGCCATGGCTAAAAATTTTTTTTCCACCCGCGTCGGCATCATTGTTGTGGGCGCTGTGATCGGAATTCTTGCCGCTGTTTTACAGAAACTTGGAAATCCGGGAAATATGGGAATCTGCGTTGCCTGTTTTGAAAGGGATATCGCGGGTGCCATCGGGTTGCACAGGGCTGGCGTTGTCCAGTATGTCCGCCCTGAAATTATCGGATTTGTGCTGGGTTCCCTGGTTGCTGCCTACAGTTTCAAGGAGTTTAAACCAAGGTGCGGATCAGCGCCCATTGTTCGTTTTGTCCTGGGTGTTTTTGCCATGATCGGTGCCCTTGTTTTTCTGGGGTGTCCCTGGCGGGCCGTGCTTCGCCTGGCTGGTGGTGACCTGAATGCCGTTCTGGGACTTTTGGGTTTAGGCTTTGGGGTCTGGATTGGGGTTATGTTTCTGAAAAACGGGTATAACCTGGGACGTTCCCAATCCACCCATGCAGGTGCCGGATGGATGCTGCCCTTGGTGATGTTTGGTCTTCTCGTTCTTATGTTCATTTATCCCCAGGTGTCAGGGGAAGGTAAAAGCGGCGTGCTGTTTTACAGCCTTAAAGGGCCCGGGGCCATGCATGCACCGTTGCTGATTTCCCTTGTAGTTGGTCTGGGCATCGGCTTTTTGGCCCAGCGCAGCCGGTTCTGCACCATGGGGGCGCTTCGTGATCTGATTTTATTCGGCCAGACCCACTTGCTTTCAGGCTTTTTATCCCTTTTGATTTTTGCCTGTATTGTCAATGTTATTTTAGGCCAGTTTAATCTTGGATTTACAGGTCAGCCCGTGGCTCACAACCTTCATGTTTGGAATTTTGTGGGTATGGCCCTGGCCGGTCTGGCCTTTGCCTTGGCAGGCGGCTGCCCCGGGCGTCAGCTTTTCCTGGCCGGTGAAGGGGATACCGATGCTTCCGTCTTTGTGCTGGGAATGATTGCCGGTGCGGCTTTTTCCCATAATTTCGGACTGGCAAGCTCTCCCAAGGGCCTTGGACCCCACGGCATCGCCGCTGTTATTGTCGGCTTTGCCGTTTGTTTGTTCATTGGCTTTGCCATGAAAAAAAGAATCACTGCTTAATTTTAATAAAAGATAAGGAATATACGATGAGTAAAATAGTCGATGCAAGGGGACTTTCCTGCCCACAGCCGGTACTGATGACCCTGGATGCCATAAAATCCGGCAGTGATGGTGAACTGGAAGTTATCGTGGATAACATGGCCTCCAGGGAGAATGTGGTCCGGGCCGCAGAGAGCAAAGGCTGGAACGTTTTTGATATCAAGGATAATGACGATAAGACGCAGATTTTTATCCGGAAAGGATGATATTGGTGTTCAAACGCATATCCCGCCTGTTTAAGCGGACACCGAGAAATGGGGGCCGGAAAACAAAGGAAGATCTGGGCATTATGGTGTTTGAGAACACATCCGAAGTGATCCAGGCGGAAAATTTTTTAAAATCTCGGGGATGGGAAATCAAGGTGATGGGTCCTCCCCCCGGGATCCAAAGCGGCTGCGATCTGGTGATTCAGTTTCCCCTCATTGAAAGGCTGATGCTGGCAAGGCAGCTTGAGGAGGCGGGGCTCCCGCCCCTGGAAGTGGTGCCCGTGACCCATCCTTTGCTCAAACCCGTGGATCTTTTCCATACCAAGGATTTTGGCGACTACCTCATGGTCCGGGCCGCCAATATGAAACTGACCATTGAAAAGAAAACAAAACTTATCGTGAATATTTCAGGTGGCGGGTGCCCGGATGTACCCTACCTTGCCCGGGAAATGGTGGGTAAACACCTGGATGAGGCCCCAAGACCCGGCAAAATTGGGCATACACTTTGCGGATATGCCCTGGAACTGGCCCATAAGGAGATGATTCGTCAATGCTCTTGATTGTCGGCACAGTGCCGGATGAGACCTTTCCTTTAACCCTGGGGCCGGCAGTCCTGGACGGTGCTGATATGATCGTTAACGGTGTCCGTGTGCCTGTGAACCGGGGGACCCCTGCCCTGGTCGGCGCAGTGCTGGCCGCCTGTCAAGTGCTTGGACCGCTGCCGGTGGAAACCGCTTTGGTCGGTGACATCGGCACCGGAAAGGGCAGTCGGCAACTTTATGAACACCTGTCCCGGGAACTGCCGGGTATGGGGGCAACCACCCTCGCGTTTCATTATCTTCAACCTGACGTAGACTGGCACAATAAAGTTCTTTTTGCCGTTGAAGAGATGGAGAAAAGGCCTGTTCTCATTGCGGACGCCGGATTCATGTACGCGGCCAAGATGAGCGGCCAGGCCCAAAGCTACGACCTTTTTACCCCGGATGTGGGGGAACTTTCCTTTCTGGCTGACGAAACTGCGCCCCATCCTTTTTATACCAGAGGCTTTATTCTGCACCAGGACAAAAATGTGCCGGATCTTATTGCCCGGGCCCATGAACACCGGAACGGGGCCCGTCACCTTCTGGTCAAAGGCAGCGTCGATTATGTGGTGGCTGATGGTGAAATTACAGGTCAGGTCATCAAACCGGTTGCCGAAGCCATGGAGGCCATGGGCGGCACCGGGGACACCCTGACCGGCATTGTCTGCGCCTTGATTGAATCCGGGAAAAGCATCCCGGAGGCCTGCCGTATTGCCGCCCTTGTGAACCGTATGGCCGGGATGTATGCAAATCCGACACCCGCCTGCCAGGTGATGGACATTATTTTGCAGATCCCCAAAGCCCTGGCCCGGGTTCTCGAAAATTCGGATACATAATTACACAAACAGCATGAAAAAATGATGGATAAATCAGAAAACTATTCTTCGACCTGCGTAATTGAGCCCACTATGACAGTGCTGGATATTGTTTCAAAATACAATGCCACCCAGGACGTGTTCAAACGCTGGGATGCCAGGGCAGGGGAGTGTATTTGCTGCAACGCGCTTTTTGAATCCCTTGACGCGGTTGCCAAAAAATACAACCTGGATTTAGCGGCCCTGGTTCAAGATTTAAAAAAGGCCGTCGCCAACGATTGACATGGTTTTTATTCTTCAAACCTGTTTAATTTTCTGTTTTTAATTACCTTTCCCCCCATGAATATTTTTCCGTTCATGGCGATATAAACACCAGGGCAAGCCTTTTGGACTGCGCCAAGGGCACAACCGATATTAAACACCGCGTCCGTGTCACTGAACATGGCAGGAAGAAGAGCGCCCGTGAGCACAACGGTTTTATCCTTTGCGCCGCCATGGGCGATGATGTGCCTGGCTGTTTCCGGCATTGTATCTGTTCCGTGGGTGATAATAATCATCCTGCAAGGGTCTGCTGCAACCGTTTCGGCGATAAGGTTTCTGTCCTCATCTGTTAAATCAAGGCTGTCTTTACGCATAAGCGATGTAATCGTGTAAGGCACCTGTAGGTTGAACTGATGAAGTACCTCAATGGCGTTGGGAGGCCCTACTTCATATTCACTTTTTGCGTCAAAATAAATCTTATCAATGGTTCCGCCGGTAGCAATAATCGAAATTGTGTCCATGTGTTTCCTTCTTATAGCCTCTTATGATTGTTTTTTAGAGAAGATCCATAATTTTATCCGTTTTGAATAAATATTTCGATATAAAATCAATAAGCGGTATCTTCAAGGCTTTGTAGAATGTGCAAGTTATTTTTTCCAGTGCCTTAAAAAAGGTAAATAAACATGATAAACAGCGGATTTGAAAAATAATAGATTGGGAAAACAGCCAAATGACACCAGCCGTTAACACAGCCAAAAAAGCAAAAATTGATTTTAAGATTCATGAGTACAACCATGACCCCAGTGCAGATTCCTATGGGCAGGAGGCTGCTGAAAAACTTGGGATCGGCCCGGACCAGATTTTTAAAACTCTTGTTGTGTCGATGAACACTAAGGAATTCGGTGTAGCTATTCTGCCTGTGTCATGCCAATTGAATTTAAAATTGTTTGCCAGGGCCATGGGTGTAAAAAAAGCTGCTATGGCGGATAGAAAGCTGGTGGAAAAGACAACCGGTTATGTTTTGGGCGGTGTCAGCCCCCTCGGGCAAAAGAAGAAACTGTCAACGGTGGTGCATGACACTGCAAAGAATTTTAAGACCATTTTTGTCAGTGCCGGAAAACGGGGGCTTGACATTGAGCTGACACCGGACGACCTGGTTAAACTGACCAAAGGAAAATTTGATTGCATTTGCTCATAAAACAGATGCGGGACAAGGTCTTTTCAACCATGGGGCGTGCTTATCCAATAATTTTTTTGCTAATTTTTTCCGGCAACCCTTCAACAAAAAGTCTGATCTCATCCCGGACGCGTCTATAAACAGCAAGCTTTTCATCTTCGTTATTTAAATTTTTAGTTAGCTCTGGAGGGTTGTCAAAGGATTGACAAATGACATTTACTTTATCTGCAAAATTTGGACATTTTTGCGCTGCGCTATCACATACGGTGATGACACAATCAATATCTTTTTCCATAAAATCTTTAACTGCATGAACTTCTTGGCCAGAGATGTCAACACCTCCCTCTTTCATTACCTTAACGGCAAGAGGGTCAAGCGGGCCAGTGCGGATTCCTGCTGAAAAAGCGTTAATTTTATCTGGATAAAGGTAATGAGCCCAGCCTTCAGCCATTTGACTGCGACAAGTATTCATTTCACAAACAAAAAGGATCGTTTTTTTTGACATGTAACTTTACTCCCTTCTTAAAAAGTATTTAATTAGAAAACGTTTAGCAAATAACTGTTAGCAGTTTATGAGAGAATTAATTTAATGGGAGATTAAATATCCAACCAAAAAAAACTGTTATTCATGGATCAGGGATGTTAAAGAAACCGCTCAGGTTAAGACACAATAACGAAATAAAAATTTTAAATTTGTATACTCGATAATCGAGTGTATAGTTGCCGCGTCTGCCGGTAAGAAATTAGGAAGAGGATGAACAGCGCTACACAGTTTGGTTGTCTGATTGATAATCTGATAGAAAAAAATGCCGCATTTGCCTGCTGGTTTCCAACGTCCAGTGACAGCCCGCAACTGATTGCAGGGTCGGAAAATGATATTATATTCCCTGGCCGTATAGAACAGTTAAGCCGGATACGGGGGTTTGTGTTTGCCCCGTTTAAAATATCGGATAATGCCCCCGTCATTGTTTTGCAGCCGGCCATACACCTGAAAGGTTATGATCAAATTCAGTCGTTTAAACCGAAATCCCTGACGTCGGCCCTTTTTAGTCGGGAAACAAAAGACTCTTGCATCTCAACAAATTTTCATGATTACCTGGTGTGCGTTAACCATGCCATTGAACAGATCAACGCCGCAAAATTTTCCAAGGTCATTGTCTCCAGGCGCATTTGCAAAGAGAAAAAAAATGAATCCCTGGGCCGGTTGTTTCTTAGAATACATGATACAAACCCAGGCGTGTTTGTCTTTGTGGTGAACCTGCCCAAAGCCGGGCTTTGGATGGGGGCCACCCCTGAACTGTTGTTTCGCTCCGATGGGCGGCATGCCCAGACCGTATCCCTGGCCGCCACCCAGCCCCGGCGACCCGATGGCCGGTACTGCTGGTTTACCAAGGAGATTGAAGAGCAGGCCTTTGTCTCCAGGTATACGGTGGATGTGCTCCACCGGTTTGGTTTTTCAACCTACCAGACAAAAGGCCCCCAGGATCTTGAGACAGCCACCGTGGCCCACTTGAAAACGTCTTTCTTTTTTTCCGGAGACCAAATCCAAGACCGGCTTGGAGAATTTGTTGAACAGCTTTGCCCGACGCCTGCGGTCTGCGGTTTGCCCAAGGTTGAGGCTGCTCGTTTTATCCAGGATTTTGAACCCCACGACAGGCGGTATTATACCGGGTTTCTGGGGCCCTGGCGCCTTGAACAAAGCGGCACCGACGTTTATGTGAACCTGCGCAGCATGGAAATTGAAGACGCCCAGTATGTCCTTTACACCGGCGGGGGAATCACGGCCCGGTCCAACCCGGAACAGGAGTGGGATGAGACCACGCAAAAGTCCAGAACGCTTTTAAACGCCATAGAGGCTTTGCAGGAAAGGACATGATGATTTCAACAAAGCGCCATGTGCAGCAGCTTGCATCGTTATTCCTAAGCAAAAAGATTTTTGATATTGTGCTGTGCCCCGGGTCCAGAAACGGTCCTCTAATTCATACCCTGGCAGGCTGCGGACAGTTTGACTGCAGAGTAATTGTGGATGAGCGCAGTGCCGGTTATTTTGCCCTAGGCATAGCCCAGGCAAAGAAAAAACCGGTTGTTATTGTGTGCAGTTCAGGTACGGCTGCTATTAATTTTGCCTCGGCTGTGGCCGAGGCCTTTTACCAGAAGATTCCTTTGATCGTTGTGACTGCGGACCGGCCCGCCTACTGGATTGATCAGCTGGAAAATCAGTGCATCAATCAAACGGAGCTGTACCGAAATTTTATCAAGCAATCGTGTTCACTGCCCCTGGATGAGTCGGACTGCCGGCTGTGGTCCGGTGCGCGTTTAATTAACGAGATACTTAATACGGCCGTGTCTGATGCGCCGGGTCCTGTGCATATTAATATTCCCCTTGAAGAGCCTTTGCACCGGGCCATGGATGCGCAACTGCCTGATGTTAAAGTGATCGAGGATGCGGAGACACGTATCAAGCTTGACGAAAAGGCATTGGCCGGGGCGGCCGAAGATATCGGCCGGGCAGATAAAATACTTGTACTGGCAGGACAGTCCACAGGTAACGCAGAACTTGACAGTGCTCTGACCTTGTTCTCGGAAAAAACCGGTGCCATGGTTGCCGCCGAGCACCTGGCCAATCTGCAGATGCCTTCCGGTTGCTGCTGTACCTGTCTGGAACTGGTGCTTGGGTCCATAGCCTCTGGCGATGCAGCCGTTTTTCAGCCTGATTTGCTGATTACCTTTGGCAGGCACTTTGTATCCAAGCGTATCCGGCAATTTTTAAGAGCCTATAAACCACACAAGCATATTCATGTGGATGCCGGCGGTGGGCATATGGACACCTACCAGGCATTGACCAGGGTTTGCACCATGTCCCCGGAACTGTTTTTAAAACAATTGGCCGGTATGCCGATCCCCAAGGCGTCGAGAGATTATGCCGGGATCTGGAAAACTCGGGAACATGAGACCTTGCAAATTTATAAGAACTATCTGGACCGGGCTCCGTTTAGTGATTTTACGGCATGTGCCCGCGTGTTAAAGGAAGTGCCTGAAAATTCAGTCATACACCTTGGTAACAGCTCCACCGTAAGATATGCGCTAATAAACCCCGGCATAAAAGACGTTACCTGGCTTGGTAACCGGGGAACCAGCGGTATTGACGGCTCTGTTTCAACGGCGGTGGGGTATGCCTCATGCCGGTCGCAGATAAATACGCTTATCCTGGGGGATCTCTCTTTTTTCTACGATTCCAATGGATTGTGGAATAAATACCTGGGGAAAAATTTAAGGATTGTTTTGCTCAACAACGGCGGCGGTAATATTTTCAGTTTTGTTGAAGACCTTGCCGGTCGCACAGGAGAGCATAATCAAGCGATATTTCAAGATTGTTTTTTTGCAGGCCACAGTGCAAAGGTCAGAGGTCTTGCATCGGCATTCGGCCTTGATTATCTCCAGGCCGACTCAGATTCCAAATTGGACAAGGCCCTTGAGAAACTCTATAATCCCGATCGAACTGTCCCCACCCTTTTAGAGGTGTTTACGGATGTCCAGACCAACACAAAGGTATTTAAGGGATTGTTTTCAGAAATTAAAAAGAGAATAACTATATATGGAGAATGACACATGACAACAAAACGCCAGTGGGAAACCATCAAAGAGTTTGAAGATATTTTTTTTGAGCATTATGAGGGCATCGGTAAGATCACCATCAACCGTGAACGTTACCGCAACGCCTTCCGTCCCACCACCGTCAATGAGATCAGTGAATCTTTGCGCATTTGCCGGGAGGATCAGCGTATCAATGTGATTGTCCTGACCGGTGCAGGGGACACGGCTTTTTGCGCCGGCGGCGACCAGAACGTAAAAGGGGAGGGTGGTTACATTGACAAGGACGGTATCCCAAGGCTGAATATCCTTGAAGTCCAGAAACAGATCCGGTCCATGCCCAAGCCCGTGATTGCCATGGTGAATGGCTTTGCCATCGGCGGCGGCCATGTTCTGCATGTGGTGTGCGACATTACCATAGCCAGTGAAAATGCCATTTTTGGCCAGACCGGCCCCAGGGTGGGCAGTTTTGATGCCGGATTAGGCTCCTCCTATCTTGCCAGCACTATCGGGCAGAAAAAGGCCCGGGAGATCTGGTTCATGTGCCGCCAGTATACGGCTGCCGAAGCCCTGGAGATGGGTTTGGTCAACAAGGTTGTGCCCCTGGACCAGCTTGAGGATGAGACCGTGGCCTGGGCATTAAAGATGCAGGAACACAGCCCCTTGGCCCTTCGTATGATCAAACTGGGGCTTAATGCCGAACTGGACGGTCAGCTGGGGCTCCAGGAGTTTGCCGGTAACGCCACGCTGTTGTATTATTTGACCCAGGAAGCCCAGGAAGGCAAAAATGCATTTCTTGAAAAGCGGAAGCCGGATTTTAATAAATTTCCGAAGTTCCCTTAAGCTGTTTCTGGATAGGTTCAAGTGATGAAAGCACGTGTTATTGAACATGATTTACAGTTTAAACGACCGGCAGGGACATCCCGGGGGGTGCTGAACCACCGCCGGGTCTGGTACCTTGTTCTTGAAAAAGAGGGCCGGGCCGGGGTGGGCGAGTGCGCTCCCTTGCCGGGGTTGAGCACTGAGACCATTCCCGAGGTGGAGCAGGCTCTTGCCGCCCTTGCCGCAGACCCGGATGGTTTTTGTGCCCAGGAGGATCAGCAGAGCATACCCGATTCGGTTCGGTTTGCCGTGGAAACCGCTCTCAGGGATCTGGAACAGACTGGTACGCAGATTCTTTTTCCTTCCAGCTTCACCCGGGGGGACAAAGGCATCCCCATCAACGGACTGATTTGGATGGGAGAACCCTCATTCATGAAAGAACAAATTCATCAAAAATTGGATTTGGGGTGGCGGTGCATAAAACTTAAAATCGGGGCGCGTAAGTTTGCTGAAGAGCTTGCCATCCTTAAAGATATCAGGACGGAATACAGTGCCGACGATGTTATTTTACGGGTGGATGCCAATGGCGGGTTCTCCCCTGACGAGGCTTTGGACCGGCTTGGGCAGCTGGCAGAATTGAATATCCACTCCATTGAGCAACCCATCGCCAAAGGACAGTGGCAGCACATGGCCAGGGTGTGCAGACAGTCACCCCTGGACATTGCCTTTGACGAGGAACTCATCGGGATTAGAGAACGTGAAGAAAAAATCCATCTTCTGGAAACCTTGGCCCCCCATTATCTGGTGCTGAAACCCAGCCTGCACGGTGGGATGGAAGGGTGTGATGAGTGGATTGAACTGGCCGAAGCCAGGGGGATCGGCTGGTGGGTCACCTCCTACCTTGAATCCAACCTTGGTTTAAATGCCATTGCGCAGTGGGCTTTTTTAAAGCAGTCCCATCTGCACCAGGGCCTTGGTACGGGGCAGTTATTTACCAATAATATGGCCTCTCCCCTGGAAATTCGTGGGGAAAAACTCTTTTTTGCTCCGGACAAACGGTTTATCTTTCCGGGGATTTTTTAAGGCTGTGACTCTTTTTCCTGATACCCTATGCATCAACGGTACCGTACACCAGGTGAAAACGCTTCTGCAAAAGGAGCGTCAGGTCCGCCCCCCAAGCATTGAATCCGATGTCATTGATTTTCTGGTCCAATGGTATGGGCCGCAAAACACCATCACCGTCCACACTTCGGGTAGCACAGGTCCGCCCAAAGCTATTTTCCTGGAAAAAAAATTTGTGGCCCAAAGCGCCATGCGTACCCTTGCATTTTTTAAACTGAAATTCGGGCAGCGCATCCTACTGTGCCTGCCCTTAAGGTATATCGCAGGAAAACTTATGGTGGTCAGGGCTCTTTTGGGCAGGCTTGATCTGTGCACCGCAGAACCAACCGATGACTTTGCCTTCCTTGCCCAGTCCCGGGACAACCCCTTCCGTTTCGCCGCCATGGTGCCCAACCAGGTGATAAAGCTTTTGGAATATCCGAAACGGTTTGAGGCGCTTGGGTCTTTGCTCATTGGCGGCTCCTCTCTTCCGGCGATCCTTGAAATCGAACTTCAAAAAATGTCCACAGCCTGTTTTGCAAGCTACGGCATGACCGAAACCGCCACCCATATTGCTCTTCGCCGGATCAATGGGCCGGAGGTATCTGATTTTTTCCACTGCCTGGAAGGTATTTCGGTGGGGCTCTCCCCGGAAGGGTGTCTTACCATTGAGATGCCGGGCCTGAACAGATTGGGTCCGGATGAATCTGATGTGTCCGATGCATCCCTTACCACCAACGACCTGGCAGAACTCGTTGACCGCACAACTTTTCGTGTTCTGGGCCGGGCGGATAATGTGATCATTTCAGGCGGCATTAAATACTTTCCTGAAACCATCGAAAAAAAGTTGGAAAATACCATTGAACAGCCTTTTTTCATTGGCTCCCTGCCCGATGAGACCCTTGGTCGCCGTATGGTGCTGGTCATTGAAGCAATGCCTGATAACCGCCTTGAAAAAAGAGTAACACAGCTATTTGACCAGTGCCTGGACCGTTACGAACGACCGAAAAAGATTGTGTTTAAAAAATCATTCAAGCGCACCGAAACCGGAAAAATTATAAGGCAATTTTAATTGTCACCCTAATTTTTAAACCTGTTTTAGGAACAGGTTCTAAACCACTTGCCCATTTTGATAAATCCGGGAACGCGGGCGTCCCGCCCGCGCTCCCAGGTTAAATTATTTCGGTATTATTTCTTAGGTTTTTTCTCAAAAAACTTTAATTCTATAATAAATTTCGGTAATATTGAGGGCTTAAACTGTTTTTAGGGCATACGGTCTATGGTCTTTGCCGGCAAAGACCTGATGTTTAAAGAGACTCGTGCCCTCAACAGCCTGTCAACCTGCAATTATGAAAGGCTTTAAAGATCATGTGCAACCATTGTAGTGATCACAATCACGACCATCACCACCACCACGAACACCCTGAAATTGTTCAGCTCATGCCTGTTCAAAACAGTCTGTTTGCCGTCTACCAGACCGAAGCCCCTCTGGACTTCAGTGTTGAAACCGGCAAAAATGGACTCAGTCTTGTTCCGGTGCTATTCATGGGTTTGATCCGCCATGGGGGAAAGACCATGGTGGAAGGTTTTTTTGCCTCCAGTGCCATTAATTCCTGCGAGGATACCCAAGGGTTCAAGGGGTATGCCTCATCCCTGGCTCATGCTGAAAAACTGTATGCCTGAAACTAAAACTCGATCATCGAGTAAAACATAGGTTTATCAATAATATATTAAATAACCTGGCGGGCAATGCACCTCGCCGGCGTTTTTTGTTTAAGGAGTTGTGCGCATGCATAAATTGTTAAAGGACAGCCCTGGAGAGAAAATTATGCTCCTGGGCAACGAAGCCATTGCAAGGGGCGCTGTTGAAGCCGGTGTCGCCTTTGCTACCACATATCCGGGGACCCCGTCCTCGGAAGTCTCTTTGAATCTGTTCCAGATGTCCAGAGAATCGGATCTGTATTTTGAATACTCCACCAATGAAAAGGTCGCTCTGGAAGTTGCTGCTGCTGCGGCCAACTCAGGACTTCGCACCTTTTGTATGATGAAGCATGTGGGGCTTAACGTGGCTGCTGATCCGTTGATGACCCTTGCCTATATCGGCATAACCGCCGGCATGGTAATTTTAACGGCAGATGATCCTGCCATGTTTTCCAGCCAGAATGAGCAGGACAACCGTTACTATGCCAAGTTCGGCCATTTTCCCATGTTCGAGCCCTCTTCCGTGGCCGAGGCTAAGGATATGATCAAAGAGGCCTTTGAACTGTCCGAAACCCTGAAACAACCGGTAATTCTGCGCACCACCACCCGAATCAACCACTCGAATGCCTTTGTCACCTTTGGCGAGATCAAAGAGCGACAGACAAACGGCCGGTTTGAAAGGGACCCCATGCGCTGCGTCACCGTGCCTGCCGTGGCCCGGGTGCTGCACGTCAAGCTTTTGGAACGTATGGACAAAGCCGCTGAGATGTCTGAATCCTCAGAATTTAATTTTATCACAGGGCAGGGCGTCTGGGGTGTTGTGGCCAACGGGGTGAGCTACCATTATGCCTTGGACGCCGTAAAAGACCTTGGCATTGAATCTAAGGTCAAGATTCTTCGGCCGGGATTTTCCAACCCCTTGCCCAAAAATAAGATTAAAGATTTTTTGGTCGGCTGTGAAAAGGTGCTTGTCATTGAAGAGGGAGAACCCTTCATGGAAGAGGCCATCAAGGCTTTTGCCCAGGAAGCGGGCCTTGTCATACCCATCCTGGGCAAGACAGATGCGTTGTTTACACCCTTAGGGGAATTTAATCCCGCCATGGTCCGGGAGAATATTGCGACCTTTTTCGGCATAGATTATACCCCGGCCGCAAAGATTGATACCTCTGATGTGCCGGAAATAGCCAATCGTCCCCCCAATCTTTGCTCAGGATGTTCCCACAGGGCCACCTTGTACGCCATTAAAAAGGCTGCCCAGGGCATGGATGTTATCCATCCCAGTGATATCGGCTGTTACACCTTAGGCTTTATGCCGCCGTTGTCCATTGGGGATTTTGTGATCTGCATGGGCGGGTCGGTGAGTACCTCCTGCGGTTTCAGCAAGGCCACGGACCAGAAGGTGGTCAGCGTGGTCGGCGACTCCACCTTTTTCCATTCAGGCATTACAGGCCTTGTCAATGCCGTGTTCAACCGCCACAACTTCACTTTGGTGATTCTTGAAAACGGCATCACCGCCATGACCGGTCATCAGCCCCATCCGGGTGTGGATATGGACCTGATGGGCATGTCCGGGTACGGGCGGGTGGATATTGAAAATTTGGTCAAAGCTTTAGGTGTAGAGCATGTTTCCGTGATCAAGCCTTTTAAAGTGAAAAGTAGCATTGAAACGCTTAAGGAGGCCATGGCCTTTGACGGTGTTTCGGTTGTTATCTCTAAAGAGCCTTGTATTCTCTGGGCAAAGGGCATTAAACTGAAAAAGCCGAGAGCCTTTGAGGTGACGGATAAATGTAAAGACCACAAGAATTGCATCAACAGTATCGCCTGTCCCTCCTTTTACATTGAAGAAGGCCGGGTGAAAATTGATGCGGATACCTGTGTGGGCTGTGCTTTGTGCGCCCAGATCTGTCCTGAAAACGCCATCCGCCCATTGAAGAAATAGACAAGGAGACAAGTTTGATATGAAACCATTAAGAATGATCATTGTTGCAGTTGGCGGACAGGGCAATCTTCTGGCATCCAAGGTCCTGGGCGAAGCCGCCCTTATTGAAGGGGTGGAGGTGAGAATGAGCGAGATTCACGGCATGGCCCAGCGCGGCGGTGTGGTGGAGTCCTCCATTATTTTCGGCGATGCCTCATCCTCCATTATTTCCGATGGGGAAGCCGATATCCTGCTGGGATTTGAACCGGCTGAAACCCTGCGTGCCATTGGTCGCTGCTCTGCCAAGACACAAGTGATTACCAATACCGCGACCCTGCCGCCTTTTACCGTGGGCATCGGCAAAGGGTCTTACCCCGAGGTGGATGAAATCAAACGGGTGCTCAGGGCGAAGACTGCCGGCCTTGTGGCCATAGACGCCATGGCCTTAGCCCGTAAAGCAGGTTCCCCCATGAGTGTCAATATTGTGCTATTAGGTGCCTTGATCCAGACCGGGGCCTTAGGTTTTTCAAAGGAAAACGTCAAAGAAGCGATCAAACGCAGGATTAAACCGGCGCTTGTCGAGATGAACCTTAACGCCTTTGATCTGGGATTTGAGGCTGCAGCTGCAGCCGATGGCGCTGTATAACTGAAAACCGCTTTTGTCCCGGGGTGCCCTTACTGTCCCGGGGCACAAAGGCGGTTAGAGAGGAAAATATGAATACTCAAGCGCAGACAACACCGGGAATGATTCATGTCATCAATGGTCCCAATTTGAATATGCTGGGGAAAAGGGAACCCGAGATTTACGGGGCACTTACCCTTGATCAGATCAACGGGGAGCTTAAAGCACGTGCAGATGCGTTAGGGCTTTCCCTGGATTTTTTTCAATCCAATCACGAAGGCGAGATCCTGGATTACATCCATGCCGCGTTTGAACAAGGCCCAGCCGGTGTGATTATCAATCCGGGCGCGTTGACCCATACCTCTGTGGCCTTGCGCGATGCCATTTCCATGCTGTCATGCCCCATTGTAGAGGTGCATCTGTCCAATATCCATAAGCGCGAAACCTTTCGCCACACCTCCATGATTGCCGGTGTTGCCACCGGCCAGCTCACCGGGTTCGGCCATTATGGTTACCATATGGCCCTTGATTTTCTCCACTCCCTGGCCGGTTGAGCATGCCCGGCTTCATTGACGTTCATACCCATCTCCATGATCCAAGGATAATTGATAATGCCCCGGATATTGTTCTGCGGGCCCAGGCCGCCGGGGTTGAAAAAATAGCCACCTGCGCCACCATGGAAGAAAATTTTGGGATAACAGCTGAATTGTCGGAAAAATTTTCCTGTGTGATCCCCTGGTTGGGGATTCATCCCTGGTTTCTTGATACCCTAAGTCCGGATTGGGCGCAGAATATGGGCCAGTGGCTGGAAAAAATACCCGCCGGGGTAGGGGAGGTTGGGCTTGATTTCATGGACAAAGGTGCTGACCGGGATTTGCAGGTTCAGGTGTTTAAAACCCATCTGGCCCTGGCCGATGACCTGAATCGACCCATCAACATTCATATTCGCAAGGCCTGGGACGCAATAGTGAAAATTTTGAAACACCATGGGCCGTTGGCTGCCGGCGGGGTCATTCACTCCTATTCCGGGTCTGCCGATCTTGTTCCGGTTCTTGAAAAGTTTAATCTTCATATCTCCTTTTCCGGATCCGTAACCCGGCCCAATGCTAAAAAGGTGGGCCAGGCCCTAAAAGCGGTCAGTCTTGACCGGATTGTCTTTGAAACCGACTCCCCGGATATTGTGCCCCAGTTTATTCTGGATGCCTATCCCGGAGAGGCGCCTTTAAATGAGCCGGCCAATGTACCGGAGATTGTCAAAGTGGCGGCAGAGCGAAGGGGCATGACATTTGAAACCCTGGCCCAGCATGGATATGAGAACAGCCTGGATTTGTTTGGTCCTGTTTTAAGCCAAAAGGAGAACCCCAGATGACCCGGGATGTAAGCCAGGTCAGTCCCTTTGCCCGACTTGAGCAGCTGCTGGGAAAGGCGGCGGTTGATCGGCTTAAAAGCTCCCGGGTAGCCATCTTCGGCCTGGGGGCTGTGGGCTCTTTTGTGGTGGAGGCTTTGGCACGATCCGGCATCGGCTATTTGCGGCTTGTGGATTTTGACCGGGTGGACGCCTCCAATATCAACCGGCAGATTTATGCCTTACACTCCACCTTGGGGCAGGAAAAAGCGGCCTTGGCCCGGGATCGGGTCCTGGACATTAACCCTGATTGTGAAGTGGATCTGCGGACTTCCTTTGTTAATGCCGACAGCCTGTCCCAGTTTCTAAGCCCGGACCTGGACATGGTTGTGGATGCCATTGACGGGCTCAACGCAAAGGTCAGTCTGATCCTGGGGGTAAAACAGATGGGGCTTAATCTCATATCCTCCATGGGCGCCGCAGGCAGAACCGATGTATCCATGATCCGGACCGGGGATCTTTTTGACACTGAAGTGTGCCCCTTGGCCCGGATGGTGCGAAGACGGTTGCGCCGCCGGGGGCTTTCCAGCGGTGTGCCCTGCGTCTACTCCATTGAACCCCCACTGAACAAGGAACCCTTTGCGGATAAAGACATCGTGGATCCCATGGCGCAGGATCATGTTGACGGCGGTCATGGCCGTCCCAGGCCGCCCATTGGGTCTGCCGCCTGGGTGCCGGGGTGTTTCGGACTGACCATTGCAGGACTTGTTTCAAAGACTCTTGCCACTGAATAGCGCATTCTGCCGGATTTTTACACGCCTATCAAATGGATTTTAAACTTGATTTGAGGCGGATGTGTGGATACATAAAAGTTGGTGACTGGGGGGGATTCCCAGTTGGTTTTCTGCTTTTTATTTTAAGCAGGTACTATTGACAGGGTTTAAGAAAAATTGAAAGGGTAATAGGCTGAATCCGCTTATCAGTATATTGGCCCTCTCTGTATATTTCACTTTATGCGATAAAAATAAACATTTATGGATGAACTCGAACAACAAAAAGAAGTTGAATATTATTCTGCGGTTGTTAACGCATGGTTTAGTACCAGAATGGAAGGTTCTAAAACTTTAATATCTTTATCAGCAGCCGCAATCGGAATATTAGTAACGTTATTAACGACAATTGGCTCAAATAGCATTATTGAACTTTTGCTATTCTGTTTTGCAATTCTTTCATTCGCGATGTGCTGTATTTCTGTTCTTGTAATTTTCCAACGGAACTCACACTATCTCGAAAGTATTGTTCAAGGGCATAGTGGTAATGATAGCCTATTGTCATTATTGGACACTATTTCAATATCAAGCTTTATTCTTGGTATCGTGTTTTCTTTTATTATCGGTATTAATACAGGTATTGATACCATTCAAAAATCACATTCACAGAAAACTTCACCAAAAGAGGTTCAAATGACAGACGAATCAAATGTAAAAACACAAACCCCACAACAAGAAGTAACTATAAAAAAGAGTTTTAATGGCGCATCAGCTCTTCGTCCCCAAGGAAATTCATCTTCAACGACTACATCTTCATCAGGTTCTTCGAATAGTGGTGGGCAATCGTCATCTTCAAACTCAAACTCCTCATCAAATTCAAGCAATAATTAAGCGCACAACAAATGAGGAATTCCGGGGACATGATACCATTTTTTATTGCCTGTTTCTAAATACCGGTATAATTAACTTTATAGCACGGATGAAAGAATCGTAATCTTAACCTGTATTGGAAAAGAAAATTAGAACCGGACAACCTTTTGGCTCAGTTAGTTTCTTTCATGATTTGTTGTGGCCTAACCTCGGTGAAAGACCAAGTCGGCCATGGCCGTTATTTAAAATATTACCGGACAGAATCCTCAACCAGGGTTACCTGGCATGCCTAAAAAGAAATAGTATTATGTCCACGGATTTAGGAAATTCGGAGGACATCTTACTTAATTCAAGCAATAATTATCTAAAGGGGTCAAGTCTGTTCTTGACTCATTTTATTCCTCCAGCGCCATGGCTTTGACAATAGCATATTTAGATATGGGCGGTCCGGTCAGTTCGTTGAAAAATACGGAGAGCAGAATGATATTAACCATCATAGTAATTGTCCCATTTTCTTTGGGGGGCAGGGCTGTGATAACGGGAGAGGCTTGAATTATAAGGGCCATACCAATGGCGACGCCTGCCTGGGGCAGCATACAGAATCCCAGATACTTTTTGATGTTGGCCGGTGCCTTACTGACGGCAGAACCGATAAATACACCGGAGTATTTGGCTATGCCCCTGGCCAGAATAAAGACCATGCCCAACATTAGTATATCGCCATGCATAAGAATGCGAGGATCCAGTTCTGTTCCGGCTATGACGAAAAAAAGGGCGTAGATAGGAGGCGACATGGGGTCCAGAATTCTGAAAACTTTGTTATTACGGGGAGACAGGTTGATAAGAAGAGCCCCTGCGGCCATGTTTGAAAGGAGGGGAGAGAGGTGAAAAACTATGGCTGCTGCTGTCTCCAGAAATATAAATCCCAGGGTGAGAATGAGAATTTCATTAGTCTTGGTTTTTTTTGTGCAGAAGCAATGAACCAAATAGCCCGTTATGGCCCCCAGGAGGAGGGATGAAAAAATTTCAGAAAAGGCATAAAGTACCAGGATGGCCGGGCCATGGTCCAGGGCTCCCGGGTTAAGCATGCCGGCTGCAACGGCGAAGGATAAACCGAAAATGATGACACAGCCTGCATCATCAAGGGCTACTACCCCGTATAGATAATCTACAAACTTTCCCTGGGCCCTGAGAGATTGAACTATGTTTACAGTGGCTGCAGGGGCCGTCGCCGTTGCAATAGCTCCCATAAGAATGGCGAAGGGAAAACTCAGTTTGAACACGAGAAGAGAAATACTGACAGTGGCAAAGGTAATAATTATTTGAAAAATGGTTATGATGACCACCTCTCGGCCCATTTTTTTCAGCTTGGCCATGTAGAATTCACCACCGATGGTCAGGGCGATTAACCCGAGGGCAACGTCAGTAACTATTTTCAAGTCCTCACTCATTTCATGGTGAACAATGCCGGTAAGGGCGTCTCCCATAAGCAATCCTGCAATGATATACCCTGTTATTTCGGGAATTTTGATCAGACTTACCGCTTTTCCCAGGAGATACCCTACAATCAGCAGCAGGCCGACAGTGAAGAGACCGTGATGTCCGATAACTTCCCTGAAATCCTGTAATATTAAAATTAGATTATTCATTAAAAGGAGCAAATTTGCTCTTAACCCATTTTACTGATTCGGCTATTAAAATGGCATGTCCTGACACAGGGGGCCATTGCGGGTGTTCCGGAATTTCGTCCCCGGAATTACGCAAAATTAATCGGATTTAATGAGGACCGTTTTTATGAGCTTAACAGGCATTTTTCATTGTCTTCTTTTGATTCATAATAACGAGCTTCTATCAAGTTATCTTCTGGATCTCGAAAATACACTGATGTACCGGTTCCACGAGATCCCCAACGCAACACGGGGCCTTCTTCTATATCTATATTATTCTCCTGAAGTCGTTTCAAAAGGTCCTCCCAGGTTTGTTTCTTCAACGCTATGCAGAAGTGATTCAAATTGTTGTTTATTTTTCCCGTTTGCGTATCGTGTTGCCACATCTTTTTTGGGAATAGATCAATTATGGTGTTGGTATTCATTCGCACAGATGGAAACGGCACTTTCCCTGCATAATATTCCTCGATTCTTTCAGGTGTCAACAACAGTACCTTCGTATAGAAATGAATCATTTTCTCGTCACTCTCCATGTTCAAAACTATGTGGTCCATTAAGCATTCCATGTCCAAGGCCTCCCAAAATGATAATTGACTCTTTTTATTTATCTTGAATAGAACTTCAATTCGCTCATTTCATGTAAGCAAGAAAAAATAATTATAGATATATTGAGTAGAACACTGTTTTTCTTTTAACAACCAGACTTGTTATTGTCAAAGTATTTAAGCAAATATTAAATTTTGCTTTAAGGTGATATTTTTCTAAGAAATTTTAAAATTTCGGAGACATAGAAAATCAAAATCTGACAGCCTTTTGAGCCGGATATTTGCTGTTCTATTGTTGAAAATATTACCGGACGGAGTTCTCTACCAAGGTTATCGGACAGGTCTAAAAAGAATTGGAAATACGCCACATCATTTATTATCCGGGCTTTCATGTTTTTTCAAATATTTAACCAGGGTCAGAACGTTTTGTTCGTTTATAGTTTTATAATGGACCTCGTCCATCAGGGCGTGCAGGATATAGACCCCCATCCCTCCTTCGGGAAGGGTTTCGAAATTTGAGGAATCGAAGCTGAAGGGCGCAATTTTAGCGGTATTCATGCTTTCTCCTCTGTTGTAAATCTTGAAGGTCAACCGGTCCGGATAAAGCAGGACATCTATTTCCACTGAATGTCCTGCCTGGCAATGGTAGGCATGCTTTATATCGTTGGTCACCGCTTCCACGACACACAGCTCTAATTGGTAACTCGTCGTGCTGTCTATACACATGGTGTTGGCGATGCCACGCACGGCACTGCCTACCAAGGAAACATTCTCAAGCCTGCTGTCAATAATCAGCCGGATCATGTTTGCCGCTTTCATCTTTTTATGCCTTCCCGGAAAGCGCCTCAAGGGCTTCTTTTTCAGATGCATAGATATCAAATACTCGATTCATGCGGGTCAGACGAAAAAGGCTCATGACGTTTTCTTTCACGACGCAAATCACGAGATTGCCGTTATTGCCGATCTTTTTGAACCCAGAAATAATGGCGCCAAGTCCGCTGCTGTCGATAAAGTCCACTTCGGAAAGGTTGAGCACAATTCTCCGATTTCCCGAATCAATCCATTCGTTCATTTTTTGTTTGAATTCACCTGCCGTTGACGCGTCGATTCTTTTTTCCAGCGGCCTCACGATCAGCACATCCTCTACATTGTTATGTTTCAGCTGCATAATTTCTTTCCTAAAATTCGTTTATATAGATATTTTAATTCAATTTTTACAAAACTCACATTGACGCGTTTTTTCTTTATAACGGTCAGCTTGGGGTTTCTTTATTCCAGATCAGGCGGTTATAATCGGAAATGGCCCTGTCGCTGGAAAATTTTCCGGATCGCGCCACATTTAATATTGTTTTTTTTGTCCAATTGACCGGGTCCAGGTATTCCGCTTCTATTTGATCCTGCATCTGAATATAGGGGAAAAAATCCGGCAAATGGAAATAGGGGTCCTTATTATTCATCATTCGATGGTAAATCCATTGAAAGAGACCCTGCTCGTCAGGGCAAAAAGTATTATCTCGAAAGGTGTCCAAAACCCTGCGGATTTCCGGAAAGAGACGATAATACTCAACAGGGTAGTAGTTTTTCTTTTTGATCATGTCGGTGATCTCTTCCGTCTTCAATCCAAAGATAAAGATATTATCCGCGCCCACTTCCTCAAGCATTTCGACATTGGCACCGTCCAATGTTCCCACGGTCAAAGCACCGTTAAGCATGAATTTCATATTTCCCGTTCCGGACGCCTCCTGGCCGGCCATGGAAATTTGTTCGCTCAAATCCGCAGCCGGAATGATTTTTTCAGCAAGAGAGACGCTGTAATCCGGCAGAAAAACCACCTTCAAGGCATCCTGGATACGTCTGTCCTGATTGATGACCTGCCCGACATTGTGAATCAGCTTGATTATCTGTTTGGCCACCCAGTATCCGGGCGCAGCTTTGCCGGCAAAGATAAATGTTTTGGCAACCGTGGGTGTTTTTTCTCCTCTGACTATCTGCAGATATTCATGTATGATATGCATGATTTTCAGGAGCTGGCGTTTGTATTCGTGAATTCGTTTAATATGAATGTCAAACAAACTGTCGGGATTGATGGGAAGCCAGAGGGTATCGGAGATGATTTTCGCCAAGTCTTCTTTATTCGCCCGCTTGATGTCACGGAATTCGTCCATGAAAACCGTCTGATCGGCATAGGGCTCCAACCGTCGAAGCTGACTTAGATCGGTGATCCAGCTGTCTCCGATGGTGTCGGTGATCAGTCCCGCCAATCGGGGATTGGCTTCCTGAAGCCAGCGTCTCTGGGTGATGCCGTTGGTGACATTGACGAATCGTTCCGGCCATAGGGCGTAAAAGTCTGAAAAATTGTTCTGCTTTAGAATCTCCGTATGGAGTGCGGAGACCCCGTTAACGGAATGGGACCCCACCAGCGCCAAGTGGGCCATTCGGATCAGCTTGCTTTCTCCTTCTTCGATGAGAGACATGCGCCGGAGAAGGTCGACGTCGCCGGGATAACGGGCGGCAATCTTTTCGAGAAACTGACGGTTGATTTCATAGATGATCTGGAGATGGCGGGGAATGACGCTTTCGAGAAGGTCTGCCGGCCATTTTTCCAGCGCCTCGGCCAGCACCGTATGGTTGGTATACGCCAGAGTCTGTTGGGTGATCTCCCAGGCGTGATCCCATGGCAGTGCATATTCGTCCACCAGAAGCCTCATCAGTTCGGCCACTGCCAGGGAGGGATGGGTGTCATTCATCTGGATGGCGACTTGTTCAGGGAACCGGTCGAAAGTTTCGTTATTTTTCATATAACGTCGAATGATGTCCTTGAGGGTGCAGGCCACGAGAAAATATTCCTGCACCAGGCGAAGCTCCCTTCCTGACATGATCGTGTCAAGGGGATAAAGCATCTTGGTGATGGTTTCGGACTCCACTTTCTGTTCCACCGCCCGGAAGTAATCGCCCTCATTAAAGATCTGGATATCAAAATCGGCCGAGGAACCTGCGCCGTAGAGCCTCAACCAGTTCACCGTTTTTCCCCCGTATCCGACGACGGGAATATCAAAGGGAATCCCCACGATGAAATTCCAGTCAAGCCACATGGGATTGTACTCACCATCACGGTCCTGAAAGTGTTCGATCCGTCCTTTGATGGGGATGATGCATTTTTCATCGGTCCGCTTGAACTCCCAAGGGTTAAGGTCTGCCAGCCAGTTATCCGGTTTTTCCCGCTGATACCCGTTGTCGATCTCCTGCTTGAAGAGACCGTATTCATAGTGGATTCCGTAGCCGAAACCGGCAATGTCCAGCGTTGCCATGGAATCAAGAAAACAGGCGGCCAGGCGGCCGAGCCCGCCGTTTCCAAGACCGGGATCGTTCTCCTGCTCACGTACCTCCTCAATGTCGATTCCGGCCTCTGCCATGAATTCACGGCAGACATCAAACATCCCGAGATTGTGAAGATTATTGCCCATCAGCCTGCCGATTAAGAATTCCAAAGACAGATAATAGACCCGTTTAGTTTGGGATGTCTGATATCTTTGCTCCGTATGCAGAATTTTTTCTGCCATGCGGTCCCGCAGGGAAAAGGCCGTCGACAAAAAGAGGTCCCGGTAATCCTTTGTCGGCGTTTCTTTGCAAAGAGAGCAGCGCAGATGGTAGTCTACTGATGCTTTTAGATCGGATTTTGAGATTTTATTAACAGTTGGTTTCATTTTCTCTCTTCCTTTTCCAGATTTTTTCCACACGATCATCAAGATTTTAGGAAATTTATTCAAATTCAAGGTGGAAACAATTTTTAACCGGAGGAATATATAACATATTTTGAGGATTAAAAATATTTTCCAACGCCGAAGTTGGGCAAATTAACAAAAATCTGATCATCAAGTTTTCAGATTATCGGCCAAAGCAATGATCCCTTCAAAATCAAAGTCTTCCGTCATTCGTGCGATTTTGTTGAGATAGGGGGTAAATTCCTTTGACCGGGCAGCCATCTCTTCGGAAATTTCAGTCAGTGCTGACACGTCACCCATTTCGGCGGCCTCCCGTAGGCGTATGGAGCCCTCCTTGGCCAGGTCCGGGGGCAGTCGCTGCGCCGATTCAGGGGCGGTCTCGGGTGCGGAGTCGGTCGTTAATGACGACAGCTGCAGGACGGATTGAAGGACCTCTTCCATCCGACGTTCCAAAGTGCTAACGGCCGTGGCGAGCGCATCCTCCGGGGGGGGATTCTGCGGGTTGGCATGCTTAACCAGCTGGTCCAGCGCCGAGGCTGCGGTATGCAGCTGAGATGCCGAGAGGTTGCCGGCAACCCCCTTGATTTCATGCGTCAGTTTGTGGGCGCTGCTGTAGTCCCCGGCATCCAGGGCCTGTCGGATTTCGTTGGTCCTCTGGGCGTATGTCTCTCCAAAATTAATCAACAGCTTGCGGTACAGGGCCTTGTTTCCTTGAAGACGCTGCAGCCCGGAAGGAAGATCAAATCCATCCAGAAACGCAGGAAACGTCTTCTCATCCGGGGATGCCGGGACGAGAGCACTGTTATTTTCTGGAACGGGCTGCGGTGTTGTATCCGTCTTTGATTCGGTCTCTCCTTCGGGCTTATCCTCTTCAGGTGTGGCGGCTGAGATCCATTCCGCCAGGGTTGCGTAGAGTACCTCCGGATCAATGGGCTTGGTGATGTGACCGTTCATGCCGGCATGGCGGCTTTTCTCAGGATCTTCGGCCATGGCATGGGCTGTCATGGCGATGATGGGCAGGTCTTTGAACCGCGCATCCTGGCGGATGGTCCGGGTTGCGGTGTAGCCGTCCATCACCGGCATCTGCAGATCCATCAGCACGACGTCGAAATGATTTGTATGCACTGCGTCAAGGGCTTCCTGGCCATTGACGGCCAGGGTGACGGTAGCTTCCGCAGCGGCAAGGATTTCCATGGCAACCTGCTGGTTGATCTCATTGTCTTCAGCCAGCAGTACACGGGCGCCTTTGAGGCACTTGAGCAGATCTGAAACATGTTTCTCTTCCTGCTCCGCCGTCAGCGGCGTCTCTATGCAGCCATCTTTGCCCAGTGCATTCATGATCGTATCAAACATCACCGAGGCGCTGATGGGCTTGATCAGGAAACCGTCCAGCCCGGCTGCCTCAGCCTGCCACATGATCTCTTCCCGGCCGTAGGCGCTGACCAGGATAATGAGCGGAATATGGGTCAACCGCGAATTTTTTTTGATTCGTTTCGAGGCCTCGATGCCGTCGATGCCCGGCAGCTTCCAGTCCATCACCACGATGTCGTAGGGCCGTCCGCCGACAGACTTTTCAATCTCCTCCAGCCCTTCTTCTCCGGACGCCGCCAAGGTAACGTTAAAAGAGAAAGATTCCAGCATATTCTGAAAAATTTCCCGGGAGGTCGCATTATCGTCCACCACCAGCGCTTTGAGGTCTCTTAACTCCGGCGGGAGTATGTGGCATCCCCCTCTGGCTTCCCGCACGGTCTTGAAAGCCGCAGTAAAATAAAACGTGCTGCCTTTCCCGTAGGTGCTTTCCACCCAGATTTTGCCATTCATCATTTCTACGAGACGCTGACAGATAGACAGCCCCAGTCCGGTGCCGCCGTACCGGCGGGTGATAGAGGTGTCTGCCTGGCTAAAGGCCGTGAAAAGTTGGGCCATTTGTTTTTTGGTGAGACCAATGCCCGTATCCCGCACGGAGAATTGGAGAACTGTAACATGGTTCGCCCGGCTGAGCACTTTGGTGGAAACCACTATTTCTCCGCGTTCGGTGAATTTGATTGCGTTGTTGGCCAGGTTGACCAGGATCTGGCTCAGCCGCATGGGATCTCCCATCAGTTGGCGGGGTAAGTCGGTTTCGGTATTGAAAAGAACCTCAACCTCCTCTTTTTCCCGAATTTTTGTCGCTATCATGGTGGAAAGATTCTCCAGGACTTCATCCAGGTTGAAGTCAATGGACTCCATTGTCATCTTGCCGGCCTCTATTTTTGAAAAATCGAGAATATCGTTGATGACCCCGAGCAGGGAGTTGGCGGAAATCTGAATCTTGTTAAGATAGTCCCGCTGCTTGGGCGTCAGGTCCGTCTGGAGGGCCAGATGGGTCATTCCCATAACCGCGTTCATGGGGGTGCGGATTTCGTGGCTCATGTTGGCCAGAAACTCGCCTTTGGCCTGGGTGGCTGCCTCTGCTTTATCCCGGGCGAGAATGAGTTCCTCCTCCATTTTTTTGCGGTAGGTGATGTCCGAAACCATGGCAAAGGACCCTTTTTTTACCCCGTTTTCATCGTAAAGGGGGGTGGCATGGAGCAGGCAGGTCACTTTTGAATCGTTCGGAAGGTTGAAGGAGAGATCATAGACGCCCATTTGGCCGGTAACCCTTCGCTTAAGCTGCTCATTCAAGACCGCCGTATTTTCCTTGTCCAGGAAATCGAAGAGTGTCTTTCCCAAAATATTCTCTCGGGGTCTTTTTAAAATTTTGCACATGGTGTCATTAAGGGACAAGAAGCGCGCCTCATTGTCTACCCAAAAGAACCCTTCATTAGTCGTCATCAAAATGGTTTTAAGATGCTCTTCGCTTTTCCGCAGGGCATCTTCAGTTTTCTTGCGGGCAGTAATGTTGCGAAAGACCACGACAGATCCCATGATGGCTTTGCCTTTGCGCTGGGGCACACTTGTGTAGGAGGTATAAAAAAATGAGCAGTCCTTGCGCCAGAAAATCTCGTCCCTGCGGAAGCTGGTGATCCCCTGGGTATAGGCCAGATAAATCGGACAGGTCTCGCGAAGGTGTGGCGATCCATCATCATTTGAATGGTGAAACAGGTCATGTATGTTATGATCGACAAGTTCTTTGATCTCGTATCCGAGCATTTTCTGCGCGGCTTCATTGGCATAGGTGCATCGACCTTTAGTGTCGGTAACGAAAACACCTTCTGCCATTGATTGCAGGATAAGGTGGGTGTAGTTCTCTGATTCTTCGAGCCTTTCAGTTCGATCCTTCACCAGGCTTTCAAGATGTGCCTTGTAGTGTAGTAACTTTTTTTGGGCCTTTTCAGCATTTTTGACCTGGGCGCTGGCTATCTTTTCAGCTTTTTTCGCTTTAATCCGCTCAAGACCCAAACAGGCAACAATGTTAGCAAATTCCGTTAAAAAACCCAAAATGGCAAGCAGCTTTTCCTGGGAAATGATCGGAACCTTATCAAGGGCACGCAGGTAATCCGCCACATTGAAATTGAATTTATGAGCCTGCTGTTTGAAATAGTTTTTGTCTGGCGCTTCCGTAAAGAACTGCCCCACAAAAAGATTGGCAATATGCCGGCCCTCGATGATGATGGGTGACGCGGCATCGGTCAGACCGTTTTTGCAGTGGTAAATCGAAAAAGGCTTCCCCTCCTTCAGATTTGCAGCCAGTTTCGTGTCGCTTTCGACACAGAGTGAACATGTCCGCGCATCAACACGATGAAAGTCGGCGCAGATTCGCTGCCAGCGGGCGGATATCAGGATATTTCCCTCCAAATCAGCGATGGCCGAGGCGATCCCCATGACACTACCGAAGTTCTCAAGGACGGGTTTCAACTGCGCAATATCGAGCACTTCCGTTAAGGAAAACTCTTCACTTTCGACAGCAGCCGGATCATTTTTGACATGGGTGTGTATTGCCGTTGTCTTGCTTGCGTTGGTGCTTTTGTTTTCTTTCAAAGTGTTCTCCTGAATTTTTCCGCCAAAATTAACGAACAGGCGTTTTATACCGGCGTGCCATGGCAGATTTGCTTAAAAGAAGAGACCTATAGAACATTGATGCTAATCAACAACAATAACCACCATAGCCTGATCATCATCGGCCGCGCAGTCTCCTGCGAACTCCGAGATGTCATCGACAATTTCCTTAAGAATGGCTTCAGGGTCATCGGAGGCGGCGTTTGTAAATTGCCGTAGCAGGCGGTTTGTCCCGTAACGTTCCTCGGATGTATTGAATCGGTCGGTGGTCCCATCCGTATAAAATAGAATACGGTCACCAGGATAAAGGACGACTTCGGAAACCGGCACATCGTTATAAGGAGCGAATCCCATCAGCATAACGCTGTCACAAGGGATTTCGGTCGCAGTTTTTTCCGAATATCGATAGAGGATGGGGAGCGGATGGCCTGCACAGGCGATTCTAAGCGTTCTGTGGGCGGTATCATAAACGGCATAGACTGCCGTTACAAAACTTTCCCTGTTCACCTTGCAAAGATTCTCGTTGATGAAGGATAGCACCCTGTAAGGTTCGTTAAGGTCAGCGGAACAGGAACGAAACAAGGCGCAGGTCATGGCCATCATGACAGCGGCAGGAGCGCTGTGGCCTTCGGCATCCGCGACCAGAATGGCCAGAAGATCCCCTGGCAGTGTCATAAAATCATAGTAGTCACCACCGGCATAACGGCTGGTTTCATAGTGTACTGCCAGTTTCAAGCCGTGAACCTCGGGCAGCCCTTCAGGCAGAAGGTTACGTTGAAGTTGGGAAACCACCCGCAGCTCATGCTCCAGCTCATCCCTTTGCTTTTGCACCTCGCGATTGAGCCGATGGATCGTCAGGTGGGTATTTACGCGGGCAATGACCTCTTCGGGTTGGAAGGGTTTGGCTACATAGTCCACCGCCCCCAGCTGAAGCCCGCGCACCTTGTCGCCGGTATCATCAAGGGCGGAAAGAAAGATCACCGGAATTTTCTGGGTGTCCGGATCCGCCTTTAGCCGTCGACATACCTCAAATCCGTCGATTCCCGGCATCATTATATCCAGCAAAATGAGATCCGGCCGCATTTTTTGGGCAATGGTCAAGGCCGTCTCGCCATTTTTGGCGACCAGCAGCTTGCAGCCGAGACTTTTCAGAGTGTTCATCAGCACCTGAAGGTTCGCAGGTTGGTCGTCAACCAGGAGAATAGATTCCGTAATCTTGTTTACCATTGTCATTACCGCTCCCTTGGACGGATTTCTAACCGCAGGCTCTCCGTTATACTCGATCATCAAGTTATACTATCATGCACTTAATGCGAGATCGCAACCATGAACTCAACTTTATATAAGAAATGGGAACAGGTCAATATTTTCGATCGGATATTATTGAATTCTAATTCCCGGAATTTCAATTTGAGATAACATATGATAAAGATGAATAATTTTAGCAGTGTATGTTCAGATAAAAAACGCTTCAAGTTCTTCCCGACGCTCAAGACCAATTTAAAAATGGAGATAATTATGCAATTATTAAAAACTATTAGTTACCTCTCCTTGTTAGTGCTTTTGCTTTCTTGCAAAATCTACAGCGAATCCATTGTTAAATCAATTGACGGTAATGCGGGCTCAAGACTCTTTGCCGAGAATTATGCAGAATTCAATGAACCTTGGGCCATGACATTTCTTCCGGATGGTGATCTTTTGGTAACTGAAAAAGGCGGCTCTTTAATTTTATTCAACGTGAATGACCGATCCAAGGTGTCTGTCGGAGGCGTGCCTAGGGTCGCTTACGGTGGCCAGGGTGGCCTGGGTGATATAATTGTTCATCCCCGGTTTTCTGACAACCGCTGGATATACATGTCCTACGCTGAGCAGGAGACCTCAGGAAAAAAGGGTGCGGTAGTTGTCCGGTCTCAATTCACACATGAGTCTGCCAAGCCGAAATTGAAAAACATTGAAGTTATCTGGCGGCAAAAGCCAAAGGTCTCAGGCAATGGGCATTATTCGCACCGTTTGGCATTCAGCCCGGATGGGCATTTATTCATTACTTCCGGTGATCGGCAAAAACAAACCCCAGCCCAAAGCTGGACACAAGATTTGGGTAAAGTCATCAGGATAGACGCGGACGGATCCGTACCTTCTGACAATCCGTTTCAAAACAAGGGGGAACTTGCAAAAACCTTCTGGTCTATAGGGCATCGGAACCTGCTGGGCATTGCTTTCGACAGGCAGGGGCAACTGTGGACGCACGAAATGGGCCCAAGGCATGGTGATGAATTCAACCTGACCATTGGTGGAGATAATTACGGCTGGCCCATCGTTTCTTGGGGCGATCAATACTCAGGAATGCCTATCCCTGACCATGATACGCGTCCGGAATTCAACGCACCTGAGTTGTACTGGGTTCCAACTGTTGCGCCGTCAGGTTTGATTATTTACAACGGAGATATGTTTCCCAAGTGGCGGGATAATGCCTTTATCGGCGGGCTAAGGTCAAAGTCACTGGTACGAATCAGGATTGACGGCGAACGGGCCCATGAGGTCGAACGTTTCGCCATGGGCAAACGTATTCGAGAGGTTGAGCAAGGCCCCAAGGGTTCTATATGGGTTCTTGAAGATAAAAAAGGTGGCCGCCTGCTTCGACTTACTCCATATGAGTGAATAAGGGACTCGGAATAAATAATTTTTTTGGGCTTGATTTTATTGTAGGCCATTTTTTGTAGGGGCAATCCCCCTGTGGTTGCCCTCGTTAGGGCTGACACGGTGGCCTGCCCTTACAGCGGCCGACGTTAGAACCAAGCCCAATTTTTTCAAGTTTAAAGCGGAAAATAAATTTGCCCGCAGGCATACATGCAGTATTTCGAGGACCAAATTTATTTCTCCAACGCAGAAATTGGGGAGATTCGCATTGCGTAACAGCCTGTCGAGATGTTTTGTCGTATGCGGCTATCTACTACGTGTTCCAAAAACCTTGTATACTCAGTATCCCCTCATCAAACCGTGCAATCGGTTCCGCCGTAAACGGCTTTTCAATGTTCTTTATTTTATTATAAATACAGGGCAGTTAACCTTATGAAGGACTTGGTGGGCCACTGACCCAAGGAAAAGTCCTTCAAGATTACTGGCTCCTCTTGATCCCATGACAATTAAATCAATTTTTTCTACGTTTACTACAGTGTCAATATTCTTTCCCGGCGAACCCTCCAGAATCCGGATTTCATATTCAACGCCGCTTTCTTCCAATAACTCTTCAAAAGGTTTGATCAATTCTTCAGAATTTTTCATAATTTCATCGATGACATTTTGGAATTGCGGTTCTGCCAGAACAATGGGATACCTTGGGTGGCAGTGAAGCAAGATGATTTTTGAATCAAATTGCTTTGCCAATTCAACCGAATATTGGGTGGCGCGCATGGAGTGTTCAGAACCATCTACAGGATTAAGGATTTTTTTAAATTTCATATATCTTCCTCTCTGGTCTTTGTCCGGCACTGGAAGGTTTAAACGTCCGGCCAAAGCCAATTTTTTTATGAATTAAACCCATTGGGCAGAAATAGGTGATCACTGCCCCAGCAAAAAAAATAGAAAAAGCAGAACAGATAAGAGATCATATCCCTATGATATGGTCTAATTATAAGATATGTAGAGAGCAAAAGAAAGCGATTTCAGTTATGAATTGATGTGTGCTTTCTAATCAGAGTAGATCTGATCCCTTGACCCTTCATAACCCCTTTATGCAGTGTAAAGATCTTGTTTGAATTGTGTCCCTTGATTTGTCATGGATACCTGATCGTGTTACAACACTTGAGCTTGAGTAAATACGCAGGCTTGCCGGCTTATTCCAGGCAATCTATGGTAGAATATGGTAAACCGAATCAGGGTTTTTTCTGATTTCATATCTTTAGTTTAAAGGATTAAATATGAATGTATTGATTACCGGTGCAGCCGGGTTTATCGGGTCTGCGCTTTCTTTGCGGCTGTTGAATGACGGTCACAGTGTATGGGGGATTGATAATCTCAATGATTATTATGATGTGAATTTGAAAAAAGACCGGCTGGCGCGTTTGTCCGGGTATCCGGATTTCAAATTTATTTTGCTGGATCTTGCGGACCGGTCCAACATGGCCAAGCTGTTTGAGGAAAATGCCTTTGACTGCGTGGTGAACCTGGCGGCCCAGGCAGGGGTGCGGTACAGCCTTGAAAATCCGGCCTCCTATGTGGATGCCAATCTGGTGGGGTTTGGCAATATTCTTGAAGGGTGCCGCCATGGCGGAGTCAAGCATCTTGTGTTTGCATCGTCAAGTTCGGTGTATGGGCTGAATACCCACATGCCTTTTTCGGTCCGCCATAATGTGGATCATCCGGTCAGCTTGTATGCGGCTTCCAAAAAAGCCAATGAGCTCATGGCCCATTCCTACAGCTACCTGTATAACCTGCCGGTAACAGGGTTGCGGTTTTTTACGGTGTATGGTCCCTGGGGCAGACCTGATATGGCGCTGTTCCTCTTCACAAAGGCCATTTTAGCCGACGAGCCCATTAAAGTCTTTAACAATGGTGAGATGCAGCGGGATTTTACCTATATTGACGATATTGTGGAAGGGGTGGTCCGGGTGATGGATAAGGTTCCTGAACCTGATCCGGCCTGGAGCGGCAAAAATCCCGTTCCTTCAAGCTCGTGTGTGCCTTACAGGATCTATAATATTGGTAATAATGACTCTGTGCCGTTGATGGACTTTGTCCACGCCATTGAAGATGCCCTGGGCAAAAAAGCAAAAATTGACTATCTGCCTATGCAGGCCGGCGATGTGCCCGCCACCTGGGCTGATGTGGATGATCTTATTGCCGCCACCGGGTTTAAGCCTGAAACGTCTGTAAAACAGGGGATACGGAATTTTGTGGACTGGTATAAGGAATACTATAAAACTTGATGATCGACTGAAAGAATGCCCCGCAGTTTTGACTGCGGGGCTGCTTGTTTTTGGGAGCCGATCTAAGGTTATTCCAAGGCCCGTGATACAATTTCATAAAGATTTCTGGACAACTCTTTTTGTCCGGCCATGGTTTCAAGTTGTTTTTTCATCATAGCTTGCCTGTTCTCATCATAGCGTTTCCATAGATTGAAACATGAGCAAAGCCGTGCGGCTGTCTGGTGGTTGATTTTATCCAGCGCCAGAATCCGTTCTGCCACAAATTCATAGCCCTGACCGTCAGCCTTGTGGAAATGCATGGGATTGTTCATGGCAAAGGCAAATATGAGCGCCCGGACCTTGTTGGGGTTGGTCATGGTAAAATTTTTGTGTGCCGTCAGTTTTTTTACCTGATCTAAGGTGTCTTCAAGGCTGGACTGGGCCTGGACAGAAAACCATTTGTCGATCACCAGGGTCCGGGCCTGCCATTTGTCATAAAAGGCCTGACATGCCTTATCACGCAGGTCTGGATTCATGTGGCTCAAGATTTTGAAGGCGGCAAATTCATCTGTCATGTTGCCGGCGCCTTTAAATTGATTTTCTACAAGGTCCTGGGAATTTTTATTCGTCAGGCAGCCAAGATAGGAAAGGCAAAGGTTTTTAAGGCTTCTGTCCGCCATGGCCGCACCGGAAATATCATCGGGCTTTGCGGACCGGCAGGTTTCATATACGCTTTTAAATTCTGATGTCAGGTTTTCGGCCAGGGTTTGTTTCAAAAAGATTCTGGCCTGGTGAATGGCCTCAACATCTATGATTTCAAAATGATCCTTGATTTCTGTTTCCTGGGGCAGCGCAAGGGCCTTGGAAAGAAATGCCCTGTCTTTTTCTTTATCTTCCAGGGCCAGGGAAAAGGCCTTAACAAGCCCTGATGATACGGTCATGGGTTTGTTGGCCTGGATAGCGGTCACCAGACTTTTTATCTCATTGATGAACAAGGTCTGGGCGGCATGCCACTGGTTAAATGGGTCGGTGTCCCGGGCCATGAGAAAGGCAATGTCCTGATCTGAAAAATCCGTGGTGAGACGCACGGGCGCAGTAAATTCCCTGAATACGGACGGGTAGGTATCGGCAGGTACATTCTCAAATTTAAAGGTGTGGGTTTCCTTTGTCAGCTCATACAGCGCGTCTTGCTTGACCGTTTCCCCGGCTTTGTTGATCAAAGAAATTCGGACAGGGATGTGAAAGGGCTTTTTTTCGGATTGATTTCTGTCCGGGGATGTGTCCTGGGTAAAGCTTAAAGACAGGGTGCCGGTCTTTTCATCATATTGCCGGGTCAAGGATACTGCCGGTGTACCGGACTGGGTATACCACAGGAAAAACTGATCCAGGTTGCGGCCGGACACCTTTGCCATAACATCAACAAAATCCTCAAGGGTTACGGCCATGCCGTCAAATTTTTCAAAATAGAGATCCATGCCTTTTCTGAACAGGTCCTGTCCTAAAAGTTGATAGATCATGCGGATCACTTCGGCACCTTTTTCGTACACAGTCATGGTGTAAAAGTTATCCATTTTAATGTATGAGTCCGGCCGTACCGGGTGAGTCATGGGGCCGCTGTCCTCGGGAAACTGTGCTGCCATAAGGTTTTTCACATCACTGATGCGCTTCACCGGACGTGAGTTCATGTCCGATGAAAATTCCTGGTCCCGGAAAACAGTAAGGCCTTCCTTGAGACTCAACTGGAACCAGTTTTTCAGGGTGATTCGGTTGCCGGTCCAGTTATGGAAATATTCGTGGGCAATAACCCCCTGGATGCCCATGAAATCGTCGTCCGTGGCTGTTTGCGGGTCTGCCAGAACATATTTGGCGTTAAATATGTTCAGCCCCTTGTTTTCCATGGCCCCGGCATTAAAATCATTGATGGCCACGATCTGGTACAGGTCCAGATCATATTCCCGGCCAAACCGTTTTTCATCCCATGCCATGGCCTGTTTCAAGGACGTCATGGCATGACTGCAAAGGGCGATATTTTCTTTTTCGGAATAGATTTTAAGGGCAACATCCCTGCCTGATGCAGTTATGAACTGGTCTTCCAACACGGCAAGGTCTCCTGCCACCAAGGCAAAAAGATAACAGGGCTTTTTAAAGGGATCTTCCCATACAGCGAAGTGGCGGTTGTGGTCAAGGTCTCCGGATTTTACAGGGTTACCGTTGGATAACAGAATAGGGTAGCGGGTTTTATCCGCCACAATGGTGCAGGAAAAAGGTGCCATCACATCGGGGCGGTCAGGGTAGGGTGTGATATTGCGAAAGCCCTGGGCCTCACACTGGGTACATAAAATGTTGCCCGAACGGTATAATCCTTCTAATGCCGTATTTTCATCCGGCTTAAGAATGTTTGTGATTTCGAGGTCAAAGACATCCGGGGTGGCCGGAAGGCTAAATGTTTCATCATCGCTTTTGTATTCACTGGGCAAAAGTACCATGTCGCCGGCAACCACTGAAACAATGTCAAATCTCCCCTTGTTCAGCACCAAAGGCGTTGTTTCATTTGCCCTGGCCGGATCTTTTCTCATTTTAAGTTTTGACGTCACCCGGGTGTGGTCATCCCGGATGTCAAAGATCAGGTCAACATGGTCAACAATGAATTCAAAAGGCCGGTAGTCTTTTAACTGTATTTTTTTGTGTTCATTCATAATAAAAGTTAAAATACAACCAGCCCGCAGTCATGTCAATTAAGGTATATATATAAATTACGGTTATGCCATGGCCAGCACTTGGGCTACTAATTTTTCAATTCCGACTGCGACATCTTTGATATTGGGGCCAAGCATATATGCCGGTGTTGAGACAATTTTTTTGTCCTGGTCTATATGTATTTGATCGACAGTGCATGCCACATGTTTGCCGCCCATTTTTTCGATCGCGTCTGCGGTGCCTATATCATTGCCAATGGTGACTTCGGGATGTTTATCGGCAATGGCCTTAGTTAGGGTAGCCGGTGCAATACAAATGGCGCCAACGGGCTTTTTGCTGTTAATCATGTCGGTTATAATTCGTTGAACTTCCGGATGAACCTCAGCTTGAATGTTATTAATCGCAAAATCACTTAAATTTTTGGCTGCACCAAAACCACCTGGTATGATGATGGCATCTAAATCGCTTGCTTGGACATCTTTTAAATCCTTAATCTCTCCGCGGGCAATACGTGCAGATTCTACCAGTACATTTCTTTTCTCGGAAGTCTCTGTGCCTGATAAATGATCAATGACATGATATTGTTCCATGTTTGGTGCCATACAAATAATATCTGCATTGGCTTGATCCAAAAATAGCATTGTCAACACAGCTTCATGAATTTCAGAACCATCATATACGCCACATCCTGCTAATAATACACCTATTTTTTTGCCCATAATCTATCCTCCAAATTTTAAATTGTAGTTTTTTGATTAATTCTACTCAAAATTATGCGTTACTCAAATAAATAACAGATGCGAACAAGTAAACATTTAGTTGTTTTCTATATACCGTCAGAAATATCATGTCTATTTTCCCCCTATCAGAAAGAAATTGAGTTGACAAGCAAATTATGAAGCGGCTATGGATTATTTATAATGGGAGAACATATGGATTGTTGACTCAGGGCATGGCCCTTAGTCGGCGAATGACTTAGATTGACATCCATAAAAGGATTAATTATCATTGCGAAAGTTTCAGACTCATTGTCTGACAATATTCAATTAATTCATATTCAATTTGTCTAGGGCCGAAAATAGCAGGGTCCGGTTTGGCAATAAGAGAAAGGTAACATTTAATAAATGAAATTAACGATTATCGGAACCGGATATGTAGGCCTTGTCACGGGTGCATGTTTTTCTGAAATGGGAAGTCATGTCACTTGTGTGGACGTTGACCGGGAAAAAATAGATAATTTGAAAAAAGGGATTCTTCCCATTTATGAACCAGGCCTTGAGTCCATAGTCCTTAATAATTATCAGGAAGGCACCCTTGAGTTTACCACCCGTCTGGATCAGGCCGCAAAGGAGTGCAATGTGTTTTTCATTGCCGTGGGCACCCCGCCGGGACAGGACGGCTCTGCTGATTTGCAGTATGTGCTGGAAGTGGCCCGGCAGATTGGTTCCGTTATTGAAGATTACGCCGTGATTGTAGATAAATCCACGGTGCCCGTGGGGACGGCAGACAAGGTCAGGGTCCAGGTCAGCAACGAACTTGAGGCCCGGGGGGCAGCTATTGAATTTGACGTGGTATCAAATCCCGAGTTTCTTAAAGAAGGGGCGGCTGTTAATGATTTCCTCAAGCCGGATCGGATTATTGTGGGCGCGGATTCTGATCGGGCTGCAAAGCTGATGCGCAGGCTGTACGCACCGTTTTCAAGAAACCGGGACAAAATGTTGTTTATGAATGTCAAAGATGCAGAAATGACAAAATATGCGGCCAACTCCATGCTGGCCACAAAGATTTCATTCATGAATGAGATCTCCAATCTGTGCGAACGATTGGGCGTGGATGTGGAGAACGTACGCAAGGGAATCGGGTCGGATTCCCGCATCGGGTATTCATTTATTTACCCCGGCTGCGGATACGGCGGGTCGTGTTTTCCCAAGGATGTCAAGGCCCTTGTGAAAACCGGCCGGGACGCAGGTTTCACGCCCACTCTTCTGGAGGCTGTGGAGGAAAGAAATAATTCTCAAAAACAGGTGCTTGGAGCCAAGGTGGTCAATAGATTCGGACGGGATTTGACCGGACGGACATTCGGTATATGGGGGCTGGCTTTTAAGCCCGGCACCGATGATATGCGCGAAGCCTCTTCCCTTGTATTGATTAGAGCCCTTTTGGATGCAGGTGCCCGGGTTAATGTTTATGACCCCGTGGCCATGGGCCAGGCTAAAAAGGAAATTCCGGCACACGAGCAGGAAAAGATCCGTTTTGCCCAAGACCAGTACTCAGCCCTGGACAGTACAGATGCCTGTATCCTGGTTACGGAGTGGAAGGCTTTCAGGCAGCCGGATTTTAAAAAGATGGCCTCCCTGATGAAAGAACGGGTGATCTTTGACGGCAGAAATCAATACGAACCTGAAGAAATCAAAGAGGCCGGGTTTGAATATCACGGTATCGGACGGGAGCTGGGATAGTGCTTTCTTCGTTTAACGTCGGAGGGGTAAAATTCTTTGATATTTCTGTGGGTTTTATGGTAATATATTCCTATTCTTATCTTATAAAGGTTCACAGCATAAGGAGGTGCTCATGCGGTTGGTAACACGATCCGATTTTGACGGCCTTGGCTGTGCAGCTATTCTTAAAGAAAAGGGCATTATTGATGACATTAAATTCGTCCATCCCAAGGATATTCAGGACGGCAAAATTGAAATTACTTGCGACGATATTCTAGCAAATATTCCTTTGGTTCCCGGTTGCGGTCTCTGGTTTGATCACCACTCCAGCGAACAGGAACGAAAGGTATCATGCACCTTCGAAGGATGCTGCGAACCTTCGGCACCAAGTACAGCACGGGTTATTTACGAGTACTATGGTGGGTTGAAAAAATTTAAAAATCAGCATCTTGATGACTTGATTCGTGCCATTGATAAATCAGATGCCGCCCAGTTTACAAAAGAGGAGATTCTCAATCCCGAGGGCTGGGTTCTTTTGTCTTTTATCATGGATCCCCGCACCGGCCTTGGACGTTACAAGGATTACCGCATCAGCAACTACGCTTTGATGATGGATATGATTGATTACTGTCGTAACAAAACTGCCAAAGAAATCCTTGATATTTCGGATATCAAGGAACGAACCATTCGGTACTTTGAACAGGACAAACTATTCCGTCAGATGCTCCTCGAAAACAGCCGTGTGGAAGGAAATGTCGTGGTCCTTGACTTAAGGGCGCAAGATGAAATCTACACAGGCAACCGGTTTTTATTATACAGCCTGTTTCCCGATGCCAATATCTCCATGCGGATTATGTGGGGCTTTGAACGCCGGAATATTGTTATCACCTGTGGTTACAGCATTATCAACCGCACTGCCAGCGCCGATGTGGGATCTTTGATGCTTAAGTATTGCGGCGGCGGTCATAGGCGTGCGGGAACCTGCCAGGTGCCCATTGACAAGGCCGATAATATTATTAAGGAAATTTTTGAAGAATTTAATAAAGGCGATAATTCAGCTTAAGCATCAATAACGCACTTTCCGGTACCCGGTCTAATACTCGTGATCAAAATCAATTATTTTAACACAACCTTCCCCGGTTCCCCTGATATTTCCCTGACATAGCGAGGGACTGCATATCCCGGCAACCGTGTCCTCAGCTTTGTTATCAGGTCACACCCTTTTTCAGGTGAGACTTCAAAATGTGTGGCGCCTGCCACCCGGTCAAGCTGATGAAGATAGTATGGCATCACCCCTAAATTAATAAGACGCTCAAAAAGTTCAAATAGGATGGAAGAAGAATCATTAACCTGCTGTAACAGTACTGTTTGACTCAATAAAATACATCCGCAATCAACTAATTTTTCTATTGACTGGGAGACCTTGGAATCAAGTTCATTAGGATGATTTACGTGTAATACCATGATCATTTTAGCTGCCTTGCCATGACGTTTATTGTTACCAAGAAAGCTAAGCAGATTTTCAGTAAGCCGCTGGGGAATGATGATCGGCATCCTGGTGTGAATTCTGATTCTTTGTATACTTGGGACCTGGTCAAGGCGGAAAATGAGATCCTGAAGGTGCCTGTCGCTTAACATCAGGGGATCTCCGCCGCTGAGAATTACCTCGTGGATTGTGGGATCCGCCTCAAATTGAGCGGCAATAGTCTCCGGATCAATGCAAAAGCCCGCTGCAATGCTGTTTTTTTCTATAGCTGGAAGCGGCAGATGCCGCCTGAAGCAGAAACGGCAATGGATACTGCACGCCTTGCCTGTCACGATAAGAGAACGGCCATGGTACTTGGACAGGGTGCCTTCGGGGCTTAAGTTTCCATTTTCACCAACAGGGTCGGTTGTAAAACCCGGACTTACAGCTGATTCTTCGTTTCTGGGAAGAACCTGGAGTAAAAGCGGGTCTAGTGGGTCTGCCGGTTTTATGCGCTGTAAAAACGGTTCTGGTACTATCATTGGAAAATTCGGATTTAAATCCACATTTTCGTTTGGAATATCCAGGCGTCTGCATAATTCAGCAGGATCACGCACTGCCTCAGCAATAATTTTTTTCCACAGGTGCGAAGAGTTTTCCACTATATCAACAAATGCTTTAAGATTGTTTTATTCTATTATTATTCATGGCTGTATAATTTACCAGGGTATTGGTAAATTTATATGAAAGAACTAAACTAACCAGTTAGTTTCTTTCATTATTTGTTGTGGCCTAACCTCGGTGAAAGACCAGGTCGGCCATGGCCGTTATACAGAATATGAAATAAAAAAAGCCACTGTGATTACAGTAGCCCTTCTTTTAAAATGGCGGAGAGGCGGGGATTCGAACCCCGGGTACCCGGTTAGGATACACACGCTTTCCAGGCGTGCACCTTCAGCCAACTCGGTCACCTCTCCAAATAGACCCAAGCAAAGTAGTATCTTTTAATCGAAGTGTCAAGGATTAATGTGCTTGGGCAGCAATTCTAAGTTTGAGTCCGTATGCCATCTTGCTCTTAATCTTGCTCATGCTCTTGCTCGAAATAATACTGCGGGCAAGAGCATGATTAAGAGCAAGAGCAAAAAATAAACAGGCAGGAAAGATAATACTTTATTAAATTTAGAATTGCTGACGCTTGGGTAAAATATTCATATTCACGATATTGTTGGACGACAGGTAAATGGGGGGCAGGACGCGTTTTCGGGCGGTTATATCTTTACGTCCTGAAAAAATAACAAGCTTAGGTGTTTTTTGGGGACCGGTATGAATATAGCGTATCCACTCCGGATAAATAGATGTTGCCTGCACTGCCTGTTCGATATCCGGCAGACGTTCGGAAGGGAAAATTATCATAAATCGGCCTTTGTGCCTGAGAAGTGTTTCTGCTTTTGCTGCAAGGCTTTGTATATTTATGGTAATTTCGTGGCGGGCGATGGCTTTTTGAAGATCCGGGTTTAATCTTCCGGTATTATGTTTCTTATAAGGTGGATTTGACACTATAAGGTCAAAAGGTCCGTTTGTGGATTCAGGATTAAAATTAATAACATCCTCGTTAATGATTGATACGGTCTGTTCAAGTTTGTTCTTAATAATGTTTTTTAGCGCAATTTCAGCAAGTTTGGTTTGAATTTCAACGCCGGTAATACAAGATTGGGGAAAGCAATATCCCAGAATAACAGGAATAATGCCGCAGCCGCATCCTATATCCAGGATGCGATCACCAGAGCAGATGGGTGGGATCTGGCTACACAGCACAAAGGGATCCATGCTGTAACGATAGCCCTTTGCCGGCTGCACAACAGATAGCTTCCCCCCAAAAAGCCGATCAGTAGTGTATTTCTCCAATTTTAAACCGTAGGTGTGTAATTAAAGGTGTGTTCAGTCTTGCATTCAGGTTTGCAATCATCTCTTTTTCAAGAAATTTGAATTGGTGTATCCATACCGAGCTTGACACGATTACCTGTAATTGACCATTTTTAAATGTGTCAGGTTTGGCATTCTGTGCAATGGAGGTTCCTAACGCCAAATCCCATATTTCCCATATCTGCGTGATTTCCGTTTCTTGGGGTGGCCTGTATTTTGATAAAGCCTTTGACAATATGTCACTGATATGAGTCAGTTGGCTTGAATCTGTTTTTTTGTTCATATTTAATTTCCAATTGATATTTATCCTGATTCGACAGATTGTTACGGAATGTCATAACATAATATTATATTATAGGATAGGATAGGGACTCTGCGCGGATAGTTCAACCCTGTTGCAAGCTTGTCTGATATACTTAATGCTTAGACGCTTTTCCAAATAAATATTGCCTTTTAACCTTGATTCTTATAATTAGGGTAATATTTTGCCTATATAATAGCCATGGGCTGATCTGGAACTATCAACACCCAGACTCAACCCGCAACGAAACATGAAAGTAATTTAACGAGTTATTTTGACTTTCATATAGAAATTTTCAAGCGAACCAATGGAGACAATGATTATTGTCGGATTGGTCATTCATTAACAGGATAAAATTTTATGAATTGGGATTGGGAAAAACTTCGAGAAAATCAGAAAAAATATGAACAAAAGCAAGGCGGAGGGCCTGGGATGCCTACACCGCCCCAAATGGAGGACCTGTTAAATAAATTTAAAGGGTTTAAGTCTTCCGGCATCTTTTTTGTGATAATCATTATTATTGCTGTAATTATCGGTATGTCTACTGTGTTCACCATTGACCGGAGCGAGGTCGGGGTGATCCAGCGTTTTGGCAAGTACGATCGTTTGGCGCAGCCCGGCTTGAATTTCAAACTGCCCGCAGGCATAGAAAAAGTAACCAAGGTGAATGTCAGGGAGATTGAAACTGAAGAGTTCGGTTTTAAAACGTACAACGGGGAGGGATCTTTTCGTGCGTCTCCGGAGTCGTCCAGGCAGGATGCCTCTTTAATGCTCACCGGCGATCTTAATGTTGCCGTTGTTCCCTGGATTGTTCAGTACCGCAGAGCTGATCCCAGGGCGTATCTGTTTAATGTAAAAGATGTCAGATCCCTGTTAAGGGATATGTCCGAAGCAACCATGCGAATGATTGTGGGAGATAGAAGTATCAATGAGGTCATTTCAAGTCGTGCAGAGATTGCCAGTGCGGCTCAGGAAATGCTTCAAAGGGAGCTGGACAATGCAAAAGCCGGGATCGGTATCGTCAATATTGAAATGAAAAAAACCAATGTGCCGGAACCGGTGCAAGCCTCCTTTAATGAGGTTAACCAAGCTACTCAGGAAAAGGAGCAGACCATATATAGAGCCCGGGAAGAATATAACAAGGCGGTTCCCCTGGCCCGGGGCGAAGCAAAGCGTCTGATCAAGGATGCCGAAGGGTATGCTATTGACCGGGTAAACCGTGCCCAAGGTGACGCGACCAAATTCAAGGCCATTTATGACGAATATGTCCAGGCGAAAGATGTGACCCGGAAACGGATGTATCTGGAATCCATGCTTGAGGTCCTGCCCAAACTGGAGAATAAATATATCATTGATTCAGACCAGAAAAACGTGCTGCCGTTTCTAAATATGGGAGCTAAATTGTCAGGTCAAACCCTTGGGAAAAGTGAGTAGGTATGGAAAGTACAAATAAAAATATGGGAAGGGTAAGTGTTTTTTTGCTGGCAGTTGCCGTCATTGCAGTTGTCGTTTTATATAATTCTGCCTACGTGATAGATGAAACCGAACAAGTGGTTATCACTCAGTTCGGGCGTATTGTGGGTGATGCTAAGAAAACACCGGGATTAAAGTTCAAAATTCCATTTATCCAGAAGGTGAATTATTTTCCCAAAAATCTGCTTGAGTGGGACGGGGATCCGGGGCAAATTCCTACAAAGGATAAAACATATATCTGGGTGGATACCTTTGCCCGGTGGCGGATCAGTGATCCTATCGTCTATTTTCAGACGGTGAAAGACGAATTTTCTGGGCTGAAAAGACTGGATGATATTATTGATCCGGCCATGCGCGATTTGATTTCCGCATATCCGCTTGTGGAAAGTGTAAGGAATACAGACCGCCCCATGGATACGTTTGATGTCATCCAGGGGCAGGAGGCCAAGGAAGGTGAAGAAACGCCTAAGCGGATGGTTCGTTATCGTGTGGATTTGGGTCGGGCTGAAATTGCCCGTCAGATAGAAAAACAGGCCCGGGAAAAATTAGCGGATTTTGGCATTCAGGTTGTGGATGTTAAGATTAAGCGAATTAATTATATCGACAGTGTCCGCAGTTCTGTATACGACCGGATGATTGCCGAAAGAAATCAGATTGCAGAAAAATTCAGAGCAGAAGGTAAAGGTGAGGCCAGCAATATCAGAGGAGAGAAAGAACGAGATCTGCAGGTCATTAAATCCCAGGCGTATAAGCAGGCCCAGGAAATAAAGGGTAAGGCTGATGCCAAGGCGACTCGGATCTATGCATCCGCCTATGGTCAGGATCCCGAATTCTATGCGTTTGTGAAGACCATGGAACTGTATAAAAATACGCTTGAAAAGGACAGCACCGTTATATTATCAACGGATTCCGAGCTGATGAAATATTTTAAGAAAAGTTCGAATTAGTGTCTGAACGAAAACCTGAAAATTTTGTTGAGTATAAGGCGGCTGGAAATTTTAACCACAGGCATATATTAAATATTTTGAGGATTAAAATTTACTGCCAACGAAGTAATCGGCAAAGTTTACGGTTTTCGGTCGGGAACGAATTAAGAGATGTGTTGAATTGCGCTATGTGGGATATGAGTATTGAGCTGAGTTGATACAACTCAATACTCCCCACATGCCGATAAAGAAAAAGGCGGATCTAATTTCTTTAGAACCTATTTCTTCTTTCTTTGGTGTCTGGTTTTGGCAAGGAGCTTTCTATGTTTATGCTTGCGCATTTTTTTTCTTCTCTTTTTTATAACGCTGCCCAAAAAAATCACCTCCTTTTAAATAAGTAAATTATCATTTGATTTGCTAAATTCTAATTATAGCATAAATTAAAATCAAGTGTCCATTCTTTTGTTGTATGGAGTAGGCGTGTAAATGACACGATTTTTTAATGAGGGTGAACTCGAACAGGTGGCAACAGCATCTCTACGGGCCGAGGAGATGGTGTATAATTATTTTAAATTCTCCTCCTCTCAATGGCTTAAAAATAGATATGATATTAAAACCGCCAGGGATCTGGCCCCCCATGAACGGGTGGAAGGCCCTTTTGCCCAGGTGCTAAAATATGAAGGCCGGCGGCAGGACCTTTCTCTAAGCTCTTCGGTCTTTAGTCTCTATCATGTCTGCATTCAGGATCCTGCGATTATTTTATTTGTTGCAGAAAATTCTGAAATTTGTCTTGCCCCTTTTCTTTTGTATATTTTGGTCCATGAGCTTGTCCATGTGGTACGATTTTCACGGTTTGAACATCGCTATGAAAACGCCTGTGAAGCAGAGGTGACCTTGGAAGAAGAAAAAAAAGTGCATGGGATTACCTATAATATTATTGTACCCCAAACAGTGTACGGAATGTCACAAGTTTTTGAATTTTATGCAAAATGGTATTAGAACGCTTTAAATGAAAACATCTTTAAAAATTTTAAGTGCCTATCCTTGACAAGGAAAAAAGACTTATTATTTTAGTTTTGTTTTTCAAGCAAGGAGTCCCGCAAAATAAGCGGTTTCAGGAATTTAGAGGAAGGAAAAACAAAATGCCGGTTTACGAGTACCAATGCAGTGGGTGTGGTCATATAGAAGAAGTTTTTCAAAAAATTTCAGAGTCCCCCCTGGAAGTTTGTCCCAGGTGCAATGGTAAACTAAAAAAGATTATTTCCCAAAGCACCTTTCATCTCAAAGGATCCGGATGGTATGTAACGGATTATGGCGGAACCAAGGCAGGTTCTAAGCCTAAAGAAAAACCATCAGCAAAATCAGAAAAGTCAGCTTCTAAATCAGATTCCAAATAGATGGCGATCTGCCTAACAAGTTGACTTAATTCAAAAATAAAATTTAATGCTCAACTTTTATAATTAAAGGAGAATTGTATCATGAGTTTCAGACCATTGAGCGACAGAATTCTTGTTGAACGTGTTGAAGAGAATGAAAAAACCAAAGGCGGTATCATTATCCCGGATACAGCAAAGGAAAAACCTGCCGAAGGTAAAGTGGTTGCAACCGGTAACGGACGTATGGGCGAAGACGGAAAGCTTCTTCCCATGGACGTTAAAGTTGGGGATCTCGTATTGTTCAGTAAATATGGCGGTACGGAGGTCAAAATTGACGGGATTGATTATCTGATCATGCGCCAGGACGATGTACTGGGCGTTGTTGACTGATATTTGCCGACATCCTGAAATGCATTGTTTATTTTAAGATATTCGGCTCAAGATTATATATACTTCAATAGAATCAAATGAAATAAATTGACGGAGATAAAATACAATGGCTAAAGAAATCAAGTACGATGCCAAAGCACGTGAAGCTATGCTCAAAGGCGTCCAGGCGCTTGCCGACGCAGTAACGGTTACCCTTGGTCCCAAGGGAAGAAACGTTGTTATTGATAAATCCTGGGGATCTCCCACTGTTACCAAAGACGGTGTGACCGTTGCCAAAGAAATTGACCTCGAAGATAAGTTTGAAAACATGGGCGCCCAGATGGTTAAAGAAGTATCTTCAAAAACATCTGATATGGCTGGTGACGGTACCACCACCGCTACTGTCCTTGCCCGGGCAATTTACGAAGAAGGCCAGCGTCTGGTCGTTGCCGGCAACAACCCCATGGGGATCAAAAGAGGCATTGACAAGGCTGTTATAAAAGTCATTGAAAGCCTTGAAAGTCTTGCCAAACCCACTAAGGACCAGAATGAAATCGCCCAGGTCGGTACCATTTCCGCCAACAATGATGAAACCATTGGTAACATCATTGCCGAAGCCATGGATAAAGTGGGCAAAGAAGGTGTTATAACCGTTGAAGAAGCCAAATCCATGGATACCACCCTTGATGTTGTTGAGGGTATGCAGTTTGACCGCGGATATCTTTCCCCGTATTTCGCAACCGATACCGAAAAAATGGTTGCTTACCTGGAAAATCCTTTTGTCCTGATCTGCGATAAAAAAGTATCCTCCATGAAAGATCTGCTTCCTGTGCTGGAAGAAATTGCAAAAACAGGTAAGCCCCTTGTTATCGTTGCAGAAGATATAGAAGGCGAAGCCCTGGCCACGCTGGTTGTGAATAAACTGCGCGGCACCCTGAATGTGGCTGCCGTCAAAGCGCCCGGTTTCGGTGACAGAAGAAAAGCCATGCTGGAAGATATTGCTATCCTCACCGGTGGTCAGGTTGTTTCCGAAGATATCGGTATCAAATTGGAAAATATTTCCCTTCAGGATCTTGGCCAGGCCAAAACCATCACCATTGACAAAGACAATACCACTATTGTTGACGGTGCCGGATCCAGAGAAGCCCTTGAAGGCCGTGTAAAACAAATTCGTGCCCAGATTGATGAAACCTCTTCTGATTATGACCGTGAAAAACTGCAGGAACGTCTGGCTAAACTGGTCGGTGGTGTGGCTGTAATTCATGTTGGTGCCGCCACTGAAACCGAAATGAAAGAAAAGAAAGCCCGTGTAGAAGATGCCTTGAATGCAACCCGTGCAGCTGTTGAGGAAGGCATTGTTCCCGGCGGCGGTGTCGCCCTGATTAGATGCATTCCTGCCCTTGATTCCCTTGATGTGGATGGTGAAGAAAAATTGGGTGTTAAAGTTATTGCTAAGGCTATTGAGTGGCCCTTGCGCAAAATTGCCGACAACGCAGGTGTAGAAGGTTCTGTTGTCATCAATAAAATTAAAGAAGCAGACGGTGCCTTTGGATACAACGCCAGAACCGATGTATATGAAGATCTTATCGAAGCTGGTGTTATTGATCCTAAGAAAGTGGTTCGTTTTGCCCTGCAGAACGCAGCTTCTGTTGCATCTGTTATGCTGACCACCGAAGCCATGATCGCTGAAAAACCTGAAAAAGATGCAGGTGGCGGCATGGGCGGCGGTATGCCCGGTGGAATGGGCGGCGGAATGGGCGGCGGAATGCCCGGTATGATGTAATTAATCCTGTGACAGCATAAGCCGGTTTATTCGGCCATGATGTGATTTGGTGATTTAAACCCCTTTGCCCAAGGCAAAGGGGTTTTTTCATTGACGTGAAAGCCGGTGATCGCATATGTAGCATCTATGTAGATTTATATTTTTTTATCTGATATGTTCCCCAGAGTATCAACATAGTTTAAGGAAGGATTTATGACCACTGAATCAGTCGGCCTGTTATATATGCTTACCAATGCCGGGCCCGTTGTAAAGTTTATCATGTTGCTGCTGCTGTTTTTTTCTATTATCTCCTGGTCTATCATATTTATAAAATTTCGGTATGTCAGAAAGGCATTCAGAGATTCGGCGGATTTTACCGAAGTGTTCTGGCAGTGCCGAACCCTGGCCGATGCCTTTTCCAAGGCCAAAGCACTTCGTTCCAGTCCCTTGGCCCGGATTTTTATTGCCGCTTACATGGAGGCTGCAAGGACGGAGAGTAAGGAAAATCTTGCCGCAAGGAAAAATGCCGGATCGACCCTTCAGACCATGGGAAGTATCAATCGTACGCTTAACCGAGCCATTAATGTGGAAAATCGGCGGTTGGCCCAACTGGTATCCTTTCTGGCAACAGCCGGCAATACAGCACCTTTTATCGGTCTGTTCGGTACCGTGTGGGGTATCATGAGTACCTTCCAGGGGATCGGGCTTTCAGGGTCGGCCAGTCTTGCCGTTGTGGCACCCGGTATTTCCGAGGCCCTAGTGGCGACTGCAGCCGGACTTGCCGTGGCCATTCCATCGGTTATCGCATATAATTATTTTAATGACCGTATACGGGTGCTGAATTCAGAACTTCAAAGTTTCTCCTCAGATCTTTTGAATATTATTGAACGGGATGTTTTTAAAAAGCTGGAGGCCTAAATGCAGCTTGGATCAGGAAATGACCCCTTAATGTCTGAAATCAACGTGACACCATTTGTGGATGTTATGCTGGTTTTACTGATAATTTTTATGGTCACGGCACCCATGATGGTTCAGGGCGTAGACGTTGATCTACCCACGGCAACCTCCCAATCATTGCCCACGGATGAACAGAATTTGATCATCTCCATTGATGCTGATATGAAAGTGTATATTAACGAGCAGGAGGTCAGCCCCGCGTTTCTGGCAGAAAAGCTTGAGGCGGTCATGGAAAATCTGGATAAGAGAAATGTTTACCTTAAGGCCGATAAAAAAGTGCCCTATGGGGTGGTGGTCAACATCATGTCTCAGATTAAAAAAGCCGGTATAACGAGCCTTGGCATGATTACCCTGCCTGAGGATGAGCATCAGGCTGGTTAAAGGCGTAAGATGAATATCCGGTCTCAAATCCAAAACAGGCAACGATTTAGCAGCGAGCCCAAAAGTACCGGCCCGAAATCTTTTTTTCTGGTCTGCCTGCTGTCTCTGGTTTGCCATGTGCTTTTTTTTATCAGTCTTTATTTCTTGCATGATTTTCAGTTTTCCGCACCTAAACCCAAAATTATCACTGTGGATTTGGTTACATTTGCTCCTGGATCTGTCGGATCTGCCGGACCTGCCAATGCCCAAACTCCGGGAAAAGCACCTGTTGTTAATGAACCGGCGTCTGACAACGCTGAGAATGTGAATCTTGATGCGCTTTCCCAAATTCCATCCCAACCCGCGGAACCCAAGGCACCTGAGATTCCGATCATTAAACCTGAGGTCAGTCTGAAATCAAAGCCCCATAATCTTAAAGATCTGATCGCAGCCAGAGAAAAGAAAGCGCCAAAGAAAGAGCCAAAGAAAGAGCCGCCCCCCAAAAAAACTGTTGAAAAGAAAGAAAAGCAAAAAGAAAAAGCCAGCAAAAAGTCAGAACAAGATCTGGCAAAAGCCCAAAAAAAACAGGCTGAAAAGATAGAAAAACAAAGGCAGGCCCAGCTAAAAGATGCCTTGGCACGGATGAAGGCCTCGGTTGCCTCAAAGGGAGGTGGCGCCCAAGGTACAAATTCCTACGGCAATGGGGGTGGTACTGGTGCTGCAGGTGCTACAGGCGGTGGGGGCGGTGGCGTTGGTGAAGCCTCGCCTTTGACGTTGTACCAGATGGTAATCAAGTCCGCCATTGAACAAAATTGGGTTTTTAATGATGTCATGGCCGGGCTTAATAAGGATCTTGAAGTCAGAATTTTTATAAAAATATTAAAAAGCGGTGAGATTCGGGATATTTCATTTGAAACCCGGTCTGGAAACAATTATTTGGACGAATCTGCCAAAAAGGCCATAAAAAGGGCAAATCCTCTGCCGGAACTACCCAAGGGGATGTTTTCCTATGAATTGGTACTGGGGTTTTCCCCCCGGGGTCTCAAATAATCCTAACATATAAACAGGTGGTTAAATGATACAAGGTAAATATTTGTGTGTGCTGAACCCCATAGTCTGGATATTGGCAAGTATAGTTTTCCTGGCTGCCCAGGCCTTGGCAAAGGATTATGATTATATCAGTATTTCAAACCCTTTTTTAAACAAAACGCCTGTTGCGGTGACTTCGTTTAAAGCTTTCAGCGGCCATGAGGCCGAGGTTGCTGCAGGTGTTCAGGCTGAACAGATCCTGAAAGCAGGACTTGATTTCACAGGATATCTGAAAATCATGGACCCAATTGCCTTTTTATCCAATCCTGCGGAATCAGGCATTCAACTGGGGCAGATAAATTTCAAGGACTGGACAGGCATCGGGGCTGAACTTTTGGTTACAGGCGGTGTAGAAGAGCGTGACGGCCAGGTCAAATTGCAGCTTCGTCTTATGGACACCTTTAATACGAAGCTTTTGGTGGGAAAAATATACAGCGGGCCGGCTAACCGGATCCGGACTATGGTTCATAGGTTCTGTGCGGAAGTTGCCAAAGCGCTGACTGGAAATTTCGGGGTTTTTGGATCAAAAATTGTCTTTGTTTCCACTGTCAATGGGAATAAAGAAATCCATACCTGCGATTTTGACGGATTTAATCCCCGGCAGATAACTTACCATAAAAGTATCTCATTGTCTCCGGCTTGGTCCGATGACGGCCAGTGGCTCGCCTATGTCTCCTATGCCAAGGGAAAACCTGATATTTTTATAAAAAATCTTAAAAACAACCTGGGTGCCATTATTAACTATAAAGGCATTAATATTTCTCCGGACTGGATGCCCCGAAAGCTTAATCTTGCGGCTACGCTAAGTTTTTCAGGGAATCAGGAAATATATTTGTTGACCCGTAAAGGAGAAATTATTAAAAGAGTTACCAAAAGTTGGGGGTCCAATGTGTCGCCTAAGTTTTCCCCGGACGGTAAAACGATCGCCTTTACCTCATCCCGGTCCGGCAATCCACAGATTTATATTCAGGGTTTGGATTCGGAAGAGGCCCGGCGCGTCACATTTACTGGGAAATATAATACCAGCCCGGCATGGTCCCCGGACGGAAAAAAGATTGCTTATGTGGGGATTGAAAAAAATAAAATTAATATTTTTGTCATATCTGTTGATCCGCATATCGGCACTTCGGTGCAGTTGACAGCAGAGCAGGGCGATAACGAAGATCCATGCTGGTCACCGGACGGCAGCCTGATTGTTTTTAAATCCAACAGAAAAGGCGGAAAGGCTCATTTGTTTGTCATGACCGCAGCCGGTACAGAGCAGCGCCGGCTTCTTTCCATGCCCGGTATCCAGAGTGAACCGGATTGGTCCGGTGATATAGGTTTCTCATCTGAGTAGAAAATATAAGAATGTTGAAAGTAAATCAAAAAAGGAGAAGCGCGATGAAAAGACAGTTGTTGATGCATGTTGTGATGGCAGTATTGGTTGCAGGACTTTTGACCATGGTCGCCTGTTCAAAACCGATGGTGGCTGATCCTGGGACCATGAATCAGGGACAAACCGGGGAGACGGATGCGCAAAGAGCTGCCCGTCTTGAGGCTGAAAGGGCTGCCCGTCTTGAAGCCGAAAGAATCGAAGCCCAGCAGCTTAACGATCAGCGGCAGGCCCAGATTATTGAAGCCAAGTCCCGTTTCCTGAATCAGAACATTTTATTTGACTTTGACAGCGCTGAACTCAGCGACCAAGCTAAAATTTTGCTGCGGGAAAAAGCGGATTGGCTGCAGGCCAATCCCTCTGTGACTGTAATGATTGAGGGTCATTGTGACGAGCGTGGTACTACGGTTTACAATCTGGCCTTAGGTGAAAGACGCGCCACCACCGTCAGAACTTATCTTGTGGATTTAGGCCTTTCAGCCCAACGTCTGGATACGGTCAGCTATGGAGAAGAAAAACCGTTGGATCCGGCACCCACAGAAGCGGCCTATCGTATAAACAGGCGTGCACAGTTTGTAATCAGATAGTGTTGAACGCAAAGCCACCTACCTGCGGCGTTGCAGAAAAATTTACAATCCTCACATTCTTTAGTATGCTTCGGTTGAAAATTTTTCTGCACCTTGCATCTGGGCAACGTTGCGTCCAAACACGGGTTTTCGGTTAGGTACTATGTAAAGAAAGTATAGACAACATAATCTATTTTGTATTCATATTTTATTTAACTATTTTCGGATTTCGTATCAAATGAACCCTTTGCGTTTTTATCCCTGCCTTGCAGCTATCGTTTTAATAGCGGGTTGCGTGGCACCCAATCAATATGAGGCACTGGAAACCCGGATGGCGATTATAGAACAGAATAACAGCCGCCGGAATGCACTTGATCAGGCGAATACCGATGACCTTGGACACCTTAAACAACAGGTGGATGCGTTTTCCAAAACCACCCGTGAGAATTATGCTGAGGTGAAATATGATATTCAGCAGCTTAAAGACGACTTTCATAAAATTAAGGGCCGGCTTGAAGAGTTGCAGTACACGTTTGGTATAAATGGAAAGGAACGTCAGGAGAGTCTGGAAAAAAGGCTGGAGCGTTTGGATAATGCCATTTCCAGGAATTATGAAAAGGTAATTGTTCTGGAAAAATATATGGGGTTTGAGCCTAGTATGTCAGGGGCGCCCGGCCGGAACAATGATCCTGAGTCCAATGAATCACAGGGTACCGAGGACGGTTTGTACAGTTATGCCAAAAAGCTGTTTGACCAGGGCGACCTGGAAAACGCAAGGGCCCAGTTTGAGAATTTTATCAGCAAATATCCGGATTCCAAAAATGCAGACAACGCAAGATTCTGGATTGCCGATTCTTATTATGCTGAAAAATGGTATGAAAAGGCTATTTTAGAGTATCAGAAAGTACTTGAAAATTATCCAAATTCAAATAAAAATGCGGCAGCCCGGCTCAAGCAGGGATATGCATTTGCAGCCCTTGGTGAAAAGGCCAATGCCAGACTGATTCTCAAGGAGTTGATCTCACGGTATCCCAATTCCCAGGAAGCCAAATATGCCAAAGAAAAGTTTAAAAATCTCGACTGATTGCGTTTTTGCAAGAATATGAAAATCATAGGCATTGATCCCGGACTTGCCGGAACCGGCATTGGCGTTATTGATGGGCAGGGCCGCCATATTGCCGGATATTCCTTTGGCAGTATCTCCACCGATGCCGCTGAATCAACGCCGGTGAGGTTGGATCAGATTTACCGTAAAACCAAATCTTTTCTAATTGAACAGCAGCCTGATCTTGTTGTTATTGAAGATATTTACTCTCTTGAAAAATATCCGGGATCGGGTATTATGCTGGGCAAAGTTTCAGGTGTGCTGATTTTAGCGGCTTTCAAGGCGGGGGTACAGATTCGCGAGGTGGCTGTAAGGGAAGTTAAAAAGGTGATTTCGGGCAATGGCAGTGCGGATAAGAGTCAGGTGGAACGTGCCGTGCGCCACTTATTGAATCACCATGAGCCCATTCGTCCTTTTCACGCTTCGGATGCGCTGGGAATGGCATTGACCGGGCTGTTCCGGTATGGGGGTGAAACTCGATGATTTAGTTTTTGTTAATTTGTCCAACTTCCGCATTGAATTTGAACAAATTCCCTAAAAACTGGATTATTGAATGAAAGGATTTAAATATGATCGCATATCTTGAGGGCAAGATTCTTAGCCAGCAGGCGGATGGCATCATCCTGCTGGCCGGCCATATCGGTTATGAAATCCTTTTGGACACCATTACCCTGTCTATGTGCATGGAAAAATCCCAGGCCAATGAAACAATCGCGTTGTATATTTATTACCATGTCACAGAGCGGCAACCTAAGCCTGTGCTCATCGGGTTTTTGACTCCGGATGATAAGGAGTTCTTTCAGTTGTTCATCACCGTGGCCGCCATTGGGCCCATGAAGGCAATAAAGGCGTTGACAAAACCGGTATCCCAGGTGGCCAGAGCCATTGAAGACCGTGATACGGTTTTTTTGTCACAATTGACAGGTATCGGAAAAAGGACAGCGGAAAAAATTGTCGCCACCCTGAACGGAAAGGTTCTGGCTTTTGCAGCGACCCAAAGCCCTGAGCCAGGGCCTGCATCGTCAACGGAACCCCAGGATTTTGTGCCTGAAGGAAAACAGGTCATGGTCAGACAGGTGGCTGAGGTTCTCACTGAACAGCTTGGGCACAGTGCGTCATCGGCTAGAAGGATGATTAAACAAGCCCTTGAAAAAAATCCAGGCATCAGTTCCCCCGAAGACCTGTTTGACGAAATTTATGAGGAGACCAGATGACGGCTGACGGGGATATCTTAAGCTATAGTTCAGATAAAAAGGGCGTGGTTTCAGAAAAGCTGAAAGTCGAAGATGATTCCCCGGAGATTGTTTCTCTTCGTCCCGGTAGCTTTGATGATTATGTGGGACAAACGGCAGCCGTGGAGACACTCAAGATTGCCATCCAGGCGGCAAAAATGCGCAGGGAGCCTTTAGAGCATGTTTTGTTGCATGGCCCTCCCGGGCTTGGGAAAACAACGGTGTCCCACATTATTGCAAATGAAATGGGAAAAGACTTGACCGTTACCTCCGGCCCAACCCTGGAAAAAGGCGGAGACCTTGTGGGTATTCTGACCAATTTAAAAGAAGGTGAAATTCTTTTTGTGGACGAAATTCATAGGATTCCAAAAGTGGTGGAAGAGTTTCTTTATCCTGCCATGGAGGATTTTGCCGTGGATTTTGTTTTTGACAAAGGAATTCATGCCAGAAGCCACAGGTACCGGCTTAAACAGTTTGTGCTCATCGGGGCCACCACCCGGGTGGGGCTTTTATCCTCGCCGTTACGGGACCGTTTTGGCATATTTCGCACCCTTGATTTTTATTCAGTTGAAGAATTGACGGTGATTATTCGGCGGTCGGCCCTGCTTTTGAAAACCCATATAACAGATGACGGCGCTTTGGAACTTGCTAAAAGGTCACGGGGAACCCCTAGAATTGCCAACAGGCTTCTTAAGCGCGTCCGGGATTATGCCATGGTCAGACACCAGGGGCTTATGACAGCCAAAAGCGTCCAGGATGCCCTGGATCTTGAAGGTATTGATGACCTTGGTCTGACACCTTTGGATCGCAATTATCTTGAAACGATTATTCGGTTTTATAACGGCGGGCCTGTGGGGATCGAAGCCATTTCCGCGACTCTTCAGGAGGAGACTGATACCTTGGTGGATGTAGTGGAGCCCTATTTATTGAAAATCGGCCTTGTGCTGCGTACTTCCAGCGGCAGAAAAGCGTCGGAAAATGCATACCGGCATTTGAATTTGGAAAAAAGAGGATAAATGGAAGATATTTCAAAAGAACTGGAAAGGGAAATAGCCCAGATAAAACCTGCGCCGCATAAAATGCGCAAGGAGAATACTATCCTGATCATTAATGATTTTGGGGAGATACGATCCGGGGCTTTTCTGAAAGTTCTTATTTATTTTTTTCTGGCAATCAGCCTGGTTGGGGGGCTGGGTTTTGTTGTTTTTTATCAGCTTTATTCCAGAGCGAATAATCAGAATGTACAATTAAAGAGCTCCCAGGAAGTTTTAAAAAAAAAAGTAGACCGTTTGACAGGTGAAAACGAGATTCTTATGGCCAGGCTGGTGGTGACGGGTAATGCCGCCGAACTTAAAGCATTAACCAGTGACGGAAAGATTGGTCAGGATCCTCCCAACAAAGAAAAGCCTCCTGAGGTCGCAGATGCAACGCCTGATTCAAAAGTTGCCAAAGGCAAGCGTGTCGACCTGGATGATAAAAATTCGGCCCCAAGCCGGCCCCAATCTGTTGAAAACGCTGACGGGCCTGTAGAGGAATTGCCTGAGACGTCGCCTGATGTAAGCATCGGGGCGTTTTCTTTCTCCCAGGGCAGCAATGCCCAAGTTGCCGTTGTTCGGTTTAATATCAAAAATACGGCACAAGATTCCAAGGAAATATCAGGTCGGATTTTTTGTGTACTCAAACCTAAAGGTACCACACCTGACAAGTGGGTGGTGATCCCTAAATCCGCAATTGTAAAAAGCGGTGTTCCCGGTCCTTATAAAAAAGGTCATTATTTTTCTATTTCCAATTTTAAGCCCATGAAATTTACCATCAACACCTCGATATCGCCGCAGGATTTTTCCGAGGTTTCCGTATTTATATTTGACGAAACGGAAAAGTTGCTATTGAAGACCGCTTTTAAAATTGGGCAAAATAAACAAAGTTGAGATTGATTTTCAAATTTTAAGTGCTTTGTAAGGAGGCCGCCGTTGTGAGAAGAAATATGAAGAATTTAAGCATCATTGATAAGGAACTCAAGATTGACGGCTCCATAGAAAGTTGTGGAAAACTGATCATCAAAGGACAGGTAAAGGGCACAATCGATGCTGATGTTGTAATTATTGCCCAGGATGGTGAGGTCAGCTCAACTCTGACAAAGGTATCTAGTCTAACCATTGGCGGCAGTTTTAAGGGCGAGTTGCACGCCTCTAAGGAATTGATCATTCTGGCAACCGGTTCGTGTGAGGGAAAAGTTGTATGCCAGGATTTGATTGTGGAAAATGGTGGGATGCTTAATGCGGATATTTCCTGTAAGACATCCAGCAAAATGGAATCCGCCAAAAAAGAGAGATCGTTTTTTTCAAAGAAAGCAGAATCAGGGCAGAAAGAGGAAAAACAAATAGAATTATAAAAATACTTGACTTTAAAAACAAAATTATGTAGTTACACCTGATTGCGTTTATTTAGAGGAGCATGGAGAACATTGGAAAAATATACATACAGTGCAAAAAGATCTGACAACAAAGAGAACTGGTGCATCATTGATGCAAAAGACCAGGTGCTTGGGCGGCTTGCTTCCCAGATAGCGTATAGAATCCGGGGTAAACACAACCCCCTTTTCACCCCTCATGTGGACACAGGTGACTGGGTGATTGTTGTCAATGCGGACAAGGTCCGTTTGACCGGAAATAAAATGGGGCAGAAAACCTATTACCGCCATTCCGGTTATATCGGAGGAATCAAAGCCCAGACGGCCAAAGAGATGCTTGAAAAGAAACCTGAAGACGTTTTAAGGAAGGCTGTTCGCGGAATGCTTCCGAAAAACAGACTGGGCCGTAAACTTGGGAAAAAGTTATTTGTTTATGCAGGCGATCAGCATCCCCACGCTGCACAGAAGCCTCAGGTTGTCGATCTCTAATAATAAGGACTTGATACGATAAATGGAAAGTGCAAACCAATTTTACGCAACAGGTAAGCGGAAAAGTTCTGTGGCCAAAGTGTGGCTTATGCCTGGTACAGGAAAAATTATTGTTAATAACAGAGAATTGGATGAATATTTTGACGTCCCTGCAAACAGGAATGTGTTGATTTCTCCTCTTATTCTTACTGATAAAAACGATGCCTTTGATATTAAAATCACTGTGATGGGCGGCGGTTATACCGGCCAGGCTGGCGCTATTCGTCAAGGCGTTTCCAAGGCGCTTGTTCTGTCTGATCCAGATTTGCGTGGTGTGCTTAAATCTGCGGGCTTTATCACCAGGGACGCTAGGCAGAAAGAACGTAAAAAATACGGTCAAAAGGGAGCAAGAGCCAGCTTCCAGTTTTCAAAAAGATAAATATACCACTATTTTTTACGCAGTTAAACATCAAAGGGAAGCAAACGTACGTTTGCTTCCCTTTTTGAGTTTTAAAATAAATGCAGACTTTTTTATTCTATGACATCGAAACATCCGGCCTGAATCCCGCCTTTGATCAGGTGTTGACCTTTGCGTGTATTCGCACGGATATGTCTTTAAACGAGATCGGCAGGGAAGATATTGTCATCCGCCTCAGAAATGATATTGTGCCCTCTCCAGGAGCGTTTCTTACGCACAGACTTGATGCTCAAACGCTTGAGACCGGTATCAGTGAGTACCATGCAGCCTTAAAAATTCATTCTTTTTTGAATACGCCGCAAACCATCAGCATAGGATATAATTCCCTGGGATTTGATGACGAATTTTTACGCTTTCTTTTTTATCGTAATCTACTGGATCCGTATTCGCATCAATTTGCCAACGGATGTAGGCGGATGGATATGCTGCCGGTCACATTGATCTATTATCTTTTCTGCTCCCAGGCACTTTCCTGGCCTGTGCTTGAAAATGGGCGATCGACCATGAAACTTGATCTTTTAACCCTGCAAAACAAGTTTGAGACTTCGGGTAGGGCACATGAAGCCATGAGTGATGTTGAATCTGTTCTCGGTCTTGCAAAGGCGTTTTCAAAATACGAAGACATTTGGTCGTATGTCCAGGGTTTTTTTGACAAAAATGCTGATCTTAATCGAATGGACAATTTTGAATCCTCAAAATTGTCTAAAGCATACGAAATGGATCTTGCCCTTATGGTATCAGTCTCATTTGGTGCAGATTGCAACTATATGGCCCCAGTGGTTTATGTGGGTGGATCTGTGCCTTATAAAAACCAAAGCCTTTGGATTCGTTTGGATAAGGAAGGGCTGTTTGATCAGATAGATGAGGCTGGGGTATATGATCTTTTTACAATACGAAAAAAACCGGGCGATCAGTTGTTTGTCTTGCCTGTTCTTGATCGTTTTTGGGAGAAACTTTCACCTGCATCGCGTACACAGTGTATACTGAATCTGGATTTTATTAAGCAGAATATGCCCAGCTTTGATAAAACGGTCAACTTTCACCGGCATTTCAAATATCCCCAGGTGCCTGATATAGATCTTGATGCAGATTTGTATCAGGGTGGGTTCTTTTCATTTCAGGATAAAAAAGAGATCGCGATTTTTCATAAAACAGAAGAAAAAAATAGATATCAGATTACCCAAAGCTTTCAAAGCAACAGGGTACGGATGCTGGCCCAAAGAATACTTGTACGAAATTTTAATGAAAAACCGGGATTTGCCCCTGAGTTCCAGGCGCATTTAAAACGGATTTGGGGAATAGATCCAGAGAAATCCATCAAAGGATATAAAGAAGATGTCAAGCTGACCTGTGCCAAGGCGCTCGATGAGATTAAAAAGATTGAAGCAGAAAAAATGCAGTCCTTTGATTCCAGCCAGAAAGATCTTTTAAAGTGGCTTAAATCCCATATTCAAAGTCAATCAGCCTTTTTTGCTGATACGTTTTAGTTCTTCTATCTGGGCAGTGTGTATGAATCGGTTTAGCACCTCTTCATTTTCCCTGGTAATACTGGTGATCTTCAGACCGATTAATGTATGGGTTTCTGAATAATTTATATTTATTCGCACCACCTGAATTTTTACGGGAAAGGTTGCTATCGCCCCGGGTTGATCACGGTCCACTAAAGCAAGCCCCAGGATCATTTCGGTACCGATTTTCAAAGAAGATAAGGGGAGGGGGCGTTTCTTTTTTTTTTCAAGGATGACAAGGCCTAAACCTGAAAAAGAAATGTCTTTTATTTTGAAATCACTTGGGGTTCGGTATTCTTGTTTTTTATAGACTATCTTGGCCTTTACCGCAAATCTGCCGGTCATTGGAAGCCTGAACGCGGACCGTATATTGGTTTCGACGGCCGGTAACTGGTAACGAAGCACAATCGCTTCTACCGTGAGGCCGCCGGCCATGGGGAAGTCGTTTATGAACTGGATTGGCCTACAACGAACCCCGATCCGCAGTCGGTGTTGATTAATATAAACAAGCGTTGTCAGGTGAAGCTGTTCAAAAGGTGTGTTTGGTGTTACAGGAATACCTGGCTGGGCAATAGTGATGGTCTGTTTTTTTAAATCAGCATCATAAATGATGGAAGATTTTGAAATGGGATAATCGGTATTTATATTAAATACCAGATTTACTCCCACCGAAGGGAAAAATATTTTTTTGACATCAAAATCCATGCCCTATAATCCAATCAGGCCGTATTGAATCCATGGTTGGGGTCAATATGGCCTGATTGATGATTGATATGCCGTGCAAGAGAAATTATTTTACAGCTTCTTTAAGTGCTTTGCCGGGTACGAATTTGGGCACGTTTCTGGCCGGGATATTGATTTCTTTTCCAGTCTGGGGGTTTCTGCCTTTTCTTTCTTTTCTTTCAGCGGTTTTAAATGTGCCAAAACCAACCAGAGTAACAGAGTCATTCGCAGCCAGTGCATCAGTGATTGTCTCAATCATGCAGTCAACAGCTGTCTGAGCATCTTTTTTACTGCTGAGAACTTCTGAAACTTTGTTAATTAAATCACCTTTATTCATCGTGCTCACTCCTTTTTTTGGGGGGGTTGTTAGGAAATATTTAAGTTAAAAGTATTATTTAGTGAAAATATTTTTCATTCAGCTTTTTGGGGTACGTTACGTCGTTGAGCCGGGCGTGTCAAGTCTTTATTGCGTTTTGTTAAAAATTCGTTGCCAGTTTTCTTCGGACAGCATAAAATGTTTGCAAACAGGAGGTAAAAATGGATGTAGCGCTTGTCAATCCTTTCATTGAAGGAACTTTACATATTCTCGACACCACTGCCCTAGTAAAAGTAAAACCAGGGTCACCTTTTTTAAAAGTAAATACCGTTCACAATGGCGATATTTCAGGGCTTTTGACAGTCGAAGGGGATCTGGAAGCAACTGTTGCAATTTCTTTTACTGAAAAAAGTATATTAGGCATTGTGTCTGCCATGTTTGGCGAGGAAATGACTGAAATTAATGAAGAAATTATAGACGCTGTGGGAGAGATAAGCAACATGATTGCCGGACAGGTGACAACAAAAATTGGGGAACTAGGGAAAAAAGTAAAAGTTAAATTCGTAGAAGTTGTGACAGGTCGAAAGAAAGAAATTTTACATACCGAATCCGGCAGTCATGTTGTCGGTATTCCCTTTCATACAACCAAGGGCAAGGTGTTGCTTGAAATCTGTTATTCGGATCAAAGCTCATGATCAAAATTCAACATGTTTTGGTGCTTACATTTTGACCATAAGCCCGAAAAAAGTTTAAATTCGACAGGCTGTTAGGAAAATTATTATTTTGTAACAGCCTATCGAGGCCTGAGAATATTATACTAGGGGCAGTTTCGCGTTGTGCCAGGCAAATATGCCGCCTGCTTGTGATTTTATATTGCTAAATCCCTGGTCTTTAAGAAAACCGGCTGCAATATTGGACCGGTATCCACTGCCGCATTGTAGAATAATTTCCTGGTCTTTGTTTGCTTTGGGTATTTTATGATCTAAAATATCGGTCAGCGGAAAGTGAACCGCATGTTCAATGTGACCGTTATTCCACTCTGCCATGGTGCGGACATCCAGAATCAAAGGGCCATCAGGACCATTCTTTTCGTGAAGCTGCAAAGGGGAAATCTGGGCAAGCTGGTCCACGGGCCTGCCACTCATGAGCCATTCATTGATACCCCCTGAAAGATATCCCAGAACCGTATCATACCCAATACGGTGCAGTTCGGTGAGCATCCGGTCGTAGGCGTCCCGGTTCTCCACCACCAATAGCAGTTCCGTGCCCGGGTCAATCACCATGCCCACCCAGTTGGCCAATTGCTTTTCAAACCCGATGTTGATGCTGCCGGGAATGTGGAATCCACCATATGCGGCACTGTCCCGGGTGTCCATGACCAGCGTGGTTTCCTCTTCCATCAACTCCTGGAACTGGTCGGGTGTCAGTCGTTTGTCCAAGGTGCAGGCATCCAGCAGGTCTGCGCCTTTTCTGTTAGTAGAAATAATATGTGAAAAACTTTTGGGCCGGGCTGGAAAGGCAGACATGATGTTTTCTTTAAACGCCTCAAAGGAATTAAACTGCAACATGGGGTTGGCGCTGCGTTCATATCCCAATGTGGAACTTTTTTTTGAGCTCATGCCTCTGCCGCACAGTGATCCTTCTCCATGGGCGGGGTAGACTTCGAGGTAGTCGGGATAATCTGCCAGGGTTTTGTACAGGCTGTTGTAAAGGTTCTCAACCTGCTCGTCCAGGATTTCGGCCCCGGGAAGGTCGGGTCGTCCAATATCCCCCACAAACAGCAGATCTCCGGTTAGAATCATTTCCGGTTTGTCGGAACGCCCTGTGTCCGTGACGACCAGTGAAATGGAATTGGGTGTATGACCCGGTGTGTGCAGCACTTCCACCTTTGCAGCCCCGAGGGTGAAAATATCCCCCGGTTCAATGCTTTTATGGGCATAACTGATCTCCACGCTGTCGTTGATATATATATCTGCACCCGTAGCTGCGCTTAATTCCTGGTCGCCTGAAATATGGTCTGCATGAAGGTGTGTATTGACAATATGGGTGATGCGCATACCTTCCTGGTAAGCAATATCCAGATAGTCCTGAATGTCCCTTTTGGGATCCACGACCATCATTTGTTGGGCTGCGGGGCAGCCAATGCAATAGGATTGGCACCCAAGGCCTTTTACTGAAATCTGGTTAAAATACATGGCACAGAACTCCTTTTGAAGTGAATGGCTTTGTAAACTGATACTCGATCCTCAAGTTTTTAGGGAATTTGTTCAAATTCAAGGCGGAAACAATTTTTAACCGCAGGAATATACAATATATTTTGAGGATTAAAAATTGTTTCCAACGCCGAAGTTGGGCAAATTAACAAAAACTTGATCATCGAGTGATATAATTTCAATTTGTTGATAATGATACATTAATGTCGCAGGAAAGCCCGGAAAAAATAGTAACTTCCGGGCTTGGTGCTAAAAATGATTTGAGTGGGTTAAGGTCATATCCCTTAAAGTTTTTTGTGACAGAACCACCAGTCGTATCCCTCGTATTGATTCAGCCGTTCTGCTGCCTCCTTCTGTGACTGTGGCGGCGGAATAATGACCCGGTCCTTCAGCATTTCATTCTCCGGCCAGTTGGCAGGCATGGCCACACCATTCTGATCTGATGTGATCAGCGCCTTTGTGGCACGGACAATTTCATCCATATTCCGCCCTATTTCCTGGGGATAATACAGAATCAGGCGCAGCTTGCTTTCAGGGTCAACAACAAACACTGCCCTTACCGTATTGGAACCTTTGCCCGGATGCAGCATGCCTAGCTTGTTTGCGATCGAGTCGTTAGCGGCAATAACGGGGAAAGTAATTTCTATATCAAGTTTTTCTTTGATCCATTCAACCCACTTAATATGACTGAAAATCTGGTCCACAGACATACCGATCAGCTCTACACCCATATCTTCAAACTGGGCAATGCGGCTTTGAAATTCTGCAAACTCTGTGGTACATACCGGGGTGAAGTCTGCCGGATGGCTGAAAAGAATAAACCATTTTCCCTTCATGTCTTTGGGCAGACTCATGGGGCCATGGGTGGTTGCTACGTTTATTTCCGGAAATTCGTCGCCAAGAAGAGGCATGCTTGCAGTTTGTTGTTCCATGTTTTTTCTCCTTTTTTAAAAGCAGATTGAAATCTTGTTTAACTGATTTGACTTACGAACTAATTTAAATGCGTCTGCATTTCATTGATTTCATAGCATAGCAGATCTCGTGCCAAAGAAGAATTTTTAGAATTTATTCAGTTTGAAAGTTATATGAAAAGGCTTGGTAAGCTAAGATAGGAATAGGGTTGAGGCTTTATTTTTGTGGAAGGTCCATGGCTGTTTTGTTATGTCACTGCTTACTAATTACAGGCTGCCGAAGAAAATATATATGTCTATCAAAGATTATTTGAGACAATTATAAAAACAATTGTGTATCATGCTTTGTTTCGTCGTGGATATTAATCAGAATAAAGGATGGGCCAACGGGCACCTCTTCACCGTTTTAAAATGTTGTGACAGGTTTGGTTTCGCTTAGGCGAGGTTTTTGCATTTTCAGATTTTATATGAAAGAACTAAACTAACCAGTTAGTTTCTTTCATGATTTGTTGTGGCCTAACCTCGGAGAAAGACCAGGTCGGCCATGGCCGTTTTTATGGAGCTGTTGGTGTGGGTATTTTCAAAGTCGAATTATTTTTAATTTAGGGGCTATGGCCCTTAGGCATTGTTTATATGTTATAAATGAGGAGAAAACTATGACAGACAACGTCGTAATCGCATTATCTTGCGGCACCAATGACACCAACCGGGCTACCCGGGCTATTCATCTTGCAACCATAGCGCATAAGGAAGGAAAAAATACCTGTCTTTTTCTTTTGGATGAAGGGGTGTATCTGGCCAAAGAAGGTATTATTACCCATGTCAGGGCCGCCACCGGCGATGTGGCAGATGATCTTCTGGCATATCTTCAGGCCCATGGTGTGCCGATCTTAGTCTGTACGCCCTGTGCCAATGCCCGGCAGATTAAAGACGATGAGCTTATTGACGGTGCGCGTATGGCCTCGGCTGCCGAATTTATTAACCTGTCCTGTGATGCTACGGTCATCAGTCTGTGATAAATGATTTTTAGTACCTGAACAAAAATTCCGTGTTTGAACACTATTTAAGGAAATTGATATACCACTGTATTATGGATTCCCCCCAGAAAATGTAGAGAATAGCACCCAGGGAAAGAAACGGGCCAAAGGGGATTTTTGCCTGTTGTTTTTCGGATTGTCTTGCCGGCGCCATGGCAGCCAATCCGCCAAGGGTACCGAAGATTGAACTTGTGAACAATGTGAAAAATACCCCTTTCACGCCTGTGGCTGCGCCAATCATGGCTAAAAGTTTGATGTCTCCGCCCCCCATGCCCTCGTGCTTGCGAATAAGATAATAGAAAAGGGCCACAAGATATAAAATACCGCCGCCTGCCAGAATGCCCCATATTACAGAAACAAAGCGCATTTGAGGCACAAAAAGACAGGATGTGGAAAAGATGATAATTCCGGGGAGGGACAATTTGTCCGGGATGATTTGGTGATCCAGATCAATAAAAGAAACAGCAATGAGCACAGCGCCGAACGTAAAATAAAAAAGTGCGGTCGGCGTCAGTCCGAATTTAAAAAAAAGTCCCAGGGCTAATAACCCTGTGATCAGTTCCACTAAAGGGTAGCGTATGGAAATAGGGGCTTTGCAAAATCCGCATTTTCCCTTGAGCAAAAGAAAGCTTATTATCGGTAGATTAAAGTAGAACGGAATCGCATGGTTGCAGGCCGGACAGTGAGAGGGGGGTGACACAACGGATTGCCCTTCCGGCATCCGGTAGATCACCACGTTGAGGAAACTGCCGATGCAGGCGCCAAAAACAAAGGACATAACAGCAATAAAAATGGATAGCGGGAACATAGCACTCCTTGGAAAACTTTTTGTCCAAACATGGTTTTTTTTGTTCAGGTAGTAGTTAACGCCAACTATCCGATGATAAAAATATTTTTTCAAGGATATTGTAAAAATATTTTTCTGTTATATTGTTTAGTGAAATTTAAAGTGCAGGTACACCAAGCCCGTATGTGAGGGCCAACCCGAAAAACCACAGACGGTCCGGTGGATTCCGGTATGGTCCTGTTTTTTTTATGAAAGGGGCTGGTCTCTTTCACCATGTGCCGGGGGCGTACCCCGCGGAAAAATGCAGGCGCGGCCCATGGACGTTATGTAATCAAGGAGCATAAATGGCAGAAGCAGATATAGATGATCTGATAGAAATAATAGAAAAAGAAGGTAATGTCGAAGAAATCCCAGAGGTAATTCCCATGATGCCGGTCAGGGATGTGGTGGTCTTTACAGACATGCTGCTTCCCTTGTTTGTCGGACGGGAAAAGTCCATTAAGGCCATTGAAGAGTGTGTGGAATTTGACCGGTATGTTTTTTTAACGGTCCAAAAAGATTCAGAAATGGAAAAGCCGGGGCCGTCGGATGTCTATGATATCGGGACCATTGCCCGGGTCCAGAAGATGATTAAAATGCCTGACGGCAGGATTAAGGCACTGGTCCAGGGTATTTCTAAAGCAAAACTTATTGAATTCGTTCAAAAGCGTTCGTTTTTTAAGGTCAGGGTGGAGACGATTTTTGATGTTGAACCTGATTCTCTCGATATCGAAATTGAAGCTTTGATGCGTAACGTAAAGGAGAACAGCGAAAAGCTTTTAGCGCTTAAGGGTGAGTTTTCAGGTGATGTGGGCGATCTTTTATCCCATATTGATTCCCCTGGTAAACTTGCGGATCTGGTGGCCTCTAACCTCAACCTTAAGGTGGAGGATGCCCAGGCCATCCTGGAAACCACGAATACCGTTGAGCGTTTAACCCGGGTCAATGATCTCTTAGCCCGGGAACTGGATTTATCAACGGTTCAGGCTAAAATTCAGACCCATGTTAAAGACGAAATCTCAAAAAATCAGAGGGATTATTACCTTCGTGAGCAGGTCAAGGCTATTCACAGAGAGCTTGGAGAAAACGATGATAAGCTTGCCGAGATCGTTGAATTCAAACAAAAGATAAAAAAGTGCAAGCTGCCGGAAGCGTGTGAAAAAGAAGCTCTGAAACAGTTGACCCGTCTGGAGCAGATGCATTTTGATTCTTCCGAAGCGTCTGTGATTAGAACCTATCTGGATTGTATTGTTGAATTGCCTTGGAGCAAAACCACTAAGGACGTCTTAGATATAAAAAAAGCCCAGGAGGTTTTAGAACAGAACCATTATGGGCTGGATAAGGCCAAGGAACGAATCCTTGAATACTTAAGCGTACGTAAGCTAAATCCAAAGAAAAAGGGCCAGATTATCTGTTTTGTCGGTCCTCCGGGGGTGGGTAAAACCTCTCTTGGCCGGGCCATTGCCAAGGCCATGAAACGCAAGTTCCACCGGGTCTCTTTGGGTGGTATTCGTGATGAAGCAGAGATCAGGGGACACCGAAGAACATACATTGGTGCCATGCCTGGAAGAATTTTACAGGGGCTTCGTCAATGCGGGACTAACAATCCGGTTTTTATGCTGGATGAAATTGACAAACTGGGAAATGATTTCAGAGGAGATCCGTCATCAGCCCTTTTGGAGGCATTGGATCCTGAACAAAATACCGAGTTTTCTGACCATTACCTGAATATGCCCTTTGATCTGTCAGGTGTGCTGTTTGTCTTGACAGCAAATATGGCCGACACCATTCCTTCAGCTTTGCTTGACAGGATGGAATTGATCCATCTTACTGGATATACCCGCCAGGAAAAGGTGGTCATTGCAAAACAGCATCTTTTGCCAAGAAAACTCAAAGACAACGGTTTGATCCGTCGTGCCATTCATTTCAGTCCCAATGCCATTGAGTCCATTGTTTCAGAATATACCCTGGAAGCAGGTCTTCGGGGACTTGAGCGAAAACTGGATTCGGTGTGCAGAAAAATTGCCCGCCAGATTGCAGAAGGCAAGAAAGGAAAATTTGCCGTTACCTGCCAGAATTTAACCAAGTACCTTGGTCCGCCTCATTATATTAATGAAATGGATCAGGAAGACAGCCAGGTTGGTTTGGCCACAGGGCTTGCATGGACCGAAGTGGGTGGCGAGCATCTGTATATTGAAACGTCGTTGTTTCCGGGTAAAGGAGAGTTGCAGCTCACCGGGCAGATCGGTGAGGTTATGCAGGAATCTGCAAGGGCCGCATTGACCTACACCAAGGCCAATCAGGACGCCTTGGGGATAAATAAGGAGGCTTTTGATTCCAACGACATCCATATCCATGTCCCCGCCGGTGCTATTCCCAAGGATGGTCCTTCGGCCGGTATTGCCATTGCCACAGCCTTGGTGTCGGCTTTTACCGGTAAAAAGGTGAATAACAAGGTGGGAATGACCGGTGAAATTTCTTTGCGGGGAAGAGTATTGCCCATAGGCGGTCTTAAAGAGAAGGCATTAGGGGCTTTAAGGGCCGGCATTAAGACCGTGATCATCCCGGAGAAAAATAAAAAAGATCTCCATGATATCCCAAAATCTGTGAAATCCAAGCTGACATTCATTTGTGTGAAGGATGTCAGGGAGGTTCTGGATATCGCCCTGGAAGCGGAATAATGAACCTTTTTGCCCTGAGCACGGCAGAGCAGGGCGCAAGTATGGCCCTGTTTGAAGACAATAGCCTTGTTTTTGAGTCCAGCCTGTTCAGCCGCCAGACCCATTCAAAAGGGCTTTTGCCCATGATTGAGCAGGCCGTTGAAAGCAGGGAAGGGATGACCGTTGACCGGATAGACGGATTTATTGCAGCCAGGGGACCCGGCAGTTTTACCGGGCTTCGCATCGGCATCAGCATGGTTAAGGGGCTGGCAAAGGCTGTATCAAAACCCTGTGCTGGGGTTTCCAGCCTTGACGGCATTGCGTTCAGATTCTGTTATTCACAAAAGCCTGTGTGTGTGATGATGGATGCCAAACGCAAAGAAGTCTATTCTGCCGTATACCAGTTCCACCATGGCAAGCTTATTCAAAAAGGTCCGGAAATGGTATGTTCGCCGGAGACTGCCATTGACCAGGCCGGTTCCGGGGCTCTGTTTGTCGGGTCAGGATCAAAGGTTTACCGGGATAAGATTTGCAGCCAAACCCATGACAAGGCTGTGCTCTCTTGCCCATCCATGGATGGCGTTAGTGCCGGTGCACTGGTGATTTCTGCGATGTCTCATAAAGGTGTGTTTGATTTTGAGGATCATCCCTTGAATCCGGTTTATCTTAGAAAGTCCGATGCGCAGATTCATTTTGAAGGGAAACAGCAATTCTAAATTTGAGTCGGTCCGCCATCTTGCTCTTAATCTTGCTCGTGCTCTTGCTCGAAAAGACTCAGAGCAAGAGCATGATTAAGAGCAAGAGCAAGAAAAAAGCAAGCAGGAAAGATAATACTTTAATAAATTTAGAATTGCTGGAAGGAAACACGTGCTTGACAATATATTGATATATTTGATATAAATATAAGGTTATGGCTATATATTGATGGCACTATTAGGTAGGGGGTTATGGATAATTCTAAATGGCCGGCAAAGGCAGTGCTTCCCATTGCCATGCCAGGTGTAAAATACGTTGTTGCGGCCATCCTTGTTACAGGGATGCTTTTTTATTTTGGATACCTGAAAACAGGGGTACTGGCGCTGCTTATTACGTTGTTTATTACCTGGTTCTTCAGAGACCCTGAACGTGCGGTGCCGGAAGGCTCAGATCTTCTGGTCTCTCCGGCAGACGGGAAAGTGATTGTTGTAGACCACAATGCCCGGTGTGAATATATAGATGACCCCTGCCAGAAGGTCAGTATTTTCATGAATGTATTCAATGTTCATGTCAACCGTATCCCTTTTAGCGGTATGATTGAAAAGGTTCAATATCATCCGGGGAAATTTGTAAACGCATCTTTTGATAAAGCAAGTGTTCACAATGAACGCAATGCGCTGGTAATAAAAACGGACAATGGCCGTCGTTATGTGTGTGTCCAGATTGCAGGGCTCATTGCACGGCGTATTGTCAACTGCGTGAAAATCCGTGAGCATGTCCACAAAGGCGACCGGTACGGTATGATTCAGTTTGGATCCCGTTTGGATCTTTATCTGCCCATGGGCTTTGAAATACTTGTTAGCCCTGGTGATAAAACAAGTGCCGGAAGCAGTGTTATCGGTCGGATGTGCTAATTAAAAAGACAAGGCGCCAATGCGCTGTAATTAAAAACTATGGAGTAGATTTTAAATTTTGGACCAGATACCTGTAACTACACAAGGTTTTGCAGCCTTGAAAAAAGAACTGGAAAAATTAAAAACCGTGGATCGTCCTGAGATAATCAAAGCCATTGAAGTGGCCAGGGCCCATGGAGACCTGTCTGAGAATGCTGAATACCATGCTGCAAAAGAGCGCCAGTCTTTTATTGAAGGCAGAATCGGTGAGCTTTCCTATAAGATCGGAAACGCCAAAGTCATTGACCCTGCCTCTGTGGGTAAGGACGTGATCCGGTTTGCCAGCCGCGTTCTTGTGGAGAATCTGGATACCGAAGAAGAACAGGAATACATGATTGTCGGTGAGGATGAGGCTGATATTAAAAAAGGCAAAATTTCTGTATCTTCCCCCCTTGGTTCGGCCCTGATCGGAAAAGAATTGGGCGAAGAAGCCATTGTTCAGGCTCCGGGCGGAAAACGGGTTTATGAGGTTGTTGATATTCTTTGATTTGTTGTTTCTTAATCTGATTTTTTTCAAGTCCCTTGATATTGTAGTCAAATTTTAGAAAGGAAAGTGCTGTGGCACGTGTAACTATTGAAGATTGTTTGAAAAATGTGGATAATCGCTTCACGCTTGTACATCTGGCAGCCAAACGGGTCCGCCAGGTTCGGGAAGGGGCTGATTTTCTTGTACCACCCTCTAAAAACGAGGATGTTGTAACCGTCCTGCGTGAGATTGCCGCTGGCCGGATCATTGCTAAAAAAGATCCTGGGTTTGACGCCGAATAGTCTGGTTTGGGTAAAGGACTGACAAAGCGTTTGATGCATCTGCTTGGCAAGGCGGTTCACGATTGGCGGATGATCGAAAATAACGACCGGATACTGGTGGGTGTATCCGGCGGGAAAGACAGCTTGGCCCTTTTTCACTTTCTTGTTTCTCTAAAAAAAAAAGCCCCTGTAGCATTTGAACTTATTCCTGTTTATATAGATCCGGGATTTGAAAATTCTTTTGCTAAAAAACTGGATTCTTATATTAATGAAAGATATAAGGAGTTTCATCAGGGTCTGGTGGTGGAGAAAAACAATTACGGCAGAGTTGCACATTCTGATGAAAATAAGGAAAATCCCTGCTTTTTATGCAGCAGGCTGCGGCGTAAACGTTTGTTTGAACTTGCCCGGGAGCATGGCTGTAAAAAACTTGCCCTGGGGCACAATAAGGATGATTTGATTGAGACTTTGTTCATTAATATTTTTTACGCCGGAAAAATAGGAACAATGAAGCCTAATCAGTCATTTTTCAGTGGACGTTTTGATATCATCAGGCCTTTGTCCTATGTTGAGAAACATGATATAAACCGTTTTGCAGACGTTTGTGATCTGCCGGAATTTGTTAACACATGTCCAAGTGCCGGTCACACGAAAAGGCAGGATGTTGCAGATATGCTTGAAAGCATGTATCAGCAGAATAAACATATAAAAGGAAATATATTCAGGGCAATGGGTAACATCTCCGCTGATTATCTTTTGGACATGCCAAGATGAAAGATATACAAAATCAGCCGGATTTTCGGAACATCCCCATTGATAAAGTCGGCATAAAGGGGCTTAAATACCCGGTGATTGTCCGGGATAAAGCCAAGGGCTCCCAGTGCACAGTTGCTGAAATCAACATGTATGTGGATTTACCCCATCAGTGCAAAGGCACTCATATGAGCCGCTTTGTGGAATTGCTGCATACCGTTAATACGCCGGTTTCTCTTGATTCTCTGACCAGTATTCTGGAAGATATGAAGGCCTCGCTTGGGGCAAAGTCTGCACACATTGAAATCTCTTTTCCCTATTTTATCGAGAAAACATCTCCTTGCACCCAATCCAAGGGGCTGATGGACTATAATTGCACGATCATTGGCTCTTCCAATGGCCGGAAAAAAGCAGACATCGTGTTAAAAGTGGCGGTGCCTGTCACTTCGGTATGCCCCTGCTCCAAGGAAATTTCAGACTATGGCGCGCATAATCAGCGGGGAGAGGTGCTTGTTGCGGCCCGATTTCATAAATTTATCTGGATTGAAGAGATTGTTGATCTGGTTGAGCAGGCTGCATCCTGTGATATTTATTCCGTGCTGAAACGTGCAGATGAAAAATATGTCACTGAAAAGGCATACAATAATCCAAAATTTGTCGAAGACATTGTAAGGGATGTGGCCAAGACACTTATCGAAGATTCCAACATCACTTGGTTTTCCGTGAGCGCCGAGAATTTTGAATCCATTCACAATCACAGCGCCTATGCATATATAGAGCATTCAAGGGATTAAGCTCGTAGGTTGGGTTTCGTCTCTCAACCCAACCTACGGGCTAATCTTGTGCTTTGCCTGATTGGCCTCACCTCTTAAAATATTCTCGGAAATTAGGGAAAACGCTTTTTCACAAGTTTGTATATTTGGATTGCTGATCCAATTGATTGATTTAAATTGTTCAATCGGAAATTGACGAAGCATCCGGCTGATTTCAATGGGATCGACCCATAGGTCCTTTTCCTTTGCTTCGCCTATGATCTCTAAAAGCCAGATCATCTGAATATCGGTGCTCAAGGTAGCATCGGCCTAAGGCTGTTCCACCGGTTAAATAAAAATCCGTGTGCAGGGAATGGATTTTACCCAGAATTTCATCCTGAAAAGGATACAGTTTATGGGAATAATATTTGTCTGGCATATCTGTATTTCCCTTTTCGTGTTTTCGGAAACAAGTCGTTTAGAACATCATCGGACAACGCCTTTTTCAAAGTTCTCTCAGGAAGAAGCGACATCAAAGTATACCAGTCAAATGTGGATAAAAGTTTGATATAAATGCTTTTGGAAGAAATATGGGGAATGCTGTTTATTTCACCGTTGATAAAGGAATTCAGGAGATCAAGATCAATTTTCTTGTCCCAGAACGCTTTTTTTAGAATTCGGTTTCTTTCATCAATGCTATACATTTTGATTATCAATCCTTGCTGTTCTTAAACTATACCAGATGGTGTTTCAGGTTGACAAGCCTCTGAGGCGGCTACGCCGCAAAAATTTGGTAAATTCAATTCAATTGGAGATCAACCTTTTCCTTTAGCATGCGCCTGATAGCGTCATATCCGGTGCGGGTTTGATTCAGTATGATCACAAAGGGATAAAGCCGGTTATCTTTTCCACGGATAAAGCCTGCACGGCTTCTGACATCCGACAGCGTACCGGTTTTATAAAATTCATTTCCATCTCTTCTTAAAAATTCATACCAGGGCATAAATGCAATAAGAATATCCCTCATCTGGGCAGGCGTCACCTGGTTGCGCCGGGACAGGCCGGAGCCCTCAATAATCGAGACATCCCTTAAACCCAGGGTTTCTTCAGCAAATTTATTCAGGACAGTAGTTCCTTTTTCAAGGGTGGCCGGAGGAGCGGAAGTGCGGGCCCCCATGGTCAGCATGAGCTGGTTGGCAATAAAATTATTTGAAAATTTCAGCAACTTTTTAACAATGTCTGCCAGACTAAAGGAGGATGTGTATACAATGCAGTCTTTATCAGATCCTGAAAATACGCCTTTCTGGACAGTGCCTGTTATTTTTATCTCTAACGCCTTTAAAAAATGGTGCATCAGTATACCCGGATAATTTTGCCGAAGATCATAGGACAGAAGAATCCTGCCTGTTTTTTTTGATCCGGGAGTAACCTGCTGTGCCAGAATGTCTGGAAATGGGGTTTGCTTTTCAGCAGAAATATATTGCCTGCTCCGGCTGTCCCATTTCAAAAAAATTGTGTTAAAATTGGCGCACAGCGCCCCGTTTGTGGCGTCATAGGGATTGGTGGAGGAACCGGCGCCGGGAATCGTAATCTGGGGCGTAAAATAGGTCTGGTCCACAATGATATTTCGGATCACCGCAGATGAGATACGCCCTTTAGATACTTGTTTAAAAAGATGATTTGAGATTTGATGTGCAAATTTGGTTATTTCTTCGGAGACAAATAAAGGGTCTCCAAATCCTTTCAGGTAAAGATCACATGTTGTTTTATCGTAATAAGCCCATGTCTGGAAATGGAAATTTGGACCGAACGTTCTGATTGCGGCAAGGCTGGTCAGTATTTTCAAGGTTGATGCAGGAATGAACGGTTTATTCTGATTCTTTGCATAGATTGTTTTGCCCTGATCGTCGGACAAAAGAATACCTGATGTTTGGGCCCAAGCATGCAAGGATGTGGAAATGGTCAGAAAAAGAATCAAAATAGCCGTCAGGCTGTTACAGAATGCTAATTTTCCCAATTTCTGCGTTGGAGAAATAAATTTGGTCCTCGGAATACTGCATGTATGCCTGTGGCCAAATTTATTTTCCGCCTTGAACTTGGAAAAATTATCTATTCCGTAACAGCCTGTCGAGCAAAGATTTAATTGAATTTTATTTTTCATGTTTTTTTAAAAAGGGATAGGCTATTGGAAAAAAAGGAAAAAATTGTCAAGAAATTTTTTAATTTTAAACCGGCGATGCAATGATTCCCACTGATCAGGAAAGCTTAACGGGCTGAAAAGAATCCTGGCAGTATAAGGAAATCCTTTATTTTTATCGTCATACGGCGAAATAAATAGGGCAACAGGCATCTGGACACAGCCTTCATAGCTGATAATGGTATCATAATTCAGGGTTGTTACTGATTTTAACCCCTTTTGTTCCAGCAATTGAATAAATGCATTCTGCTTTGCTTTGGCCTCAATAATCTGGGCCATTTCCTGGGGCAGGGCCGAGATAATACCGGATATGGGAAAATAAGAAAAATTTGCCGCCCTGAACTCTTCATGTGCCGGCACCATTGTCAGTTTTCCGTCGGTGATCCGCTGGTTTGAACTCTTAATATCAAATCGAATGTAATATGTGCCAATTTCTTTAAGAGCTCCGGCCGTCAAGGGTTTTAAACATATTAGAATCAAAATTATACCTGTGGAGAACAGCCAGCCGGTTTTTTTTATGAAACAAGGTACAAATTTTGAATGATTCTTATAATAGTTCAAACCGGATTGCATTTAGTTGTCCGTTTTAAGCATGGGTTGTCGGCTTTATTTTAACTGTAAACGTTGAAAAATCAATGTTTCTAAAGTTTGAAGTCCTAATTGACGATTCGTTTTTAACATGAATACGATATATGAATCAATAACCGGCGCATTTGATTTTGCAACTGTTAACTGTAAAGGGGATCTGGTGTTATGAAGAAACGATTGACTTTGTCGGTATGTTTAATTGCTTTATCCTTATGGGGCTGTAGCAGAGGAGGGCCGGGAGGCGTTCTGGATTCTTCTGTGCAAAGTACGGTTAATCAAAAAGTTGTCACGTTTCAGGTGACGGGTAAAGGGCTGGAGCCTGAAAATGCATTAACAAAGGGGGAAGCAATACTCATGGCGGAGCGTGCTGCTGTTGCAGATGGATATCGGCAGCTGGTTGAAAAAGTACGTGGTGTTTATGTGGATGCTTACATGAAAGCGGGCCGGGGTTCGGTAAACCAGGATGAAGTCCAGGTGCATACGCAATCCTGGTTAAGGGGAACGGAAGTGATGGATATTACCCAGGGAGAATATGGCATCACCTTGGCCCGGTTAAGATTGAGAATTAATTTTTCGAAAAAAGGGATGATCTGGTGGCCTGTGGGTATTGCAGATAAAGGATGATGATGTTAAGCAGGTTACAGGTGTGCAATATCTAAAATAAGACGTTTATTTAACTCAACCGAATTTTAACAGGGGGACACATGGGATCTTATCCTTTGACATCGACATTCCCGGGCAGGGTGGTGTTTGTCCTAACAATTTTATTCCTAATATTTTTTTGTTATGCCAATGTTGCACATGGCGCTTACCAAACACTTCAACTTGATCCGGAAACGTATTCAATTATAGAACTTGAGGGAATCCTTGGAGACTACCGGACCCAGGTGGGCGTTTTGAATGAACAAATCCATGATACTCAGAAAGACCTTGACTGGCTTATCCTCAAAATGAACCGCATATCTGATTCAGGAAGAAGCATTCCAAAGTTACTTCATGACTCTGTTGAATTGAAAGAGAAAAAAATTTACCAGCTTGAGGCGCAAAAAAGACGTCTTGCCGGCGCAGTTGCAAAATACCGGGAAATTTATGACATAAAAAAAGCCCGGGAAAAGAAGACAACACAGATTCGGGTTTCGTCCACACCGGATATGAAAGATAGTGTAAAAGGATCTGGTAAATCCAATGTGCCGGCAAAACTTCCGGATATTGAACAGGCCGTTAAAAAGGCCGGCCTTGAAGACTGGGTAGATGTCATGGCGGCAGACGGCAGCTGCGCAAAGATTAACAATACCCTGCCAATCCTCTTTTCTTCAGGCAGTGCTGCCTTGGCCAAAGAATACAAATCCTTCTTAAAGAAACTGGCGCTATTTCTTGAACCCTATGATGTTAAAGTTTATGTCAACGGATATGCAGATCCGGACCCCATCCATACCAAAAAATATCCATCCAATCTGGAGTTAGGCGCATCCCGGGCTGCCAACGTTGTTCATGAAATGGTAAAAAACGGCCTGAAGCCGGATATTTTTAAAATCGGTTCAACAGGAGAGTACCGGTTTGCAGCCAAAATGCAGTCATCAAAGAAAACCTTCCAGCGCCGTGCACAACTCATGGTTGTATTCAGTGGTTAAGTTATGTCCTAAATAATCCTATTAATTTTGTTGATCCAGAAGGACTGTTCATTAATTTCGGTGCTGCTGGTGTTGGTGCGGCGATTGGTGGAACCGTAGGAGCTGTTAATGCATTATTCAATAATGGTGATGTGTTGCAAGGTGCCATGTACGGTCCTGGTGTCGGAGCTCTTGCAGGCTTGTCATTTGGCACCTCCCTTATAGCAAACTCTGCAATAGGTGCAACAATTGGCGTTGGAACTGATTGTTTAATGCAACGTCGTTCAAATCCTTGTCAAGATATTGACAAAACATCTCTTGTTATTAGTGGATTGTCTGGAGCACTGGGTGTTGGTGCCGGTGCAGCTGCTCTCAAAGGTGGAGCAACAGCAATTAATTCTGCACTTGTGGGTGGGAGTTTGTCAGGTGGCGTTTCAATGGGGTTGAACTATACAACAAGCCCTGGCCCCAATATGGTGCCCTATAATCCAAAATGATAATATAGGGAAAGACTTTTTATGAGCGAAATCTCGACGAATTTAATGCAATATTTTGTATTTGCTTATGCGATAATTATTGGAATATTGATAGGTTTCTATTTGATCCTTCTTCTTCTTCTTCTAAGTAACACAACCGAACAATCAAGCCACAACTATCTCTAATCCAAGAGATTTAGCCTGATTTATTACACGTTTTTTCAAACGTTTCTGATGTGTCTTTTCCTGTTCAGAAAAAACCGAATCATCGAAAGCTTTCTTGTTCTTGATGAGGTGATAGATGATGCGGGCCAATTTGTGGGCGGTGGAGGTGATCGCTTTTGGTGCGCCGTGACGGGCACGCATTCTACGGAAATAATCACCGAGATATGATTTGCTTTTCCAAAGCGAGTTAGCAGAAAGCCGAAGCGCGTGAGCTAATCGATTGGACCCGGGACGGGTATGTGATGAAAGCACTTTTCCACCGCTGATTTTATTGTTGGGACATAAACCGAGCCAAGAGCAGAAATGGCCGACAGTTTTAAATTGGGATAAATCCGGGCCAACTTCGGTGAATACGACGTGGGCCGTCAATTCGCTGATACCATCTATCAGTGTTAAATCCGTCCCCAGAATACGATGCATGTGGGTTTTGACATCAAAATTAGGCGTATTGGCCTTTGGTTTCCGTCCACCCTTTTTGCCAGGCGGCGGTTTTATATCATCAATATAAATACGGGATTCAAATTCTTTCAAATGGTTTTCAATTTCAACATCACAATCTATGATCAACTGGCGGTAATTACGATAGGATTGAACTGTCTGCTCAAGTGTAAAAAGATGCTCCCGTCGATAATCTCCCGTCAGCGATTTGACAATTGTCTGCTTTGTGGCCTTTATCCGTCGATCTTTCAATTCAGCTAATTTTTTAGGATTTCGCTCTCCGGCAAGAATTGCATCAATAATTGCCATTCCGGTAACGCCGGTAATATCGCTGATGACGTTGTGAATCTGTAGATTCATCTGGGTCAGAGATTTTTGAATATGCTGGATATGGGAAGAAGCGGATTTAACCAGATTATCTCTGTGCCTGAGTAAGGACCGGACGGCGCAAATATCCTGTGCAGGCCGGAATGAACCTCGCAACAAACCGACAGAATGAAGATATTGGAGCCATTGACAATCCTGCACATCAGTTTTGCGGCCAGGCACATTTTTAACGTGTCTAGCGTTAACCAGGATAACCTCAAATCCATATGCATCTAGAATTTGGAAAACAGGTATCCAGTATACGCCTGTGGATTCCATGGCAATCGAATCAATATCGCAACTTTTTAGCCACCTGGCTGCGTCATGCAAATCATCGGTAAATGTATCAAAACGTCTTACCGGATCATCTGATCTATCACCAGGGACGGCGATGTAGATCTCTGTAGCACCAATGTCGATGCCGGCAGCGTTAGGATGGATTGCATTCAGGTTCTCAATTCCATTTTTGCTCTTTTTTCCGGTACTTTTTGCCATTTTCATCCTTTTCTATTCAGGGAAATGGTGGTGGCCGGATGGTGATACAATGTATTCTTCTAAACGGGATAGACCAGTATTCCCTTAAGGATATACTACTTCACCAATGCTCGGTTCACGTCATCCGGGGCCACGCTTTTGAACGGGTTCCTGCTGCGATAACAGAAGACACCATTGACTATCCGGCCTACTTCGCACCACCGAGTATAAAATGATCATAAGCATGATGCTCCGTAGTGCGAATGTTATTTGTAGGTTTGGTCCCGGTTGGGGCCGGGGGGAGCGCTTTTAAGTAAACTTCAGGAATATTTGATATTAAAAAAGACAGAAAATAAATGGTTTAAAATAAAGGAAGGAGTATTCAGGGTTATACTTGCAATCGCTTCTATCTATATTGTTTTTATTATGCCAATTGAGCTATTAAGACACATTATAATTGATCCCAACTATTTGAAAAAACTTTATGATTTATATTTCTATAGTGTTGTTTGTAGTGGTATCGCTTCAATCTTTATTTTAATAAAATTGGGTAAAATACGAATTAAAAGAAAGCCATAGGGCTGAATGTGGCCGCGGAGTCTTGATCATTGCATTTGGTAAAATGTATTTATTCTCCAGCCTCAGTGAGTACAGTATCAATCAGCTGCTGGCGGATGTAGATTCCGTTTTCGATAAGGGCTTCAATGTGTGGCCTGATTTTGTCAATCAGGCCCATGCGTTTGGCACGCAGGAGCAGCCCGATGGTTCCGATTTGTTTTATGTTTAGCCTTGCAGCGATTTTTCTTGCCCGTGCATCATCCAGCAGGATGATGCAGCCAGGTGTTGTTTGAGCCAGGGCAATTGCTTGGGCTTCTCCTGCATCCACAAGGATGCTTAAAGGCTGAACCAGTTGAGCCGAAGGCCCTTTGATTTTTATCCATTTAACTTGGCTTATCTCATATGCACCTGGCAACCCCGGTCCTTTTACGGTTACTTCGTGCCAGACTTCGGTAGGAGCGATGATCTCAGAGAATATACGGGGTAGAAGTTCAAGCTGGCCAATGCGTGCCAAGCCGATGAGAGGGCCGCTGTCTGCAACGGCTATGGCCTCACGCATTTTTTAATTCATCCGTGATTTGATCATCATCAAGATTTATCACAGGTATTTCCATACGGCCCAATTCATCCATGAATTTTATTTTATTCATGTCGCACAATTCCGCTGCTTTACCAACAGAAAGACGACCCATCTCAAACAGTTTGACTGCCAGCAAAAAAAGCATCTCCTGTTCCAGTGCTTTTTTTGATTTACCGGTGGATATCAAAAGGTCATCACTGTATGGTATTGAGAGAGTTTGCATGATTGTCCCCTAATTTTTATAAAATGCTATGTGGCTGGGCAAGCGCGATGTTTTGAAATTTATGCTTCATCACAACCAGGTTAAGCATATTTTTGACTAATGTCCTTTCATCCTCGTTATAATCGTCAATTGCTTCAAAATATCTTAACAGTTCCCTGTCTTTTACCTCGATTTTAGCACTCTGGCCCCTGGCCTCAGAGGCCAGATAATCCAGACTGACATCAAACGCTTCAGATATCCTGATCAAAATTTCTGCTGAGGGGATATTGGTTCCTCGTTCATAGGCTGATATCTGTTTTTGTTTTACGCCTATTTTTTCAGAGAGTTCAGCCTGGGTCCATTTTTTTCTCAGTTCTCAGCTGTTTTATCCTGTCTCCGATATTCATAGTACCGCTCTTTTTATTGGTATAAAATCCTTTAATTCTTTAATTAAATAATATATCCAATGAAACGGTAAAAATCCATATCTTTTTCGTTTTAACATATTTACAATATCGGTTTATTGGACTACATAACCCAATAAAAGGGATAAAAATAATTTTGTAGTGTTAAATTGTATAATCATCAGAGAGACAGAAAAAAAGGCCATCAACTCCAACTCGGCAAAGTTATCAAGTTGATGGATACCCAGAAAGAGCTTAACTGGCTCATCCTCAAAATAAACCGCATATCTGATTCCGGAAGAAGCATTCCAAACTTACTTCATGACTCTGTTGAATTGAAAGAGAAAAAATTTTACCAGCTTGAGGCACAAAAAAAACGTCTTGCCGGCACAGTTGCAAAATATCAGAAAATTTATGACATAAAAAAAAACCGGGAAAAGAAGACAACACAAATTCGGGTTTCGTCCACACCGGATATGAAAGACAGTGTAAAAAAAATCGGCAAATCCAATGTGCCGGCAAATTTTTCGGATATTGAACAGGCCGTTAAAAAGGCCGGCCTTGAAGACTGGGTAGAGGTTATGGGGTCAGACGGTTGCTGCGCAAAGATTAACAATACCCTGCCAATCCTCTTTTCTTCCGGCAGCGCTACCCTAACCAAAGAATACAAATCCTTTTTAAAGAAACTGGCGCTATTCCTTAAACCCTATGATGTGAAAGTTTATGTCAACGGATATGCAGATCCGGATCCCATCCATACCAAAAAATATCCATCCAATCTGGAGTTAGGCGCATCCCGGGCCGCCAACGTTGTTCATGAGATGGTGAAAAACGGCCTGAAACCGGATATTTTTAAAATCGGTTCAACAGGAGAGTACCGGTTTGCAGCCAAAATGCAGTCATTAAAGAAATCCTTCCTCCGTCGTGCACAACTCACGGTTGTATTCAGTGGTTAAGAATCCATTGCAGGTTTTTAATGCCCTGTAATGGATTGTAATATTACTCTTATCGCCAGCTGATTGATGCCTAACGAACTACTTCGCGCATGCAAAATACACCCAAATTTCGTAAAAAAAACTTGACCTTCTTGCTGATTTGCCATAAGTGTTCACGCCATGAACGCATCAATGGATGAAGAAATCAGATATAAAATTCTGTCCATTTTGAAAGGCGATTCAAGACTCACTTAAAGAAAAATGGTGCAGCAAACAGGTGTCCGTCTGGGAAAGGTCAATTATTGTGTCCCTGCCCCTTCTTGAAAAGGTCAGATAGGTTTGGAACGGTTTAAAGATAATTCCAATAAAACGGTATATTTTGCCATCCGGACTTAAAGCGTTTGTAAGTCTCTCCTTGAAGTTTTTTAAAATTAAACTATAGGGGTATGGCCAGATAAAGATAAAAGCGCAGAATCAAACTTTGTACCAGCAGATTCGGAACTTGGACGTCCAGTTGTTTGAAGATCCCGAGTTGCTGATTCAATTAAGAAATATTCTTTAAATTAGCAACGGACTTATCATTATCCGCGTTTATTTAATTGGTACTTATGAAACGTAACCGACAGAGCGGAGCTATGCAAAAATTTCAAGAAGTTTTCATTGCTTTAGATGATCATCCTGATTTATTGGCAGAGTTAAAAATAAATAACTAAAATTACCTTTCAGCTCAAATTTTTTGGTCGGCATGGAGGCCATGTAACCAACAGGGCGAAGCTACATCAAAAAAATTTAACGCTGTGTAAATTTTAATTAAAAAATAGAGGGAAAATAATCATGAAGGAAAAAACATTACCTCAATCTGCTAATGTCGTTTATATGGAATCTGATGATGAAATTGATCTTATTGAATTATTTGCAAGACTCTGGAAGCGCAAAATTTATATCATCGCTGCGACTATCGCTTTTGCATGTCTTTTAGGACTTTGGGCTTTGCCTATCTCATTTTTACAGCAAAAATCCGTCACACGTCTTAAATTTAAATTGAATTTCGCAGGCATAGAAAACAATCAATATCCAAATGGGATGAAATTTTCTACGGCAGATATTACAACTCCCCATATTTTAGAAACGGTCTATAAGACCAACAAAATGTCACCTGACATGACCCTGGTTCAGTTTAGAGACAGTTTAATGGTTCAAAAATCAGATGATGGTTTGGACTTTTTAGAAAAAAAATATATTAAACTTCTTTCAAATAAGACACTGACATCTGAACAGCGGGAAAAAATTCAGGCAGAGTACACCCAGAAAAAAGAAAGATTAAAATCTAATAATGATTATTATCTGGTCTTTTATGACGATAACATGCGCATTCCTAAAAAACTTCAGGCAAAAGTTTTGCAAGATATTCTTAACGAATGGGCAGTGTTTACAGAGGAAAAAAGAGGCGTTTATCTTTATCAGGTTAAATTAATTTCCCCTGCAATATTTGATATTGAATTCAAAACCGATGAGTTCGTTATGAAAATTGACATGCTTCGACAGGGAGTTGAGAGGGTCTTAAAAAATATAAAAGAAATTTCTTCTTTACCCGGTGCGCTGCTGGTCCGTACCCCAAAAGGATTCAATCTTACCTCACTTGAGCTTCAAATGAGTGATCTTATCCGATATGAAATCAATCCGTTAACTGCCTTAACTAAAGAGGAACAATTTTTGGCCAAAGGGTATGCGGCCATGTTGTATCTAAAAGAACAGATTTATAATCTTGAATTGCAAGAGAAACAGCAAGAGGACGCATTATCATTGTTAAAAGATTCGATTGATGGATATCTTGAGAGCAGCGGTAATGCCAAAAATAAGGGAAATATGCAAGCAGATACAAATTTTCTCGCTCAAAACAGCCTGGTTCCACAGATTGGGGATAATTTTCTTGATAGGCTGGTTGCTATGGCCCAAGCAAATGAAGATGTTAAATATCGGCAGGAAATAACTCAGAGTATGGTTGCACTGGGTAATGATTTGATTTCGACCCGTCGGAATATAACTTACTATAAAGACCTTTTACCAGATGAACAAAGGGGAAATGTTGAAGCAATCAAAGACCAAGATGATCTGATGTTTGATTTTGAGAAAAGATATAACGCTGCCAAGGAAAAGGCTCAGTTATTTACTTCTGAATTAAATAGTTTATATCATACCATCAGCCGTAATAATTTACGGCCCGAGCAAAATTTTTATACAACAGTTGCAATGCCTGAATTCCAAAAGTTATCTGTGCATTCAGTTAAAAAGATAATGTTTATCTGCATGTTTATGGTTTCCCTCTTTTTTTGTTTTGTCTGCTGTTTGGCATTGTTGGTAAGAAGTCGCAGCAAAAACTGAAACTAAGAAATTTTTCAAAATTTTTTGGCTCATGTCGCGTTTTGGGGCCTTTTGAAATTTGTTGTAAAAAGCCGGATCTGACTTGCGTTGGCCAGAAATAGGGATAGAGACTCAGTCCGATTTTTATACATCTCAAAAGCATCCCTCGCAGAGTTGAGAACTCAAATGGAAATTGGAAATAGCATATCAAGTAGGATACATTGAGCAAAAAGATTACGAGTCAATCGAGAGCATTCTATCGAAATAGGCAAAAATGCTTCGCGCCCTGATCAAAACCCGCTTAAAAATCTACAATCCAACACCATAACCCATAACCTTCACCTATAGAGCTTCCCATGGAATTCATCAATCTCAAAACCCAACTTCCACAATGAATCCCCTCCAATCTCTCATACAAAAAGGTGAATCCGAACACCTTGAGTTCAAGACCTCCTTTGGTAAAGAAGCCATAGAGGCATTGTGCTCTTTTGCCAACACCCGGGGCGGAACGGTGTTGATCGGAATAAATGACAAGGGAATAGTAACAGGGGCTCAGGCTTCCCGGGAAAGTATTCAGAAATGGACCAACCAGATAAAAAATTCAACGTCTCCGTCCATCATTCCTGATGCAGAAACGTTTGCCCATGAAGATAAAACAGTCATCAGCTTGTCTGTCATCTCCTATCCCATTAAACCCATAAGTTTCAAAGGCAAATATTACAAAAGGGTTCATAACGCAAACCATCTGATGGATTTAAATGAAATAGCAAATGAACACCTGAGGACGATTAATCTCAGTTGGGATTTTGCCCGGGACCCAAACCATGGCATCAATGATGTTTCACTGGAAAAAGTCAATCAGTTTATTGAGATTTCGAATCGTTTTCGGGATTATCCCATCAATGACGATCCTTTAACTGTGCTTAAAAAATTTGAACTACTACGTGAAAATGCCGTTTCTTTTGGCTGTTTTTTACTTTTTTGTAATAATCCGTCTATGATTTCAACCATTGATGCAGGCCGCTTTGATTCTGAAACCATCATAAAAGACAGCATTACGATTCGGAACGACCTGTTTTCAGAAGTGGAAGCGTGTATGGATTTTGTACGCAAGCATATCAGCAAACGGTTTGTTATTTCAGGCAAACCCCAAAGAGATGAAATCTGGGAATACCCACTCGAAGCTGTAAGAGAAATTATCGTGAATATGATTGTCCATAGAGATTATCAGGCACAAGGTGATTCGACCATCAAAATATTTCACAATAGAATGGAATTCTTCAACCCGGGTCCGCTTCCCAAGGGAATGAAAATGCAGGATATCCTTTCCGGGAAAATGGCATCCAATCCCAGAAATAAACAGATTGCTTCGATATTCAAAGAAGCTGGAATTATTGAAAAGTATGGTTCCGGGATTAAACGGGTGATCCAATCAATGGCAGATGCAGGGTCACCTGCGCCTGTTTTTGAAATAATTGCCGATAATTTCAAAGTCACATTGTTTCTAATGGGCGAAACATCAGGTGGCGGAGTAAGTGGCGGAGTAAGTGGCGGAGTAAGTGGCGGAGTAAACAATCTTTTAGACTTCATAAAAGCCAACCCCGGCAAAAAATCCAAAGAGATTAAAGCCGCCCTGAATTTGCCGCAACGAACATTAGAACGCTGGTTAAAAGAGCTGCGAGAACAAAAAAAAATAAAATTTCAAGGCCCACCCAAAACAGGAGGGTATTATTTTTTGGATGAAAAGTAGTACCCAATACTCACTTGCTACAACTAAGGACAATAAGGAAATCCGGCATATTGGGGTCCTATGAAATAAGTCATAAAGCTACGCCTTGTGTAATCTGGCTGAATCCTTATTTATGAGCCCCAGGCATCACTCCAGGTATACCCCCATTGGGATCCTTAAAAAGCTATTTTTGCCCCCGAAACATGGCTTTTAAGAGTTGAAAAAAGGCATTTTGACCCAAATAGCCTTAATAACGAATAGTTAAATGGGTCTGACCCAGCTTATAACAAAACAAGACTCAAAATAAGGAAAGCCGTCTATCATGAATTTTGCATTAATCGGAGCCGCTGGCTACGTCGCCCCCCGGCACATGAAAGCCATCAAAGAAACCGGAAACACTCTCACCGCCGCACTGGATCCTAATGACAGTGTGGGCATTATTGACAGCTATTTTCCGGATGCCAATTTTTTTACCGAGTTTGAGCGGTTTGACCGGCATGTGGACAAGCAGCGCAGAAAAGGAGAGAAGATCGACTATGTCAGCATCTGTTCCCCCAATTACCTGCATGATGCCCATATTCGGTTTGCCCTGCGCAACAACGCCCATGCCATCTGTGAAAAACCCCTGGTGCTGAATCCCTGGAACATCGATGCCCTGGAAGAGATCGAGGCAGAGATGCCTTCAAAAGTCTACAATATCCTGCAACTCAGGCTGCATCCGGCCCTGATCGAATTGAAGAATCAGATTCAGAACAATCCGACCCCGGACACCAAACATGAGATCGACCTGACCTACATCACCTCCCGGGGGAACTGGTATTTCACCTCTTGGAAGGGAGGGCTTGACAAATCCGGCGGCATTGCATCCAATATCGGCATTCATTTCTTTGACATGCTGATCTGGATTTTCGGCAAGATTCAGATGAACGTGGTGCATCTGCTGGAACATGACAAATCCGCCGGTTACCTGGAGCTTGAAAACGCAAGGGTCAGATGGTTTCTCAGCATCGATGAAACCTCGCTGCCCAACGACATCCGGGCGGCAGGCCAGCGCACCTATCGGTCCATCACCGTGGACGGTAAAGAGATCGAGTTCAGCGGTGGGTTCACCGACCTTCACACCCTGAGCTACCAGGACATCCTGGACGGCAACGGATTCGGCCTGGTGCACGCCCGGCCTAGCATTGAGACCGTCTATACCATCCGCAACGCTAGTCCGGACCTGAACATGGGCGAACAGCACCCGTTTGTCCAGAAATAAAAGGGAACAACACCATGTCAGATGAATTTTTTGTCCATGAATCCAGTTATGTGGATGACGGGGCCGTCATCGGGAACGGCACCAGAATCTGGCATTTTTCCCACATCATGCTGGAAACCGTGATCGGAGAAAACTGCAACATCGGCCAGAACGTGGTGATCGGCCCCCGGGTCCGGGTGGGAAACGGCTGCAAGATTCAGAACAATGTGTCGGTATATGAAGGGGTGACTCTTGAGGCCGGCGTTTTCTGCGGGCCATCCATGGTGTTCACCAACATCTACAACCCCCGGGCCGAAATCCGCAAGATGGACCAGGTGCGCCTCACCCTGGTCAAACACGGCGCCAGCCTGGGCGCTAACTGCACCATTGTCTGCGGGACCACCATAGGAAGGTATGCGTTTATCGGTGCCGGAGCCGTTGTCAACAAACCTGTCCTGGATCACGCCCTGGTGGTGGGCAACCCGGCCCGGCAGATCGGCTGGGTGTGTCTTTGCGGAGAAAGGCTGTCCAACGACCTGACATGCCCTTCCTGCCATCGTGAATATTGGGAAACCAGCCAAGGCTTGGAAAAGAAATAAAGGATAACGCTGAATCATGGAATTTATCGATCTTAAAACCCAACAGGCCCGGATCAGGGATAGAATTGAAGCCCGCATCAAAACCGTGCTGGACCACGGCAAATACATCATGGGACCGGAAGTTTTTGAACTGGAAGAAAAATTGGCTGCCTATGTGGATGTAAAACACTGCATCACCTGTGCCAGCGGCACGGATGCCCTGCTTATGGCGCTCATGGCACTGGATATCCAGCCCGGCGATGAGGTGATCACCGTGCCTTATACCTGGATCTCAACTGCAGAGGTCATCTCCCTGCTGCGGGCTGTACCGGTATTTGTGGATATCCAGCCTGATACCTTCAATCTGGATCCGGACAAACTTGCATCCGCCATCACCTCCCGCACCCGGGCCATCATGCCGGTGGGCATTTACGGCCAATGCGCAGACATGACCCGCATCAATGCCATTGCCGCCGGTCACGGCATCCCGGTCATCGAAGATGCGGCCCAGTGCTTTGGTGCCACCCACCAGGGCATCAAAGCCTGCAACCACTCCATCATGGGCTGTACTTCCTTTTTTCCTTCCAAACCCCTGGGCTGTTATGGGGATGGCGGGGCCCTCTTTACCCCGGACGATGCCCTGGCGGAAAAACTCCGGCAGATTCGGGTTCACGGCCAGAAAGTCAAACACCAGCACCCCCTGGTGGGCATCAACGGCCGTCTGGATACGATCCAGGCAGCCATTCTCCTTGAAAAACTGGCCCTGTTCCCGGAAGAGTGTGACGCCCGTGCCCACATCGGCTCCCGGTATGACACCCTGCTCGAAGATGTCCCGGGTATTGAAACACCAATCATAGCCAAAGGCAACACATCGGTTTATGCCCAGTATACAATCCTTTCTGAAAACCGGGACGTAGTGTCACACGCGCTGCAAACACAAAACATCCCTTCTGTCGCCTACTACACCGCCCCATTGAGTCTGCAGGGCGCATTTTCAGGCCTGGGCCATAAACCAAAAGACTTCCCGGTATCTGAAAAAATAGCTGCCCGGTGCTTGAGTCTGCCCATGCACCCATATCTGGAACCGAAGGACCAAGAATTCATAACGGAAGTTCTCAAAAAAGCCAAAAATTAGCACCTTATGCCAATGAATGAGCCTGTTGATTTAGTCCGATTTGAAATTTCTTACCACAACATATAGCGCTATTGATCAAATCATAACGTCATATATTGTGTTGATTTTTTTAAAAAGTGACTAAATCCACAGGCTCATGAATATCGTTACCATTATCGGAGCCCGGCCTCAGTTCATAAAAGCCGCGGTTGTTTCCAGGAATATTCACCAGCATAATCTTGAAGCTTCTCCAGGAAATCAGATTGTGGAGTATATCGTCCATACCGGGCAACATTATGATTCGAACATGTCAGATGTGTTTTTTGAGGAAATGGATCTTCCAAAACCAGATGTTTTTTTGGGGATTCATCAACTCTCACACGGTGCCATGACAGGTCGGATGCTGGAAGATATTGAAAACGTACTTTTATCAGAGAAGCCGGATGCGGTCCTTGTTTATGGCGACACCAATTCTACTCTGGCCGGTGCCTTGGCTTCCGTGAAATTACATATACCCGTGGTCCATGTGGAAGCAGGACTTCGTTCTTTCAACCGAAAGATGCCTGAAGAGCATAACCGGGTATTGACCGATCATGTTTCCAATCTTTTGTTTTGTCCGACCCAGACGGCTGTCAGAAATTTGGAGAATGAAGGCATAAAAAGTAAATCAGATCAGCCATACAGATACCCTCAAATACATTTGGTGGGGGATGTTATGTATGACGCTAGCCTGTTCTACGCCAAACAGGCAGATATAAAAGCAACGGTAGGCCAAAGAATCATAACTGATACACTTCATGGAAAACCCTTTGCCCTGTTTACACTTCATCGGGCAGAGAATACCGATTCGATAGAAACACTGACATCTATTATCAGAGCAATTGAGTCGCTGTCTGAAAAAATGCCTGTGGTTTGGCCGGCCCATCCCCGGACACTGTCAAAAATCAAAGAATTCAGTATCTCCATAACTAAAAAGAACATCTTTCAAATCCCCCCAGTGGGGTATTTTGATATGATAGCCCTGCTTGATCATTGCAAAATTGTTCTAACTGACAGTGGCGGATTACAGAAAGAAGCGTTTTATTTTAAAAAGAACTGCATTACCTTGCGGAAAGAAACAGAATGGATAGAGCTTGCGGAGCATGGCTTCAACAAGATTGCCGGGACAGAAGTCAATGATATTCAATTCTCATTTCAACAAATGATGGAACAGAAACCTGATTTCAGTTTGAACCTTTATGGGGATGGGAATGCTGGAAAAAAGATTGTTTCAATACTGGCAAAAAATGTCAAAGAATGATTAGCCACAAAAGAAATGTACAGTTATTCATATGAAAATTTGGATATTATTGCCTGCATTTAATGAGGAATCGTCAATCCCATTGCTTTTTCCAAAAATAAAAACCGCTTTTGAAAATGCGCAGCTTGATTATGAAATTGTCCTGGTGGACGATGGCAGCACTGATGGCACCATGGACCTGTTGTGTACCATTCAGAATGACTATCCATTGACAGTTATCAATCATTTCATTAATCGAGGACTTGGAGAGACAGAGAGGGATGCCTTTGAATTCATAGCTCAGAATGCCCATGATGAAGATATTGCCATCCGGTTTGATTGCGATGACACCCATGAGCCAAAATACATGCTATCAATGATTGAAAAGATACAAGAAGGTTATGACGTGGTGAATACGTCACGGTTTCAACCGGGGGGCGCCCAGAAAGGGGTGAATGCCTACAGGAGTTTTATCAGTTATGCCGCAAATGTTTTCATGAAAATCATGTTCAATATTAAAGGCGTAAAAGACTATTCATGCGGTTACAGGGCTTATCGGGCCAAAGCAATCAAAGATGCAGTGTTGATTTTTGGTAATGGATTCATTCAACTCAAAGGGTTGGGGTTCACATCCACGCTTGAAACAATCGTTAAGCTGAAGTTGTTGGGGTGTCGTTTTACAGAGGTACCGTTTGTCCATCGCTATGATCAAAAAATCAGCAGCAGCAAGATGGTTAGCAGTATCACCACACTCGGGTATTTTACCATGGCGCTCCTTTATCATTGGCCCTTTGGCGGATGGCGCCCATTTTACAAAGATTTGGCAGCTTGCTATCAAGAATCTCCAGAGATCGCTTTGGGAAAATTCGGGAGAATAAATATCAAACGGACGACTATCTGTCAGATCGGCGGGTAAGGTTCATCGCTTGATTCGTTTTGTGGTAAAAGGAAAAATATGATTCATGATATAGAGCAAGTGCGTAATTTCTGGGAAAACAAACCTTTGTGGACAGGTGAGTCTGATTTTGAAGCTGGAACTATAGAATTTTTTGAAGAGCATCGTGATGTGTATATAAACGACTGCTTTGCAGGTAAATTTGATATTAGATTTCTCCCCCCCCCGGCCAGAAGGGCAGAGCATGAAAATCTTGGACCTGGGCTGTGGAATCGGTTTCTGGGTCGCGGAATTTGGTATGCGTGGACTTCAAGGTATTGTTGCTGCAGATTTAACGAAAAACGCGCTTGAAATTACAGATAGGCGTTGCAAAAAATACGGGATAAAAGCTGAGCTGAAACAGGAAAATGCCAAGCGATTGAGTTTTTCAGATAATACATTCGATCATGTTAACTGTCAGGGGGTTATCCATCATACACCGGATACAGAAAAAGCCATCTTTGAAATAGCGCGTGTTTTAAAACCAGGTGGAACGGCATCAATTTCAGTATATTACAAGAATGCCGCACTTCGTTTCTGGCCATGGATTCGATGGATTGGATATCCTTTAACAAAAATTGGGGCTGGCATGAAAGGCAGAGGCAGGGAACATATTTTTAAACAATTGAATGTGGATGAAATAGTCAGACTCTATGATGGCTCTGACAATCCTATCGGCAAAAGTTACACAAAAAAACAATTTCAGGTTTTATGCGAAGCCTGTTTTTCCATACAGGAAATTTATTACCACTTTTTTCCTGCCAGATCACTGCCTTTATCAATGCCCAAACGGCTGCACCAATGGCTGGACCGCCATCTTCCATTTATGGTTTATGCCAATCTGAGAAAACCATGTGCGGAATAGCTGGAATACTTACCCATAATCGCCCCTTGGAAGACCGTGACTCTGTTTTGGATGCAATGCTTGCAAAGCTTGCCCATCGGGGTCCGGATGGAAAAGGGAAGGTGCATATTCCTTCTCAAGCATTGCTCGGACATTGCCGCCTGGCAATCATAGACCTGGAGTTGGGTGCCCAGCCCATGCAATCGTCTGACGGTCGATATACGTTGACTTACAACGGTGAAATATACAACTATCTGGAACTACGCCAGACGTTGATTCAACAGGGACATCGTTTTTCTACATTTTCTGATTCCGAGGTGCTGCTGCACCTGTTGATAAAAGAAGGCCCTGATGCACTTTTGCGGCTGAACGGCATGTTTGCTTTTATGTTCCATGATAGCCATTCCAATGAGTGGCTTGCTGCCCGGGATCATTTTGGCATCAAACCGTTTTATTATACGACCACAAAAGATGAATTTGTTTTTGCATCGGAAATCAAGGCACTGCTGGCCCACCCTGAAATTCATCCCCGCCGCGATGACCAGGCCCTGCATCAATATCTGACCTTTCAGTACTGCCTTGAGTCGCGTACGCTGTTTCAAGGAATCGAGAAAATAAAACCCGGCCATTTTTTGCAAGGCAAAGGCAACAAAATTATCAAAAATTCCTGTTACTGGGAAACCAATTACCATATTGATGATTATCATACAGAAGCCTATTTTGTAGATCGTCTGCGGGACCTGATCCAGGACAGTGTCCGGTTGCAACTTCGTTCTGATGTGCCTCTGGGAGGATACCTGTCAGGGGGGATTGATTCAAGCCTTATGTGCGCCCTGGCTTCAGACCATCTTCAGGCCCCGATTCCAATGTTCCATGGCCGGTTCAGCGAAGGCCCTGAATATGATGAGTCCTTTTTTGCCAAAGAGTTGGCTGCTTCCAGAAATGGCAGTTACCTGGAAGTGGTGCCCTCTGCCCGTGATTTTGTAAATGATTTGCCGAACCTGATCTATGCGCTGGATGAGCCCTTGGCCGGCCCGGGCCTGTTTCCGCAATATCAGGTCAGCCGGCTGGCCAAAGACTATGTCACCGTTGTTCTGGGAGGACAAGGGGGGGATGAAATATTCGGAGGCTATGCCCGCTATCTCGTCGGATACCTGGAGCAGGCCCTTAAAGGGGGTATCTTTGAAACCCAGGAAGAAGGGAAACACCTGGTAACCCTGGAATCCATCATTCCCCAGCTTTCAATGCTCAAACAGTATCATCCCCTGCTGTCCCAGTTCTGGTCAAAAGGGCTTTTTGAACCTATGGATGCCCGCTATTTTGCACTTATTAACCGCAGCCAGGGACTTTATCCATTGCTCAACCCTGACTTGAGACAATCCTTTGACCATGACCTTCTTTTTTCAGAATTTCAAACGGTGTTTAACCATCCGGATACCCGATCCTACATTAACAAGATGACCCACTTTGACCAGAAAACCCTGCTGCCGGCGTTGTTGCAGGTTGAAGATCGTGTCAGCATGGTGGTTTCATTGGAATCCCGGGTGCCGCTTCTGGATAAACGAATTGTGGACCTGGTGACCACCATGCCACCGCCCCTTAAATTTCAGGGTGGGAAAACCAAACATATCCTCAAAAAAGCCATTCGTTCGCTGCTCCCTTCAACCATCCTGGAACGGAAAGACAAGATGGGATTTCCAGTGCCTCTGGGTGAATGGATGCAAAAAAACCCGGTTCGTGATTTTGTGGGAGATGTGCTGCTGTCACGCGCAAGTCTGGAACGGGGTATCTACACCCCCAATGCCTTGCAGAATATGTTATCTGAGCATGGGGTCGGCGGTCGCCGTCTCTGGGGCGCATTGTGCCTTGAACTGTGGCACCAGCGATTTATGGACGGCTGATGTTGAGTAAATCAATAAAAACACATGTGTTAAGTGCTTTTTCCCGATATTGGCCCAAAGGGGGAAAAATGGTCTCGGAACTTCCCGTTCCGGAAATGGCCTTTTCCAGAGCCTGTGAAGCGCCGGACTATGCCCTTGTAAAACTCCCGGACTGGGCATGCAAATGGGGTGTGAAAAACGTTCTGCTGGTTCCTTGTGCTGCCTGTATGTCGCCCCATGAGCCTCAATGGTGGAAGGTGGACTGGTGGTTGGCGGCTTTTCTAATGCTGGAATGCTGGCCAGAGCGGTGTTTTGAGCAAAAGAACGGTCCTGTTCACTCATACAGCAATCGATTGAAAGGGTGGGATGCCCGTGTCTGGGATCGGGCATGGGTTAATCGCATCGCGCTTTTTCTTCGCGCCTGGGCAGCGCAGAAAATAAAAATGCTGGCGGATGAGATTTTTGGTCCTGTGCCAAGGGCTGAAATTCAATTGACCCATGACGTGGATGCTGTAGAAAAAACCATGGCTATTCGGTTGAAACAAGGCGTTTTCAACCTGGTGAATTGCGGAAAACATATTGCGTCTTGGCATCCCCGCAAAGCCAATGAAGCTTTGCAATCTGCTGTAAAGTTTTTATTTTACAAAGATGATTGGTGGACTTTTGACAAACTGTTGGAAAAAGAGGCCGGATGTAAAACAACAGCGTGGTTTCATTTCTATGCAGACCCCCGGAAAAAAAATATTCTGAAATGGTTGTTTGATCCTGGATATGAAATGTCACACAAAAAAATTGAGCAAATTATACCCCGTATTCTTTCATCCAATGGACGTATAGGCCTGCATTTATCCTATGATGCCTGGCAGGATGCGAATCTGATCTGGAATCAGAAACAGGAGCTGGAAAAAAAAACAGGATTGACCGTGAACGTCTGCCGTCAGCACTGGCTGCGTTTCAGTTGGGACAAAACCTGGGCCGCTCAGGAACAGGCGGGATTGACACTGGATACGACATTGATGTTCAATGATCGGCCCGGATTCAGGTCGGCGTCTGCGGTTAAATGGTGCCCCTGGCATCACACAACTGACCGTCCCCATGAAATAGAAGCACTTCCAACGATTTTTATGGATTCGCAATTTTATGATTATCATCCCATGACACCGGATGAAAGACGCAAATCCATTTATTATTGGCTGAATGAAATTAATCAGGTTGGCGGACAGGCGGCACTGCTCTGGCATCCCCATACATTGAGCCGGGATTATGGATGGGAATCAGGGTTCAATGACCTGCTCGCTATTCTAAAAGAGAAAAAAAACTACCACTTGTGATTCGAAATTTTCTTCCACATTTTGTTTGCACCCCTCTGTGGGGAGATCGTCGAAAATATGGTTCGACAATTCAGGAAAAAGATGCCTGCTGGAGTGCATGGCAGCAATCGTATCTTGATTTTTATCATGCAAATCAGAGGCAAGGTGTTGGCACAAAGGTCAATGATGCAGGATATAAGATCATGAAGGCATTGGATCTGAAGGACAAAACTATTCTGGAAATCGGACCGGGAGATATTCGCCATGTCCAGTTCTGGAAGAACAGACCTTCATGCGTTATTTTGGCAGATGTTCAGCAGGCTATGTTGGATAAGTCCTCTAAAATATTGAACGATCAGAGGGTAGCAACCCAAACGCTTCTCATGCATAGAAACAAGGCCCTTCCACTTGAAGATGATTCCGTTGATATTATCCTAACGTTTTATTCCCTGGAACATATTTACCCACTTCCCCATTATTTGAGTGAACTAAAGCGAGTCCTAAAATCCGATGGTTTCCTTGCCGGGGCCATACCCGCCGAAGGCGGCGTGGCGTGGGGGGGGGGGCGATTTATTACATCCAGGCGATGGTTCAAAAAAAACACCCGCATCAATCCGGACAAGATTATCTGCTGGGAACATCCCAATTTTGCCGATCACATCCTTTCCGAACTGGATCAATACTTTATCCGGCAGCAGATTCATTATTGGCCTTTGCAATGGCTCCCTTTTCTGGATCTTAATCTTGTCATCCGCTTTGTGTACAGGAATAGAAAATAGTCCATGTCTGAGAATCCCTATCATTTTCAAATACTTCAGACTTTGCCCCGGGTCCTGTCTCTTTATGACCAGGATCGCACCAGCAAAAGTTATGGCATGGGAGATCGTTTTTTCTGGGCATGGGGGTTGACCGATTTTGGCAATGCCACCTTCCAGGGAGCCGCCAGTGGATTGGCAAGGCTCTGGCTAAATGATTTGTGGCCATACCCAACCGGTCAGAAAATATTTTTAAACAGGATAAACGCTTTGTTTCAAGGGGTTTTAGAGCTTACACGCAAGGATGGCAGTCTGGAAGAAGCATTTCCCTTTGAAGGGTCTTTTTGCATTACCGCCCTGGTTGCTTTTGATCTGCTTTGCACACTGGAACTTCTGGACAAGCAGATAGATTCATCGACAAAATCCAGGTGGCAGCACACAGTACAGCCAATGATATCCTATATATTGGAATCCGATGAAACACACGGCATGATCTCCAACCATCTTGCAACAGCCGTGGCAGCACTCGTAAGATGGCATAATTTGACTGGTGATCCGTATGCCGGAGAAAAAGCACAATTGCTGCTGCAACGCATTCTGGATCATCAATCTTCAGAAGGGTGGTTTAAAGAATATGAAGGGGCTGATCCGGGTTACCAGTCGCTTTGCACATATTACCTGGCAGACGTGTATGAACAGCGGCCAGATTGGGAACTTCTGGTGCCCCTGCGCAAATCGATCCAATTCCTATGGCATTTTGCCCATCCGGACGGTTCTTTTGGCGGGCTGTATGGAAGCCGCTGTACCCGGTTCTATAATCCAGCCGGCATGGAAGCCCTGGCCGATAAAATAGCCGAGGCTCTGGCCCTGGCAGATTATATGGCCCAGAGTATTGAACAGAATAAAGTGGTGACTCTTAGTTGTATGGATGAACCTAACCTGATTCCCTGGTTCAATGCCTATGCCTGGGCAGCAGTTCTTTATGAAAAACGCAGGCAAAAAAGAGAGGACCCCTCCTTGGTACCGTGTATGCAGAAACAATCCCGGCGGATCTCGTTCAAGCAGGCCGGTTTGCTCATTGATCAAGGACCGGACCATTACTCCATCATCAACACGCACAAGGGCGGGGTGGTGTATCATTTTCTGGATTCAAATTTATCAAGGTGTGATGTCGGGGTCGTCGTTAAAAACGGCAAAAGCGCATTGGCCTCTACCCAGACCTTTACGTCAAAAAATCAGGTGCAACGGCTTGATGACAGCACCCTGACTATCCAATCCAGCCTGTGCCCTATGCTCAAGCGGCTGCCAAAACCGATTGAATTTTTGGCTTTGCGTTTGATGTGCGTAAGCATGTTCAGGTCCCGTGTTCTCAGAGAATGGGTCAAACAGATGCTTGTCAAGCTGTTGATCACCGGCAAAAAAGCATTGCCCGGGAAAAATATACGTACCATTACCCTCGGTCCGAATCTTACCATCATGGACCAGAGTGAGCTGCCGTCTGGATATGAAAAAATAACAAAGCCAGGCCCTTTTGTGGCAATTCACATGGCCAGCCAGGGATATTGGCAGGTACAGGATGAGGCAAAGCATGATACCAAGATTTAAGCCTAACCTTGATCTTGATGAACTCAAGGTAATTTTTCGCAGCAGCAAAGGTGCTGTGAAAAAGTTCGAGAAAGAGTTTGCCAAGACATTTCAGGCGGTTGATGCTGTTTCCTTCCCCTACGGAAGAAGTGCTTTATGGGCATTTCTGAATGCAGTGGAGGTCAAAGACGCAGAAGTAGTTATGCCGGCTTATACCTGTTCCGTGGTGGCCCATGCCATATCTTTGTCCGGTAACCGGCCGGCATTCGTAGATTGCAGCCTGACTGACTACAATATGAATCTTGACCTGTTGCCCAAGGCAATTAATGAACATACCAGAGCTATTATCGCCACCCATTTGTTTGGTTATCCCTTGAATCTGGACAGGGTTGAGCAGATCAAATCTGATGCAGAAAATCGATATGGCCATAAAATCTGGCTGATTCAGGACTGTGCCCATTCCTTCGGTGCTTCATGGCATGGGCGGATGGTTGGAACTCCAGGTGATACCGCTTTGTATGCATTGAATATCAGCAAGATGATTACCGCTATTTTTGGCGGAATGCTCACTTTTCAGGATAAAGACCTTGCAGACAGGGTGCGCTACTGGCGGAATAGGCATTTCAAACAGCCCGGTTTTTTCAAAGCGATACAAAGACGTCTTTATCTGCTGGCAGTTTATGGGGCGTTCAATGAGTATGTTTATGGCCTGACATGGTTGCTGCAGGAAAGAACCCCTTTTTTAAATCGACTAACCAAATCCTATCATCTGGATGACAGAATTCATTTTCCACCGAATTATCTGGATATAATGCTGAATGTTGAAGCGGCAGTTGGACTGCAACAGTTGAAAAAATATCCCATGATTATTGAAAATCGAAGAAAAAGGGCAAGATGGTATGATATAAACCTTGACAGGCGGGATGGATGGGAATTCCCACCTATTGTTGAAGGTGCAACATATTCGCATTATGTGGTAAAGGTTGAAGATAGAAACAAAGTGGTGAATGAATTTGCGCGCAAGGGTGTTCATTTGGGTGAGTTGATTCAGTATAGTATTCCTGAATTAGTCGAATATAAAAAATCAAACATTATTTTTTCAAATTCAGAATTAGCAAGCAAGACTACTGTTAATTTCCCCATGTAACATAAGTTAATAATTTCAAAAAACGTATGGTCTAAAAATTCAACCACTATGGACTGAAAGTCCATAGAATGGCGGGCTAAAGCCCGTTGCGACTGAAAGTCGCTGATCAAAGGTGCCGCTACGCGGACCATTTTTATACGGCAACGGGAGCTAAGACCATGATTTGTAAAGTGCTTCCTTAATGCCTATAAAAATAATGCACTAAAAGTCTTGGACTAAAGTCCATAGTTTTTACTACCGACTGGGACAATAAAATGACCTCAATCTTATTTGTTGTTGGTAATGATAAAATATCAAACCTGGCTCTTAGTGAGCTCGAAATAGATGAGAAGAAAATAATTGTTATCAGAGATTCATCAACAAATATAAAGCGAATATGGAAATTAATAACTAATAACAGATTAAGTTTCAAATTAATTCTAAGAATGTTTTTCTGTGAATTGATACGAAAAAGAACTAAGAGTAAACACATCCACAACGTTATCCAAATTAAAAACAATAGTGAATTATTAAAATTAATCAATAGCTATAAACCTGAGAAAGTTGTGCTTTTTCGTGCAGGCCTCATTATAAATATGGATATTATTTCAACAGGTGTTCCTATATTAAATGTTCACTGCGCTAAAATCCCAGAGTTTGGCGGTTTAGGTTCAATTGCCAAAGCTTTATATCAACGTTGTTATGAGCAGTATGCAACACTGCACCAAGTCACAAAAGACATTGATACTGGAACAATTTTTGATGTGGAACCCTATCGTTTAAATCCCAAAAATTCATACTGCCATAATGAGAATGTAGCATATGAGGCTGGAATCAGGCTTTTGCAAAAAAACCTTTGTGATTAGCAAAATGAAATAAGAATCACTGTCCATAGTGCTTGCCAACTTTTCTGCTTTGTTTTTGATTTGAGGATCGCGGAGCAGAAGAAGCACTCCTTTTCTGGGTATGACTTTCGAAAAGTTCTTACCTGATTGTTGTTATCTTGCCCAATCTCGCTTGGTTTAAATTATTAATTGACAAAATGTAAATGTTAACTGATTTAAAATGTTACCTTAAAAACACATAACACATTGAAATTATATTTGAAATATTTGTTGTCAATAATTATTACCGGCGGACTGTTTTATTTCATTGTTAAAGATTATCCAATATCATCATTTATAGAGGTCTTCCAAGAAATTGAAGTGCTGTATGTTGGTTTGGGCCTTGTGACGATGTCTGTAATGTTTTTGCTTGGGGGAATAAGATGGAAAGTTCTCTTCCCTCAATATACACTCTGGGATTCTGTGAATGGCGTTATTTTGGGAGTAGCTGCCAACTTTCTGATTCCAATGCGCGGCGGTGAACTCGTTAGAGCTTTTTTTTTAAGTAAGAAAACAGGCGTTCAGGTTAGCAAGCTATTCGGAAAAATTATTATTGAACGGTCTACTGATATGATATCATTGCTGATATTTTTGTTTATATCTGGGGCAGTCCTTGGTGAAATTGTCACGAATGAATCTGGATATATCCTGGCAATGGGAATAATCGCCTGCTCAATGATTTATCTTTTTTTGACAATATATAAGTATCATTATCTTTCTATTGAAAATCTAATTACCGGAATAAAATTTAAAAACAGAATTTTAAATTTTATAAAAGAAAAACTTCTCACTGCACTGATTCCTTTTAAAGAAGTATCTTTTAATAAAATAGTTAAAGCGCAGGCAATATCTTTTGCTATTTCCCTTTCAAGCATATTGCTGCTTTATTATTTTTTGCTGGCATCTAATGTTCAAATAAGCTTTTTATGGGTTATCGTTATTTTTCCCTTGGTGGTTCTTTCAATTTCCTTACCCGTAACCATAGGCCATATTGGGGTATATCATGCTGCATTGCTCCTTGCACTGTCATTTATTGGTATTGATGAACCTGATATGGTGGGCAAGGTTATACTGGTTCATTTATTTACAGTAATACCCCCATTACTATATGGGTGTTTTATTGTGCTTTTAAACAGGAAAATTGAAAATAATTTTGATGAGCTTAATGAATAATAGCAGTTTACAAAATTATGAAGTTTAAAATTGAGAAAGTCTCGGTACAAGGCCGAATCAGAAGAGAGCAAATCATTATTTACCTTGGCATTGCAATTCTATTGGGGTTTTCCATCTGGAACAATCTGGATGATCTTACATTGAGAAATGCTGTGGGTGGATTCTCTCCAATAGACTATATCAATCGTATTTCCTATCCTGAATCGTTTGTCAACAATTTTGAAAACGGAGTGAATAATTTCAATTCATCATTGATTTTTCATTTTTATGAAGCAGCATCTAAAGCAGGTATAGAACCGGAGGATTTTCAAAGAGCGGTAATTTTTTTGAGCGTGAGTGGTTTTGCAGCAGTTTTATGGTTTTTTTCGGCGACCATTTTGCCAAATACATCATCATATATTCATTTGCTTACGGTGACATTCGGTCTGGCCACGGATGTACTTAATCACGATCTCGCGCGCTGGGGGAGTTTCGCTGGTCTTTCAAGCGGGCAAATGTATTCACCTGCTGTCATATTTTCTGTTTTTGCTCTGGCAAACAGTTTCAGGAAAAAATGGATTGGTTGTTTTTTTTCTGTTGGAATTGCCTTCTGTTTTCATGCAACAATTGGTATGATTGTTGGTCTGATATGCGTAGCAATCCTTCTGGCTGTTCCGAAGCAGTTGAAAATGATTTCCACATGGTCCGCTGGTATTATTGGTTTACTGGTCACAGGTTCCTGGTATTTGTTCATAATCCATCCATCTCTTGGTGGTTATGAACTGATGGACACTGAAATATGGGTTAACTGGGCGAGATTTGGAAATTTTCATTGGTTTCCATTCAGCCTTAATGTTTTTGGCAGCGAGCATGGACGGAAAATAACCCCTATTTTAGCAATGCTTATTCTATCCTTGACAAGACTTATAGATGCACCTGTTTCAGAACAAACCAAACATATGTGGTATGCGGCGGTTGTTTGCACAGTTATTATGACCTGTATCGGCCTTCTGACAAGTCTTTATTCAACCCATCCCACTCTCATAAAGCTGGCTCTGCACAGATCTAGCATGTTTCTTTTGCTTCTATTCCTGCCATTGGCTCTTCATTTGCTTCTGACAGATATTACATCAGACCGGGTATATAACAGATTCCTTGCGTTGATTATCCTGACCACACCAATCATTGGATCTGCTGCCGGGTTTCCATTGCTTTATTCTTTGCTGAGATTCGGCACAGAACTTTGGAAGACAAAAGAGAAGCACGCTTTACCGATATACTTGAACGCTATCGTTTTGATCTTCGCTTTGGCTATTTCTACTTATGTCGTTTTTACATCAGGCGCGAAATTTACAGACCCAGCATTTATTAGCCAAAAAGAAGCAATACTTTTTGCATTCATCGTAACTTTGGCCCTTGCTGGATTAAAATGGTTAAAATTATGGACCAATTACAGTTTGGCTTTACCGGTATTAGCTCTTGCCTGTATTTTATTTGTGTCATATCAATTGTCACAAACTTCTTTTACACAAAAGGACAAGGCCCAGGCTTATCTTGATCTTCAGCTCTGGGCCAAAGAAAATACCTCCCCAGGATCGCTCTTTATGACGGACCCTACCCGTGCCTATGGCTGGAGAGACTATTCACAAAGAGCTTCCTTTGGTGTGGCAAGAGAATGGATTCATACCTCTTGGCTGTATACTGCTAATAAGGGAAGCTTTGATGAAGGCATGAGGCGTGCGAGTCTTTTTGGTGTTGACCCAAATGAGTATTTGCAGCACTCTCTTGAAAACGGCAAACGTTCTGTTGGAAAAAATTATCGTTTTTTTTTGAGGCATTTAGGCGATGCATTTTACTCTTTGAGTGTGATAAAATTAATTGAACTGGCAAAATCAGAAAATATTGATTATTTTGTGTTCGAAAAACGGAATACTTACCATGCTCTTTTGCCTGGTATTGTTTATGAAAATGATTACTATGTTGTTGTTAAACCTGATTTATCTGCAGGTATTGAATTTAGGACTATTTCTGAAGAAGTTTTTCCTTCCGAACCACCCCTCCTGCCTACTCCAGCAGAGAAGTTGACCCAAGATAGTGGTTTGGACTCTGATTGGGTTAATGTGGGTTGGAGAGGCCAGATAATGGTAAGCAGCGTTGACAAAGAGCCTGGAGTGCTAAGGTTAACTTCTGGTTTTCCAGTTTTTGAGCGTAGAGAAAGCAGCGATCATGTCCTGCTTCTGAAGCCCCGTAAAACAGGCCAAAAGGGGCTGCCAGTTTATCATAGGTCTCAAATGATTGAGTTTGAATGTGAACTTCGGTTTATGGGACGTACATCAGTTGGAGATGTAAAATTACGGATAGATGCATACACACCAAGTGGCTGGAAATATGCTGCCGGCATGCAATTTGTAGAGCCAAGTCAGGAATGGAAAAAGATGAAAGCAAGCTTTTTGCTTAATGATGAAGTTATAGGAATAACACCAATTATTGAATGGAGACCAAAAGACGCGGGAGAAATTTTGGATTTCAAAATGCCTCGTGTAAGATGGATCAAATCTCAGAAACGGGACCGTTCCTTGGACTAAGCCGGGCAGGACCCCTCTGTGCTGGATTCCATTAAGGCACAAGATAAAAAATAAATCTCCCAAATGAGATAGAGAACAGATCACCACTGAACAATAAAACCGGCAAAGAGTATGATCATCATGAAAAGTACCATAAAAAAGGAGTTTTCATGATGCATCAGATAGACTTTTTTCAAGAAGAGTTGGTTAATATCACACCCGCAATGAAGCAGTTGCTGAACGATACACGCTCAAGACTGAAAGGGACTGATAGACGGCAGTTCATGGCTCATGTCGTTTTGCTGATGGGTAAAGGAGGTCAAAGGAGAGCTGAAAGAGAGCTCGGTTGGACTCGAGATATAATCCGAAAAGGTATGAAAGAACTAAAATCCGGTATTGTGTGCATTGATAATTTTTCAGGAAGAGGGCGAAAACCTGTCGAAGAAAAACTCCCATCATTACTGGAAGATATAAAAAGGATAGTCGATCCGATCTGCCAAACGGATCCTACTTTCCATTCCACTCGGCTGTATTCACCAATAATAGCAAAAGAAGTTCGCCGGAGGTTGATTGATATAAATGGCTATTCTGAGGATGAAATGCCATCCGTTACAACAGTTAATCGAAAAATAAATAACTTCAGAACTCCTGACATAAGTCAAATTTGAATGCAGGAAAAGAGTTCAAATATATTAGATAGTCGGCGCAAATGCCAGTAAATCGAAGAACGCCCTATTTTTCTCGATGTTCGAGTTTTTTGAAGTTGACATCAAAATGTGCTAAAGAAGTTGAATTTTTGGTATAAAATTTTAACAGAATTCATAGATAGAGATGCTACTCGAACGCCCGCTGCCCTTTATTGAAAACTATCTTGAATGCATAAATCAAGAATTGATGAAAAAGAACCCCAGTTATGGACTATCCAAAAAACAAAAACTGTGGCTAAGCTTCTGTTTAAGTGGCGTTTTGTTAACCAATAGTATTTGCTGGAAACGATTTGAACGAATCAGTTTAGGGAAATTCCGTTTTTCCGCTCTTTCTTGGATGTTCCGAAATTCAAAAATCAGCTTCGATGACTTACTGCAACAGAGTACGTGTAATATTTTGAAGCATTATGGCATAAAAGAAGGGGTTCTTTGCATAGATGATGTAGACCGTGCCCGATCAAAGTCCACCAAAAAGATATATAAAGTTCACAAGCTTAAAGATAAACTTACCGGAGGTTTTTTAAATGGGCAATGCATTGTCTTTTTATTTTTGGTAACACCTGTGGCCTCTTTCCCTGTGGGGTTTGAATTTTATCATCCGGACCCATTGTGGAAAGAGTGGAAAAAGGAAGATGATCGCCTTAAAAAAAAGAAAATTCCTAAGAAAAAGCGTCCCAAGGAGCCGCAGAGAAATCCTGAGTACCCAACGAAAGTTCAATTGGCCCTTGTGCTTTTGAAAATATTCCATAAAAAACATCCGGACATTGAAATCAACGCTATTTTGGCAGATGGTCTTTATGGGCACGCTGAATTTGTTGATGGCAGTTCCCTTATCTTTGGTGGTACTCAAACCATTACCAAAATGAAGTCTAATCAAAATGTACGGTTTAAAAATCGCATAATTTCTGTACAAAAATTTTTCGAATCTTATCCTCTGATATCTCAAAAAGTATCGGTTAGAGGTAAAGAGGACATTGAAATTTTTATCTCATCGGCTCGTCTGTATGTGCCGTCTCACAATGCAAAGCGTTTTGTTATCGCCATTCAGTACCCTGATGAGAAAAAACCACGTTATTTGTTAGCCTCTGACTTAAGTTGGAGAACATTGGATATTGTTCAAGCATACTTTTTCCGCTGGTTGATAGAGGTTTTCTTTGAGGACTGGAAAGGTCATGAAGGATGGGGCAAACTGACCAAGCATACAGGCGAAGATGGATCTCGGAGTTCCTTGATCCTGAGCCTGCTGTTAGATCATGCATTGTTCTTCCATCATCACCAGAAAGCCCGCTTGGAAAACAAACTTCCTGCATGGAGTGTGGGAAGCCTATCCCAGCGGATTCACACAGAAGCTTTAGTTCAATTTGTCCAGGATTTCTGTGGAAACGAAATTAGTGAACAAAAGCTTGATAAGTTAAAAGAGCGCATTGATAATATTATTCCTTTCAATCCTTCTACAAAACATATGAGCAGCCGTACTTTTCCTCAAATGAAGTCATCCCCATCTTTGGAACGCTTCCGGAAAAAAGTAGCCTGATTCTAATCGAGGATTGTTTGGCAGTCAAATTCAAAAAACTCGAACATCGAGTAGTTGCATTTGAAAATACGAACTTGATTTTTTTGATAATACATAACCCATTAAAATAAATATGTATCTTAATCCGGACTCAAGTCTTATGCCAGGAGTTTTGAACTTAGGCTTTTGTTTGAAAAAAGTGGCCAAATACGAACCTATAAGAAAGATTCCAGAAGTTAACATGATATTTGAATATGTGCATAATATTAATGCACTGGCAGATGCAACGCCTGGAGTGTTAAGATTTTCAATGGATGCCAAAGCAGACGAAGTCAGTTTATGAATCGTTTGGTTAAATTTGTATTTAAGCATTCCGTCAATATCAGTTTGGCGTATTATCCTCCCTTATCACAGCAAATACAATCCGATAGAAAGGCTTTGGGGACGATTGGAGCAATATTGGAACGGTGAAATTTGGCTACATTAGAGATAAAACACGATTGAATAAATGAATAATCCCAAACACCTAAGAAATTTTATTTCTGTCTGGGCAGTCTCTATTTTGACAATGATTCTGCCCATTGCTATCATTCTTTCCTTGGGGAGGTTTTATGACGTCGAGGAGTTCGGGAATTATGCAGTTGCCGCATCTTTTGTTGGAACCATAGCTATATTTTTAACTTTTGGACTTGGCAATGTTGTCAGTTTCGAGATTGCTTCGCTATCAGACAATAATAAATCTAAAATATCAGAATTGATGTTTTCAAGCTTCGTTGCCCTGGCTATTTTTTCGGGTTTGGGATTTAGTATTGCATGTTCTGCTCTTTATTTATTGCATTATAACAGTCAAACAATATCATTGGTCATATTGCTTGGGTTTGGGTATTGGTTCATTGGAGCGAATTCGGTTTTGGGTGGGGTTTTCATGGGGATTAAGGATATGCATGTCCCAGCCATTTCAGCATTTTTCATTCTTCTGTCAGCGGTTTTATCTGTATTCCCCTGCTTATATTTGCATTGTCCTCTCTGGGAAATAGCCGCAGCTTGGTCACTATCTCAAGGCATTGGCTGTTTAGTAACTTTGTTGTTTCTTTATAAAAAAGGCTTTCTTGTAAAAACAAAGCTTACAAAAAGACAAATATGGCTGATGACTAAACGTTCATTGGGGATTGGTTTTGACAGTATAATATCAAGAGTGGGGGCCAACTTAACAATTATTTTACTTCCACTTTATCTGACTAGTTATCAGATAGGCATATTCAATGGCGCGTTCAAACCATTTATGCTTTTGGCCTTTCCAGGAGAGTGTTGCATGCGATTTTTTTCTCCCTATATTGCAGGTATTAGATATGAGTCAAAAAAAAAGATTCAAGAATATCTTTCGGTTATGCACAAGCTGGTAGCTTTTTTTTCGTTAACGATATTGATTGCTCCGATTTTCTTTTCAAGTTCTTTGATTAAGTTTGTTTTTGGAAACAAACTATTAGAAAGTGTTCCGTATATGGCAGTGCTGGCGTTTGGCTTTATGATATATTACTCACCGCCTCAGTCACCTCCCCTTATGGCTCTCGGCTTGGAATGGAAAGTGGTATGGTGCTCGATAGTAAGACTGCTTTCTAATTTGATTGCTCTTGTGATCTTTGTTCCGAAATATGGTATTATGGGAGCAGTTATAGCTGTTAATGTATCATTATTCAGTTATTGGATTATTACTGTATTTATATATTATAAAGCTGAATTAAAACCGATAAAAAATTTTTTTAAGTATATTGTGTTTGCATCCACAACTTTTTTGTTGGGATGGGCTGTAAGCAAGTGGTTTTTTGATAACTTATTGGGAATAGCTGTTTTTTTTATTATCAGTAGTCTTGTTTCATTAATAATATACTGGGATAAATCAGAAAGACAGATGGTAATTACACATGCTATGTCAATTATAAATAAATTTCGTTACTAAAATTTAAGTAAGCACCTTGGCAAAAATAATTATAAAAAATTGAGCACAATATTTATCGCTCAATCCAATAGAATCAAGTTTGAAGTCTGTTTATATTTGTTATAGTTTTTTATGCCCATATGTTTAGCGCATAATTGAATAAATAATCGACATTGTTTTATTGGCTAACTATTTTAAAATAAAAGTGATTATTAACCGGAATGCCTAACAGACAACGCCAATACGCTTAACGTCTTAATTTTATAAAAAAGGGGTTGACCCGAATTTATAGATTAAGAGCCTGTTTAAAAATTGCCACATTGTGGTAGTTTGGCATTTTTTATTTCTTGATTTTAATTGCTGTACAGTGAATTTTTACCATTTTTTATCAAATTCAAATTCATAGTATACTACTTTGTGGTATTTTTTAAACAGGCTCTAATTATTTCGTATGAAAAAATTAATAAAAAAAACATGTTTCAAGCGCTTGTTATTAATTCTAACTATGTTTAGCATATACGTCTTGCTATTATATTTATATCGAGTGAATATTTCGCCAGAATACTCAGATCAGGGATTCGTATATAATTCATTAAGTATTGTGGGATTGGCAGTTAGTGTATCGTTTTTTATTATCCCGGTTACGATTCTCCCTGTTTATCCAAGGCAGCCGTCAGATTATACTGTCTGGGCACTTTACTTATTCTCATATGCGCCAACAGCATTAGTATCCGTGCATATTCTAAATCGAGGTATTATGGACATACTAACTTTGCATTTAATGTTGCTAACCTCCTTCATACTGTTTTTTTATTCAAGATTTCATAATTTCACTGTTTTACCTAAAATCAAAATTAATCTTGAAAATATAGACGTTCTTCTTTTATCCTTATTATTTATTATCTTAATATTTTATGTTTGGAAGGTGGGTGGTTTTAAGTTAAATTGGGGTATTGGGGGTATTTATGAACGTAGATTGGTGGTAAGGGAAACTATCGTTTCAAGATCAATCGGAGCCTATATACTTAGTTTTTCCAGGCATTGTATGCTCTTAATAGGAATTTATCTTGGTATCGCAAAGAAAAAAATATATTATTTTGGTATGACCGTGCTATTATCAATTGGCATTTTTTCCTTAGATGGGACTAAAACATCTATTCTTATTCCTTGTGTTTTAGGTGTATTATCGTGGTTATTGATTGTTAACCCAAATAGGAGTATTCTTTTTTTCCCCATAGCTGTTTTGCTTGTTTGCTTAGTTGGTCTGACGGAATTAGTGTTTAGTCACTCTTCTTTTGTAAATGCCTATCTCGTTCGCAGAATCTGTATTGTTCCTGGGGTATTGAATTCATTTTATTGGGATTTTTTTTCAGTAAATCCCAAAGGAATGCTAACCGATTCTTTTCTGAAACACTTTATGGAATCTGTTTATGATGTGCCTTTAACATTTGTAATTGGACGTGAATATTTAAATAATGTTCAAAGCAATGCCAATACAGGTATTTGGATGGGTTGGTATGCTAATTTTGGAATAGCAGGAGTATTTGCCGCATCAGTTATAGGTGGCTGTATTGTTGGATTAATTGATAAATTAACGAAGTCAGGTTTATATATTTTAGGTTGTATGGTTTGCTTATCGATAGGAATTAACTGGTCAGAGCAAATGCTTCATACGTCAATACTGACAGGTGGAATTTTTTTCTTTATAATTATATTACTATTTATTAATATTTCAAGTAAGCTTCGAAATTTTTTTGAATACCCAGGCAAAGAAAAAACAATGATTTCAGCTTATAAGAATCTTTTGAGGAAGGTCTTCACATGATCGTTATTCTCGACTATGGCATGGGCAATACCGGCTCAATTATCAATATGATCCGCCGGGTGGGTGGAGATGCCATTATTTCCGCGGATGACCAAGATATTTCTACTGCTGCCGCATTGATTTTGCCGGGGGTTGGAGCTTTTGATAATGGCATGGAAAAACTTCGGGCATCTGGTTTGTTGCCGGTGATAGAAAAACGTATATTTGATGATAAAATACCAATTCTTGGTATCTGTTTGGGGATGCAGTTGCTTTTTGAATCAAGTGAAGAAGGTGCATTTGAGGGGTTGGGGTGGATTCCAGGACAGGTTAAACGGTTCAATTTCTCTGATACAAGCCAGGCAGGATTGAAAATACCCCATATGGGGTGGAATGAAATTCAACCTGCAAACAACCATTTATTATTTGCAGGATTGGAATCAGAAGCAAGGTTTTATTTTGTTCATTCTTACCATATTGTATGCGATGTTGATAAGTATTCAATTGCAAAAGCAGTCTACGGCTATGCTTTTACATGTGCGGTCCAGAATGACAACATTTACGGAGTGCAATTTCATCCTGAAAAAAGCCATCGGTTTGGGATGGGACTTTTTAAGAATTTTTTGGAGAACATATGTTAAGTGCTCGTGTTATCCCTACTCTTCTCCTGCGTAATAAAGGTCTTGTAAAGGGTTGCAAGTTTAAAAACCATAAGTATGTTGGTGATCCGATAAACGCTGTAAAAATCTATAATGACAAAGAAGTTGATGAACTTATTTTTCTTGATATTACAGCTACGACAGATGGACGTACTCCTAATTTTGATCTTCTGGAGGATATTGCTTCACAGGCTTTTATGCCATTTGGCTATGGTGGAGGTTTAAGAAATGCCAAAGAAGTTGAAAAGATTTTTAAAATTGGTATTGAAAAGGCTGTGTTGAATACATCCGCTATTGAAAATCTTGATCTTGTAAAAGAAACTAGCCGAATTGCAGGTTCTCAAAGCATTGTTGTCTCTATTGATGTTAAAAAGTCATTGTTTGGTAAATATCGAGTTTATTCACATTCCGGTCAAATTGATACAAACCTGGATCCCGTCGTATTCGCTTTGCGGGCGGAAGAAGCTGGTGCAGGTGAGCTTATGATCTGCTCAATTGATCGTGAAGGTAATGGTCAGGGGTATGATTTGGATTTAATCGAGCGGATAGCTAATGCTGTTGGAATACCAGTAATAGCATCAGGCGGTGCAGGTTCATTAACAGACTTTAAAAATGCAGTGGCGAGAGGCGCTTCTGCTGTTGCTGCGGGCGATATGTTCATTTATCATGGAAAGCATAAAGCTGTATTGATAACCTACCCCGAATATAAAGAGCTTGAAAAACTGTTTAAAGGAGATTGATCTGTGAGTAAGGACTCTTATCAAATATGTATGCGTTGTGTGATGGATACATCGGATCCAGAAATTTCGTTTGATGAAAATGGTATTTGTAATCACTGCCGCGAGTTTGATGAAGAAACCAGTAAGCGCTGGTTTCCTAATGAAGGTGGTGCACATAAGCTTGACGCAATTATCGAAAATATCAAACACGATGGGCGTAAACAGGAATATGACTGTATTCTTGGCTTGAGCGGTGGTACTGACAGCTCTTATTTAGCTCTAAAAATAAAAGATTTTGATCTTCGTCCTCTTGTGGTCCATGTGGACGCAGGGTGGAACAGTGAGCTTGCAGTTTATAATATTGAGCAGGTGGTTAAATACTGTGACTATGATCTACATACCCATGTTGTTGATTGGGAGGAGATGCAGGATCTGCAATTGGCTTATCTGAAAGCTGGTGTAGCCAACCAGGATGTAGCACAGGATCATATTTTTTTTGCATCTCTTTATCATTTTGCAGTTAAAAACAAAATTAAATATGTGATCAGTGGCGGCAATATTGCCACAGAAGGTGTTTTTCCACAGGCATGGCATCATTCTGCCATGGATGCTGTTAATCTTCATGCAATTCACAAAAAATATGGAAACATGAAACTGAAAAATTATAAAACCATCAATATTTTTCAATACTATTTATACTATCCATTTATTTATAAAATGAAAACTGTTCGACCCCTTAATTATATGAATTATAATAAGATAGAAGCGCTGGCTTTCCTGAAGGAGACAGTAGGCTATAAAGAATATGGTCGCAAGCATGGAGAATCGGTATTTACCAAGTTTTTTCAAAATTATTATCTTCCCAGGAAATTCGGATATGATAAACGTCGTCCGCACTTGTCCAGCATGATCTTGAGTGGCCAGTTTAGTCGCAATGAAGCATTAGAAGAATTAGAAAAACCACTTTATGATGAAAGGGAGCTTAAAGAGGATTTGGCATATATTTCAAAAAAATTTCAAATCTCAATTGAAGAACTGTCTAATTTAATTGACGCACCTGGAGTTCAATATAGTAAGTTTAAAAATTGGGACAGCAATTACTCTAAACTAAAATATGTTCAGAAATTTGCTGAGCAAGTTTTCAACAAGAATATCAAAAATTATGCATAAAGTTGTTCATCTTACTTCAGTTCACCCTCGCTATGATACGCGTATTTTTTTGAAAGAATGTTGTTCCCTTTCTAATGCTGGCTACCAGGTGTCACTCATAGTTGCTGATGGTAGGGGTGATGATTTCAGGGAAGGTGTGTCTATTTATGATGTTTATGGGGCTTCTAAAGGACGCTTGAATCGTATGTTCAGGACTACCCGGCGGGTGTTTGAAAAGGCAAAAACACTGAATGCGGATATCTACCATTTGCATGATCCTGAATTGATTCCCATCGGTCTGAAACTTGCTCGCCTGGGCAAAAGAGTGATCTTTGATTCTCATGAGGATGTGCCGAAGCAATTGTTGGGTAAGCCGTATCTGAACGAGCCTGCCAGACACATGCTGGCAAGGGCATTTGCCCTTTATGAAAAAATGGCATGCAGACGGCTTGATGCCATTGTGGCGGCCACACCATTTATTCGGGACAAATTTCTGCACATCAATCCAAACTCCATTGATATCAACAATTTCCCTATTCTTGGCGAATTGGTCTCCGGAACAGACTGGAGCAGGAAACGTAAATCTGTTTGCTACATTGGGGGCATTGCCGGTATCCGCGGTATTCGCGAGGTGGTAACGGCCATAGAGTCCGTTACCAGCGGAGCGAGGTTGCAACTGGGCGGCAGGTTTTCAGAATCAGTCGTTGAGGCGGAGGTCAAACAGTATCCAGGATGGGTCAGGGTAGATGAATTGGGTTTCCTTGACCGGGATAGGGTCCGTGATATTTTGGCTCACTCGATGGCCGGGTTGGTTATATTTCACCCATTACCCAACCATATTGATGCACAACCCAACAAAATGTTTGAGTACATGAGTGCCGGTATTCCTGTTATTGCTTCGCATTTTCCATTATGGCGCAGTATTATTGAGGGGAATAATTGTGGTATCTGTGTTGACCCCATGAATCCCGGAGAAATAGCTGAAGCCATCGATTTCTTTGTGAACAATCCCAGGCGGTCCCAGGAGATGGGTGTAAACGGACAACGCGCTGTGCACAATCTTTATAATTGGTCTATTGAAGAAAAAAAAATGATTGATCTATATGCCACTCTCTCAATATAACCCCCATGTTCTATCGGACACAACGAAGCATGAAACACTTGCAAAATTTGAAAAATGGTCATAACTATCCAAATTTTTAATCGTCAAACTAAAATGAAAGGGATAGTCATGACCAAGAGAGCAAAGAATAGCACATTAATCCAAATCGTTCACCCAGTTTGTTGTGGTTTGGATGTCCATAAACTCGATGATCAAGTTTTTTTTAACTTGCTGATATAATTGCTTTTAATTGAAAACGCCATATTTATGGCATGATTTTTAAAAACAATCAATATCAATGGGTTATGTTTTTTGACAAAAAAATTCTTGTAAAATCACACCATTTACACCCCAGTATTTACAACGGGTGGGAAAAAACTTGAACATCGAGATAAAGACAAAATTTCAGCCTGTTTAATCACTGTTGATAAAAATGGGAAAGAACAACATGAGATCCGGGGATTTTCATCATTTACTCAAGATTTGCAAAAAATGAAAACGTGGTTAATTGAAAATAGCTGTCCTGTCGTGGCAATGGAAAGTACCGGGGTATATTGGCATCCGGTTTATAACACCATCGAAGATACGATGGAGGTTGTTTTGGTGAATGCCAGGCATATTAAAAATGTTCCCGGCAGAAAAACAGATATCTGTGACAGTAAGTGGCTTGCCGGACTGCTTCGTCATGGCTTGGTAAAAGGTAGTTTTATTCCCCCCGAACATGTCAGTGAATGGCGTGAATTAAGCCGATTGAGAAAGATATATACGGAATCTCTGGCTGATTATAAGCGACGTGTTTATAAACTCTTTATCACGGCAAATATTAAAATTGATTCGGTCGTTTCTGATCTGTTCGGGCTTACCGGTTTGAATCTCATTGATTTGTTATGCAAAAACGATGAAGTGACCTTGGAAAAAGTTCAGGAATGCACGAAAGGAAGTCTTAAAAAGAAAATTCCTGAATTGTATCTAAGCCTCCATGGATATTTTAAAGATCATCATCAATTCCAACTGATTGGCATGATGGAGGCCATTGAGATGTTTGAAAGGCAGATTGAACAGATTAATGCCAGATTGGAAATACTTACCCGTGATCATGAAAATTTACTGGAAAGATTAGATGAATTTCCCGGGATCGATAAAAAGTCAGCACAAGCTGTTCTTGGAGAAGTTGGGGTTACACTGGATGAGTTTAAAAGCATGGTCGCTTTTGTTGCATGGGCCGGATTGTGCCCTGGAAACAATGAAAGCGCAGGTAAAAGGAAGAGTGGCCGGAACCATCCATTCAAAACGATTTTAGTCCAAATCGCTTGGGCCGCGATCAAGACGAAGGGTTCATATTACAAAGCCAAGTATTATAAGCTCAAAGCCAGACGAGGTGCCAGAAAGGCGATTGTTGCCATAGCCCATAGAATTGCAAAAGCCATTTACAACATCATCAAAAATGGAGACAGATATAAAGACCTTGGAGAAGAATACTTAAGCAAGCCCAACAAACAAAGAGTGATAAAAAATTTGGCAAAAAAGGCTGATGAGTTAGGAATGAAACTTGTTCCTTGTGAAGGTTAATTGATCTATCAAAATATTTTGTGCAGATATTGATTAAAGGGGTACAGCAGACAATAATTAATAGAGCTTTACAGGAATCTTACAAACGGTTCAGAAACATGAAAACAATAATGACCATTTTAGGCGCACGCCCTCAATTTATAAAAGCAGCTATGGTTTCACGTATCATCAATGACAACTCGGAGTTGCGAGAAATACTGGTACATACAGGGCAGCATTTTGATTCAAACATGTCCGACGTTTTTTTTAGTGAACTGGAAATTCCAAAGCCAACCCATCATTTGGGGATATCCGGTGGCAGCCATGGCGCCATGACCGGCAGAATGATCGAACAACTGGAAGCGGTCATGCAAAAGGAAGCTCCGGATTGGGTAATGATTTATGGAGATACCAATTCTACGTTGGCAGGCGCATTGGCAGCGGCCAAATTGGATATACCGGTTGCTCATGTCGAAGCAGGACTTCGTTCATGGAATCGCCGGATGCCTGAAGAAATTAACCGGGTACTGACGGATCATATTGCCACACTCTTATTTACGCCGACTGATACAGCAACAAAAAATCTTTTGCAGGAAGGAATTAGCGGTGAAAAGATATTCCAAGTTGGTGATGTTATGTATGACGCCGCCCTTTATTACGGCGAAAGATCTGAAAAGCAAAGCCGACTTTTAACAGATTTAAGTCTTGAGAGAGGCCGTTATATATTGGCCACTATACACCGTCAGGAAAATACTGATGATCCTGATCGACTAAAGAATATCTTTTTAGAATTACAAAAAGTGGCCTATAGTATACCTGTTGTTTTGCCGTTACACCCTCGCACACGAAAATATCTGGAGGCAGCTGAATTTAATAAATTAACCACAGGCTTGGTTTTACTATCGCCTCTTTCTTACCTGGATATGGCTTTAATGGAGCGTTGTGCTGCTGTGATAGTAACTGATTCGGGTGGCGTGCAAAAAGAAGCGTATTTTCATGGTGTTCCATGTGTGACTTTAAGGGATGAAACAGAATGGATTGAATTGATTGAATTGAGTTGGAATCGTTTAGTACCACCTAATTCTGGAGAAATCGCTGAGAAAATTTTAGCGACTATCGGTACCCAAGGTGAAAATGCAAGGATTTATGGTAATGGTGATGCCGCAAAGATGATTGTTGAACAATTCTGTGAGAAAAGGTAACATGATATGAAAATTTGGATAATTACAATCTATGAGCCTCTCCCTTTTGGACATCCGGAAACAAAACCACAGCGGTGTGGTATGCTTGCCCACGCTTTGATGGAGCGTGGGCATGATGTTGAAATCTGGACATCTGCATTTGACCATATTAACCATAGGCACTATTATAAAAATTCATATTTTGTGCCCAATGATGAACGATTAGCGATTCAATACATAAAAGGAAGTGGTTATCCGCACGATCAATCAATAAAACGATACTTTCATAATCGCCAAACTGGCGTTGAATTTTTTCGTCTTGCACAAAGCCGAAATGAATGCCCTGATATTATTTTTGCTCCAGTTCCCATTCTTGAACTTGCAGAAGCTGCAGTAAGGTTTGCCAACCAAAAAAGCATTCCTATTATTGTTGATGTTAGAGATTTGTGGCCGGATGTATATTTTTCTTTTTTCCCTAAGTTTGTTCATCAGGTTGTAAGGCTTTTATTGTTTTTTGAATTTCGCCGGGCTGAATTTATTTTTCAAAATGCTTCTGGTATAACAGCAATTTCAAGGGCTTATTTAAATAAAGGGCTTGAATATGGAAAAAGAAGCGAAAAAGAAATAGATCGTTTTTTTCCGTTAGGTTCCATCAGCTCACATAGTTCCAATTCTAATTTCAATTTTGATAAATTACCCTTATCAAAGGTTGATAATTTTCAAAATTTTTTAGCGGATGTCCATAATTGTTTTATTATTACATATGTAGGCACATTCAGCAAATTCATTGATATGCAAAATATTTTTGATGCAGCTAATTTATTATTAGGATATAAAGCAATAAAGATTATTATTGTAGGTTCCGGCGATAATCATGAAAATTTTCTGGATCAAAGCCAACAACTCTCAAATGTTCTAATGACGGGATGGTTAGATGCACAGTCTGTTAAATTAATTCTAAAACACACTGATGTTGGTCTGGCCGCCTATTCTAAAAAGGCACCCATGTCCCTGCCGAATAAGCCTTTTGAGTATATGGCGGCAGGTTTACCTTTGCTTTCCTCATTAAAAGGGGAATTAGAAGAATTAATTCAAATACACAACATTGGCCAAAATTACCAAGCAGGGAATCCTGAATCATTGGCCAAAAAAATACAGTGGTTTTATGACAACCCGGCCCAAATGCTAAAAATGAGTGAGAATTCACTTTCTCTTTTTTCTCAAAAATTTTGCAGTGAAAAAGTCTATAAAAAATTTGCTGTTTATTTAGAGCGAATGGCAAATATTAGAAATAATTTAAGGAGTTAATAATATGCTTGAAAGTAGAAAACTAAAAGAAATTGAACATTCTGATAGACGGCGTTCAATAGTTCGAGCTTATGAATACCATACCGATGCTGATAAAGGGCAGAGTAAAGATCAATTTGTTGAAAAAGAAAATGAATTTGAAGAACATTTCAGCAACATGAAATTTTACAGCATTTCAAAAACCAGTTTCGCGCATCGGGATGCGTTATTGTACGAAAATATTGAAGGCGCAGTTGCCTTGGACTATTGTTGCGGAAATGGTGAGGTTGCCATTGAAATGGCAAAAAAGGGTGCTTCAAGGGTAGTGGGTATTGATATCAGTTCAGTTGCCATAGAAAATGCGGGGAAATTGGCAAAAATGGCCGGGGTTGGAAATATTTGCGAATTCAAGGTGATGGATGCGGAGCAAACCGAGTTTGCAGATACCACATTTGATGTCATACATGAATATGGCGCTTTGCATCATTTAGACCTCACGGCGGCTTTACCTGAACTTTCGAGAATACTGAAACCAGGTGGTAAATTGATATGCACTGAAGCATTGCGGCATAACCCTTTGATTCACTGGTACAGAAAACGTACACCTCAGCTCAGGACTGACTGGGAAGTAGAACACATCCTGGGGTTTCCGGAAATATTTAAAGGAAAAAATTATTTTAACATTCTGAATTTAAAAACATTTCATTTGGCTGCTCTGTCTGCTGTGCCTTTTCGAAAGATGGTTTTTTTTGAACCGTTGCTTGGTATTCTTAATACAATAGATAAGGTCTTATTATCACTTCCTTTTATCCGCCACATGGCCTGGGTAGCTGTTATGGAATACAAACAGCCAAAAAAATGAATCAATTCCATTCAAAACAACGCCAGAATAACCCTGCAAGGGCACTTATATGCAAAAGGATGCTTGACCTGTGTTTTTCGACAGCGGTCCTTTTTGTAATTTGGCCGTTGATCGGGATAGTTGCCATTGCCATAAAACTATCCAGCCCCGGGCCGGTTTTTTACAGAGGGATAAGAACAGGTTTGCATGGCAAGCCATTTCGGATCTTAAAGTTCAGAAGCATGGTGGAAAATGCTGAATCTTTAGGGGGTCCAACGACTGGGTCCAATGACTGTCGTGTGACACGTATCGGTTCATTTCTCCGACGGACAAAATTTGATGAATTCCCTCAGTTTTTTAATGTGTTGACAGGTGATATGAGTTTGGTCGGCCCCCGACCGGAGGTGTTGGAATATACCGCTACTTACTCGGGTGTTGAAAAATGTATTACATCCATGCGGCCGGGAATCACAGATTATGCCTCCATCGAATTTGCCGATCTTGACGACCGGGTGGGTGATAGAGACCCGGACAGATATTTTCGGGAACATATCATGCCGCAAAAAACAGCCTTGAGGGTAAAATATGTTAAAGAATGGTCCCTTTGGGCAGATTTTAAGATTCTCTGGATGACTTTTTTCAGGGTACTAAAAAGGGTCTTTGCGCGTTGAAGCCTCTGGAGATGATGCGATTGGGAAAGTCCGGTCCTGAGATCAGTCGCCTGGGAATGGGGTGTTGGGCAATTGGTGGGCATGGGTGGGGTAAAGTAAAGGATGAGGATTCCGTCCGGGCCATAAAATGCGCATTGGACAACGGAGTTACATTCTTTGATACAGCAGACACCTATGGCCTGGGTAAATCTGAAATGTTGCTGTCAAATGTATTGGGTCCTTCCCGCAAGGATGTTGTCATTGCCAGCAAAGGGGGGGTTCGGTGGAATGAATCCGGCAAGGTATGGAGCGATATATCCCCTGAATACCTTCGTCAAGCAGCTGAAAACAGCTTGAGGCGGTTGGATATAGATTGTATTCCTCTGTATTATATTCATAAACCTGATAATGTCACTCCGGTTCAGGAAAGTGTATTTGCGCTAGAACGATTGCGTGAACAAGGAAAAATTGGTGCTATCGGGGTTGCTAATTTTACCGGGGATCAGCTGTTGCAGGTTTTACAGGTTGCACCCATTTCAGCTGTTCAGATGCGGTTTAATATTTTTGACCGAAATGCGAATATGAATATTATCAATATCTGCAGGAAACATAACATTACCCTTGTTGCCTGGGGGGTGTTGGCTGATGGATTGCTGACCGGTAAATTCAAGACACTAGCAACTTTTTCAAATGATGATCATCGCAGTAAAATGATTGAATTTTCCCAAAAACATTTCTCAAAATATGCGCATTGTGTTTCACATCTTGAAGATTTGGCAGTTTCTACAGATCACACCGTGGGGCAACTTGCGATTCGCTGGGTACTTGACTTTGCACCATTTATAAGTCCATTATTTGGGGCAAAAACGGAACGTCAGGTAAAAGAAAATTTAGCAGGTGATGGATGGACATTGTCAAAAGAAACACTGAAAACAATTGATATCGTAACACGTGGGTGTCAGAAATGATTATTGCGCTTTAAAGGTGGATTTTATGAAACAATACGCAAAAGACTTTTTAGTTGGACTGTACACGGAAATGATGAGAATCCGATTGTGCGAAGAAGGGTTTATAAATCCCATCCTCAGTGGTGACATTCGGTGTCCGGTTCATCTGTATTCCGGAGAGGAAGCCGTTGCGGTAGGGGTATGCAGCACTTTGGATAAAACAGACTATGTTTATGGCGGCCATCGTTCCCACGGGCATTTTATAGCCAAGGGGGGGAGTGTAAAGGAACTGGTATCTGAAGTGCATTGTAAACAAGGTGGATGCTCCCGGGGGCGGGGGGGCTCAATGCACCTGATTGATCCGGCGGTCGGGATGCTGGGGTCGGCCCCTATTGTGGCAGGTACAATTTCCTTGGCCCTGGGCGCGGCCCTTGCTATTCGTATTCGAAAGCAGGATCGGGTCTGTGTCAGTTTTTTCGGAGATGGGGCATCCGGGGAAGGAGTACTGTATGAGTCTTTGAATTTTGCCGCTCTCAAGAAGCTGCCCATGGTATTTGTGTGTGAAAACAATTTGTATTCCACCCATATGCCCATCAGAAAATGTCGGCCCAACAATGATATCCATAAGATTGCAGATCCGTTTGACATAAAATCCTTAGTGGTAGATGGAAACAATGTACTGGCGATGTATGAAGCGGCCCGAGAGGCAGTTGATCTCTGTCGGCAGGGAAACGGCCCTATTTTCATGGAATGCAAAACATACCGCCTCAGAGGGCATGTGGGGCCGGATGACAACATCCAGGGCACCCATACAGATATCCGGCCTGCGGAGGAAGTGGTTGAATGGCAACACAAAGATCCTGTTGAAATTTTTGAGAAAAAAATGATGGATGAAAATGTGGTGAGTTCTGAGGAATTGGTGCTGATTAAAACACAGGTTGAACGGGAAATTACGCAGGCATTTGAATTGGCGGATGCGGACGAATACCCCCGGGAAGAAGAGGTGATGGCCTATGTCTTTAAATAAAGAAAACAGAGTGCTGAATTATGCGTTTGCCATGAATGAAGCGTTTCATCAGGCCATGGAACACGATCCTTCAGTTTTTCTCATGGGACAGGGCGTGGAAAGCCCCTGGTATGTCGGTTCCACCACCACAGGTCTGCTGGACCGGTTTGGGGAGGAACGGGTGATCGATACCCCGGTGTCGGAAAACGCTATCACCGGCGCGGCGGTTGGCGCGGCCATTGCCGGTATGCGGGCGGTTGTGGTACATCCTCGGGTGGATTTCATGCTTTATGGTTTAGATCCGGTTATCAATGAGGCAGCCAACTGGTATTACATGAACGGCGGAAAGGCATCTGTCCCGGTGGTGATCTGGGGGTGTATCAACCGGGGTGGAGAACAGGCAGCCCAGCATTCCCAGGCATTGCAGGCCATGTTTGCCCACATTCCCGGGCTCAAAGTGGTGATGCCGGCAACCTCTTATGATGCAAAGGGATTGATGATTGCGGCGATTCGAGATGACAATCCGGTTGTTTTTATTGATGACCGCTGGCTGCATAATATTGAAGGAAATGTGCCGGAAGAGATGTATGAGGTACCTGTCGGGAAGGCAGCGATCCGCCGTACCGGCACTGATGTTACCCTGGTGGCAATTTCATACATGGCCCATATTGCCGGGGAAGCATGTGATATCTTGGCCCGGGACAATATCGATGTGGAGCTTATTGATCTGCGTACCATTAAACCTCTTGATAAGGAATGCATTTTGACTTCTGTGCGAAAGACCGGACGACTGGTCGTGGCGGATGGGGGGTGGAAAAGCTTTGGTGTGGCGGCAGAGATTCAGGCCACGGTGTTTGAACAAGCTTTTGCTGCGATGAAAAAATCCCCTATCAGAATTTGTCTGCCGGATTGCCCGGCACCTGCCAGCCGGGTTCTCGAGAACGTTTATTATCCAGGGGTTTCGGATATAATTAAAGGGGTTAAAAGAGTGATCACAGGGCATTAGTCCGTGAGTGGGCAATTACCTGTCCGAGTTGGCTGATTCTTGAGTAAAAGGCTTGGCTAACAGCAAAATGATTTACTTTCATAAAATTTTGCCATTCTTTTTTTTGCCGTTAGGAATGGCCTCTGCTCTGATTAAGGCGGGCGTGATATTCCGCTGGCGGAGGTGGCGTCTGGCCGGACTGGGGCTGCTCTGGGTTTGTGCCATGCTGGCGGTCAGCGACCAAGTGATGCGTGCGGTGGAAGGGAGGGCCGTGAGAATGCCTGAGGCGGCCATGCCGGAAGCGGATGTGATCGTCGTGCTGAGCAGTTGGCCCATCCGGGCTCCCGGGGATGCCAGGGTGGTGGATTGGCAGTATCCGGATTGAGCTTTTGGGGTATTGCACTGTTTCATGCAGGCAAGGCCCCTTTTTTGTTTTTTTCCCAATGATTAAGATGTCCTGGGGGTCGGATGCAACTGAGGTGAGGCCTTTGTCCATGCAGTTTGTACAGAAAATGGGGGTGCCACGGGCAAGTATGGACACCATTGAAAAGGCCGTTTTCCATAAAGGTTTGAATCAGGATCATATTCCGCAATAACAGTCGCTTATTTGGACCCTCATATAAAAACACCTGTCAGCTTGTTTGGAAATGTGTGAATTGACAATGCCTCTTTTTGTGTGCATATTAATGAGTGTAGAATTCTGAGGAGGATATTCTGAGGACGGAAATGGTTAGATTAAACAGAACACTTCCTTCTTCCATTGCCGAAGAACTCAATCAGATAACAGAGCCCGTAAAAGAAGTCAATTTGTTGCAGAGGCTGTCAGGCTGAGAATCAGGCAGCTTAAAGAGAAGAAATTAGAAGCACTTCTTTGTGAAGGATATCAGGTGGAAAAAGAGGAAGGGTTAAAAATAACAAAAGAATTTGAAGCCATTGATTTTGAGAACTGGGATGAATATTAGGCGGGGAGAGATATTTATTGCAGCGCTTGATTCTGTTCTCGGCCATGAAATCGCGAAAACAAGGCCAGTTATCATCGTGTCAAATAATATCGGTAATACAGTATTCTGGGACTGTGACTATAATACCGGTTACCTCTAAGAATCTTACAAAAATATATCCTTTTGAAGTTTATCTTCCCAATGATGTAAGCCCGTTGAAAAAAAATTCAAAAGCAAAAGCAAAGGCTGATCAAACTCGGCCCCTGGATAAGGCAAGATTGATTAAATCCATGGAAATGCTGAATGCTGAACTGGTGACAAATATCGATTATAGTTCCGGTCACATGACTTGAAATCGATTTTAGACCTTAACTAACTGTTTTTTAAGGATTTGAAGTCGAAAATTAATACCAAGTCATGTGACCGGAACTATAGGCGATAAAAATTTATTTGAATTTATAGGTCTAATCATATGGATCAAGTTATTTAAATCATAATGAGTTGAAGGAATAAAGTATTTTAGGTTTTTAATGATGATTAGGATATCCAAAAATTTATTCATCGTTCTATTGCTTGATATTACGTTGTTGTGTGCATCGTTTTATTTGGCGCATTTAATTCGGTTCGATTTTATTAAAGAGCAATGGGTTGATATTAGCTTTCTACGCCTGCTTCCTTATGTTTTGGGATGTAAAATTCTATTTTTCTATTTGTTTGATCTATATAGAGGGATGTGGCGGTATACGAGCCTTAGCGATCTAATTAATATTATAAAGGCGTCAGTTTTTTCAACGTTTATCATCATTGCCCTTGTTTTATATTTGACCCGGTTTGAAAATATTTCCAGGTCGGTATTTGTTATAGATTGGTGTTTAACGGTGATGTTTATTGCCGGTCTGCGACTATGCGTGCGTTTATGTTTTGAAGAATTTACGAAAAAGATTACGCTCCATGATGTGAAGTTTGCCCTCTTCAAGATATTCCGCAAGAATGCCGGGAATGGTAAAGGGGCGTTGATCATAGGAGCCGGGGACTACGGGCAAAAGGTATGCAGGGAGTTCAATGAAAATCCTTCTGTAAAATCTCGTGTTCTGGGGTTTTTGGATGATGACCGTTCAAAGATCGGTAGGAAGATCCATGGGGTACCGGTTCTGAACGAGATTGAAAGGGTAAAGCAGACCGTAAAATCAACCGGGGCCGAGGATGTTATTATTGCGATTCCAAGCTTGAGCGCGGCCCGGATGAGGCAGATTGTGGAATTGTGTAAAAAGGCTGATGTAAATTTTAAGACAATTCCAAATCTTGGGGAATTGATCAACGGAAAAATTGATGTTACTTCAATTCGAAAGGTTGAATACAGGGATCTTCTGGGACGCGAACCGGTAAAGCTGGATCAGGAACAGATAGGGAAATACCTTGGCGGCAGGCGGGTGTTGGTTACCGGAGCCGGCGGGTCCATAGGAACTGGACTATGCCGGCAGATCTGCCGGTATTCTCCCGAAAAAATCATTCTTTTTGAAAGGGCGGAAAGTGCCCTTTATGAGATTGACCTTGAGTTAAGGAAAAATTTTCAGAATGTTGAGGTAGTCCCTGTCCTGGGTGATATTCAGAATCGAAAAGAACTTGACAAGGTGTTTCATCTAACTCAGCCGGATATAGTTTTCCATGCGGCCGCGTATAAACACGTGCCTATGCTGGAGGGGCATCCGTGGAAGGCTGTGGAAAATAATGTTTTTGGCACTAAAAATTTAATAGAAGTCACTATGGCGTTTAAATGTGACAAGTTTGTCTTTGTATCTACGGATAAAGCGGTAAATCCGACAAACGTCATGGGAACAAGTAAGCGGATTTCTGAGTTGCTGGTTCAGGAGAAAAGCTGTGCTGCAGATTGCAAGACAGCTTTCGTGACAGTAAGGTTTGGGAATGTAATTGGGAGTGTGGGCAGTGTCATTCCCCTGTTTAAAAAACAGATTAAGGATGGGGGACCGGTTACAGTAACTCATCCTGACATAATCAGATACTTTATGCTGATACCGGAGGCGTGCCAGTTAATTCTCCAGGCCGGTGCTATGGGAAAAGGCGGAGAAATTTTTATTCTTGAGATGGGAGAGCCTGTAAAAATTGATAGTATGGCAAAGGATCTTATCCGTTTTTCAGGGTTTGAGCCGGATGTGGATATCAAAATCGAGTATACCGGATTGCGGCCCGGGGAAAAACTCTATGAAGAGCTGATGACGGATCAGGAGAACGTTATTCCCACTGATCATAAGAAGATTTTGGTGCTGAATACCCGCTGTATGAACATGGAGGCCTTGAACGGGAAACTTGACCGGTTAAAGGAGATGGCGGAGAAACGGGACGGGCAGGGGATCAGGAATCTCATGATGGAAATGATACCCGAATACAGGCCCAATTAGAGGCTTTTATGAATAACAAAAGGGCATGTCTGGTTGAAATTGTTCATCTTGGGGCAAAAAATGCGTGACTGGTTCCTTCTGACTGGTGCGGTTGATCGGGGACAGTGTATACTTATCAATTATGAAAAACTTGCGACCCTTGCTGGTTGCAATTCGTGATCAACGACAATTAAAATTCCCATTCTTTATTTTTTTATAGGATGTTTGACAATGTGTAACACTTGTATTACTTTAACTACAGATTGCATGATTGCAGTGTGATTTTTGAAGTGATAATTTTAGGAGGACACCATGGCCTTATCAGTTAGACTAAAAAAAGACCATGAAGACAGATTGAATTATTTATCGAAATCAACCAATCGGCCTAAATCATTTTACGTCAAAGAGCTTTTTGAGCGGTATTATGACGACTTGGAAGATATTTATTTGGCTGAGCGACGCCTTGAAGAATTTAAGGCGAGTGGTGAAAAAGTTTTATCCATAGAAGAAATGAGAGCAGCCATTGATCTGGACGATTGATTTTTTACCAAAGGTGAAAAAAGATTTAAAAAAAATTGATAAAAAAGACGCTCATGCCATTTTGGATTACTTGCAGAACGAAATTCAATCCCTTGATGATCCGAAATCAATTGGTAAAGATCTAAAGGGTAATCTCCAAGGGCTATGGAGATACGATTTCAACAAATTTAGGATAACCGTTGATATTCAGGATGAAAAATTTGTTATTTTAGTGATTAAAATCGGCACCAGGGAAAATTTTTATAAACAGGTCAAGAGACCCCAAAAAGATGCTTCTGTAATAAGCTTTTCTGATCTTAATAAGAAAATGGGGAAAAACTCTATGAAGAGCTGATGACGGATCAGGAGAACGTTATTCCCACTGATCATAAGAAGATTTTGGTGCTGAATACCCGCTGTATGAACATGGAGGCCTTGAACGGGAAACTTGACCGGTTAAAGGAGATGGCGGAGAAACGGGACGGGCAGGAGATCAGGAATCTTATGATGGAAATGATACCGGAATACAGACCTAATTAGAGGCTTTTATGAATAATAAAAGGGCTTGCCAGGTTAAAATTCATCACCTTGGGGCAGAAAGATGCGTGACCGGTTCCTGTCACCTGGTGAGATTCTCAGGAAACAAGAATGTGAATATCCTTGTGGACTGCGGCAAAGCCCAGGGGCGGGATCCGGAACTGCCGTTCTCGTCATTCCCGGTGAAGCCGGAAACCATTGACTATTTGTTTTTGACCCATGCTCACATTGACCATATCGGTCGGGTGCCGGACCTCATTGATGCTGGGTTTGACGGGGAAATTATCAGCACCCATCCCACCAAAGCGCTTTTGGGCCCCATGCTCAAAGATGCGCTTTCTTTTACAGGCAGGAGCAAAGTCAAGGTCAGGCAGCTTGAGCAGAAAATTGACGAGTTGTCCTGGGGCTTTGAATATGGGCAGGAATTTTCCCTGAAGCAGAAACTTCGGTTCAGGCTAGGCAATGCCGGCCATATCCTCGGTTCTTGTTTTATCCGGCTTGAATTTCCCATGGACCGTGAAGATGGAAATTATTCCGTTGTTTTTTCAGGGGACTTGGGATGTAAGAATACGCCAATTCTTCCGGATCCAGACACGCCTGAATCTTGTGATCTTCTGGTGCTCGAATCCACCTATGGCGACAGAACCCATGAAAACCGCAGCCTCAGGGTGAAGACCCTTGAGGAAATGATTGAAAAAGCGTTGAAGGACAAGGGCATTATTTATATCCCGGCTTTTTCCCTGGGAAGAACCCAGGAACTGATTTATGAACTGGACAGGATCGGTGTGCAGGTACCAGTTTTCATTGATTCTCCGTTGGGTCTTGAGATTACGAAAATTTATGCAAGGATGGCCGAATTCTGGGACCAGGAGGCAAAGGTACTTAAAGCACATGGGGACCACCCCATAGATTTCAAGCATTTGTATTCGGTGGAGCGATTCAGGGATCATAAGCGGTTGCTGGCTTTTGAGGGACCGGGGATTATTATTGCCGGCAGCGGCATGTGTACCGGCGGACGGATTGTGGATCATCTCGAGCACGGTTTGGAAGATCCAAAAAATGATATTTTTTTGTGGGATACCAGGCCAGAGGGACCCTTGGGCGTCGGATTGTTGAAAAAAAGATGGCGGTCCGGGCCCGGGTTCATACTCTGTCCGGATATTCTGCCCATGCCGATCAGGCGGATCTGGTGGACTGGGTAATGTCAATGGGAGAAGCGCCTAAAGAAATCCGGATAGTTCATGGTGAGGCTGGTGCCAGAAAGGCACTGGCAAAGGCGCTTGGAATTAAAAATATAAAATACTGATCTGTTGTTCAATGGAGGCAGGCTATTTATTGATACCTGAATATCATCCAAGTTGAATGAGCTTGTCATTAAAATTATTGTTATTTCAGCAATTCTAAATTTAACAAAGTATTATCTTTCCTGCCTGCTTTTTTCTTGCTCGTGTTCGTGCTCTTGCTCGCAGTATTATTTCGAGCAAGATGGCATACGGACTCAAATTTAGAATTGCTGTTGATATTTTATTCGACTTTTATTAGAGTTAATAGATATGTTATTATTGAAATGATTAAGCTGCTTTTTGATCTGGCACTTCTAATATTTGTTTTGTTCAATTTTCATCTGCTTTTTTCATATTGATCAGAAATGGTTTCAGCGTCTGCAATCTAAATGTGTAGACTTTTATCAATATTTAATATGGAGGAATTATGGAAACAAAGTTAAGAAGAACCCTTTGTGTTTTGGTTTGTGTGATGGTGACCCTCTGTACGTTGCCGGCAATGGCTGACGCAAATAAGGTGAATATTAATACAGCGCCCAAAGAACAGCTGATAACATTGAAATATGTTGGCGATGCCCTTGCTGACAGGATAATTGAATTTCGTAAAAGTACGCCTTTTACAAATATAGAAGAAATTATGAAGGTAAAGGGGATCGGACCTAAGGCGTTTGAAGCCAACAGAGATCAAATCGTCGTTAAGGATAAATGAAATAGCGTATTGTGCGTGCTCAACACAATTAAATTTTGATTCGCAAGTACAAGCCCTTATTTGTGAACCTTTAATTTTGTATTATTATTGACTACCATGCTGGATTTCCAGCATGGTAGTTTTGATTTTAAACCCAACTAATTGAAAATACAAGACAGAGAGAACAGCAATAGTTTTTCAGGGTACATCAATTTATGAAAAAAATATGCAGTTTGGAGAACGCCGGCCAGCCGGGATTGTGTTACTGCAATATTAAAATAAAAAAACATTTGACAAAGATTTTATTTTTGTATATTCTCATCGAGTTCTTTTGAGGTTTTGAAAAGAATTTTGATCTTTGAAAATTGGTCAGTGAAAAAGAAAAGAGCGGGTCAATGACAATGCGCTTGAGCGTAACAGCTATAAGTGCAGACCTTAAAAAGTTTTAGTAAAGGATTATAACTGGAGAGTTTGATCCTGGCTCAGAATGAACGCTGGCGGCGTGCTTAACACATGCAAGTCGAACGAGAAAGGGATTGCTTGCAATCCTGAGTAGAGTGGCGCACGGGTGAGTAACACGTAGATAATCTGCCTTCAAGCCTGGGATAACTATTCGAAAGGATAGCTAATACCGGATAAAGTCGATTCACATAAGTAGATTGATGAAAGATTGCCTCTTCATGAAAGCAATTGTTTGGGGATGAGTTTGCGTACCATTAGCTTGTTGGTGGGGTAAAGGCCTACCAAGGCAACGATGGTTAGCTGGTCTGAGAGGATGATCAGCCACACTGGAACTGGAACACGGTCCAGACTCCTACGGGAGGCAGCAGTGAGGAATTTTGCGCAATGGGGGCAACCCTGACGCAGCAACGCCGCGTGAGTGAAGAAGGCCTTTGGGTCGTAAAGCTCTGTCAATAGGGAAGAAATTATAATTGTTTAATAGATGATTGTATTGACGGTACCTGTGGAGGAAGCGCCGGCTAACTCCGTGCCAGCAGCCGCGGTAACACGGGGGGCGCAAGCGTTATTCGGAATTATTGGGCGTAAAGGGCGCGCAGGCGGTCTTGTCCGTCAGGTGTGAAAGCTCGGGGCTCAACCCCGGAAGTGCACTTGAAACAGCAAGACTTGAATACGGGAGAGGAGAGAGGAATTCCTGGTGTAGAGGTGAAATTCGTAGATATCAGGAGGAACACCGATGGCGAAGGCATCTCTCTGGACCGATATTGACGCTGAGGCGCGAAGGCGTGGGTAGCGAACGGGATTAGATACCCCGGTAGTCCACGCAGTAAACGTTGTACACTCGGTGTGGCGGATATTAAAATCTGCTGTGCCCAAGCTAACGCATTAAGTGTACCGCCTGGGAAGTACGGTCGCAAGACTAAAACTCAAAGGAATTGACGGGGGCCCGCACAAGCGGTGGAGCATGTGGTTTAATTCGACGCAACGCGAAGAACCTTACCTGGGTTTGACATCCTGTGAATATCCCGTAATTGGGATAGTGCCTTCGGGAGCACAGAGACAGGTGCTGCATGGCTGTCGTCAGCTCGTGTCGTGAGATGTTTGGTTAAGTCCAGCAACGAGCGCAACCCTTATCGTCAGTTGCCAGCACATAATGGTGGGAACTCTGGCGAGACTGCCCCGGTCAACGGGGAGGAAGGTGGGGATGACGTCAAGTCCTCATGGCCCTTATATCCAGGGCTACACACGTGCTACAATGGTAGGTACAAAGGGCAGCGACTCTGCAAAGGGAAGCGAATCCCAAAAGCCTATCCCAGTCCGGATTGGGGTCTGCAACTCGACCCCATGAAGTTGGAATCGCTAGTAATCGCGGATCAGCATGCCGCGGTGAATATGTTCCCGGGCCTTGTACACACCGCCCGTCACACCATGGAAGTTGATTATACCCGACGTCGCTGGGCTAACTATTTATAGGGGCAGGCGCCTAAGGTATGGTCGATAACTGGGGTGAAGTCGTAACAAGGTAGCCGTTGAGGAATCAGCGGCTGGATCACCTCCTTTCAAAGGAAAGAAACACATAAAGCTTTTTTTGGATTCACTGGCCAATTTTGAGAGATCGAAACTCTCTTTGTTCTTTGACAATTTGTTGTAGTAAATATCAATAGCGTTGTTGAGAAGGTGTTAATGAACACCCAATCAACTAAATATAAAATGGTGTGAAAGATGAAAATCAATCACTCCAGGCTATGTTGAAGAAAATTTTGCTGAAATTCAAGGCGCGATCGGCAATTTTAAATAAAGCGTAGTAGACTATGCTGTTTTAAAATTGACGTGAAGCAATGAAGAAGTTCACAAAATTTTCAAAAACATCAAAGCGTTTAAACTTATTTGTGGAATAGTGGCTAAGCTACTAAGAGCAAACGGCGGATGCCTTGGTGTCAAGTGAAGAAGAAAGACGTGGAAAGCTGCGATAAGCCTCGGTAAGGAGCTAAACATCCTTTGACCCGGGGATTTCTGAATGGGGCAACCCGGCATGATTAATATCGTGTCATCCTTAACTGAATACATAGGTTAAGGAGGGTAACGGGGAGAACTGAAACATCTTAGTACCCCCAGGAATAGAAAGTAATAACGATTCCCTGAGTAGCGGCGAGCGAACGGGGACCAGCCCAAACCGTTAACGTGTCAAGCCCGAAAGCGTTGCGTTAACGGGGTCGCGGGATGCAGATCGGATCTGTTTCGGAGGATCCAATAAGTTACAAAAGAAATCATTAGCTGAACAAGCTGGAAAGCTTGACCATAGCAGGTGACAGTCCTGTAAGTGAAAATGATCTCTCTTATTTTTGCACTCCCAAGTACTGCGGAACACGAGAAATTCTGTGGGAATTTGTGTGGACCATCACATAAGGCTAAATAC